>NZ_KI535303.1:67198-489111 GCF_000482345.1 Bacillus sp. UNC437CL72CviS29 | reverse complement strand
CGGGCTCATAACCCGAAGGTCGCAGGTTCAAATCCTGTCCCCGCAACCAAATGGTCCCGTGGTGTAGTGGTTAACATGCCTGCCTGTCACGCAGGAGATCGCCGGTTCGACCCCGGTCGGGACCGCCATTTATTTCTGGCTCGGTAGCTCAGTCGGTAGAGCAGAGGACTGAAAATCCTCGTGTCGGCGGTTCGATTCCGTCCCGAGCCACCATTTTTAAATAAATACGCCGGCTTAGCTCAATTGGTAGAGCAACTGACTTGTAATCAGTAGGTTGGGGGTTCAAGTCCTCTAGCCGGCACCACTTTCAAAATGAGCCATTAGCTCAGTTGGTAGAGCATCTGACTTTTAATCAGAGGGTCGAAGGTTCGAGTCCTTCATGGCTCACCATTTATTTTATAATTTTATGCGGGTGTAGTTTAGTGGTAAAACAAGAGCCTTCCAAGCTCTGGTCGAGAGTTCGATTCTCTTCACCCGCTTTTTTATTGGGGGCCTATAGCTCAGCTGGTTAGAGCGCACGCCTGATAAGCGTGAGGTCGATGGTTCGAGTCCATTTAGGCCCACCATTATTCCGCAGTAGCTCAGTGGTAGAGCTATCGGCTGTTAACCGATCGGTCGTAGGTTCGAGTCCTACCTGCGGAGCCATATAATATAGAGAAGTACCCAAGTGGCTCAAGGGGCTCCCCTGCTAAGGGAGTAGATCGCTAACGCGGTGCGAGGGTTCGAATCCCTTCTTCTCTGCCAGAAATTGGCCCGTTGGTCAAGTGGTTAAGACACCGCCCTTTCACGGCGGTAACACGGGTTCGAATCCCGTACGGGTCATACTTAAAGAGATAGCATAATCTGCTATCTCTTTTTTTATTTATCAATGATTTTGTTACGGTTCTGAAATACCATTAGCAACTAATAGTAAAAAAATAAAAATGGATAGTAGTATAAAAAATATGCCGTTAGATATAACACTGAAGATCATTATACTAGCGTTTTTTGTCTTAATTCCCAATATCAAAGCGACTATAAATCCAATGTCTATGATAGAGAATAAAACAATGCTAATCTGTAAATTGGTATTTGGATATAATCGTGTGATTACAAAAACTAATAGTGTAGCGACAAGTAAAGAAATAGTCCAAAGAATGGGCGTAGCTATTTTTCTGCTTTCCCGCATGTTATCCTCCATAATATCACCTCTTTCCACTTTCCTAAATTATATAATATTTCTGTTTCATTACACGCTGAAGTAAGAAGAGCGAAGCAAGTGAATTTGTTTTGCCATAATAAATAAGACAAATATGAACGCTAAAAAACAAGTTGTAATGCTTTTTCACTTGTTTTTAAACAAAATAGCATTAAAAAAGAGAATGTTCAATCCTTCTAGAAATAGATGACCAGTGGTAGTGAAAGGCACTAAAATGATAAAATTACGGTAAAAGAAGTGAAAGATGCAAAAGATACGTCCGTTATTGATTTAAATCCTGAAAAGGGTAAGGGAAAAGATAAGAATCCGGTTATGTATATTGGGATTAACAAACTGCCATACAAGGTAAAGATTGTTGCTACAAGTGAAAATAACATATTTCATTCGGAACAAAATAACGGGAGTATCAAAAACTCGTAAAGAGAAAGCAAGCCTGCATGAAATTCAAATATTTTGTTTCATTCTTATTTAAGTGGATAGTTATTCAGGAAAAAAACAGACTTTGATACGTCTGTTTTTTAGTATACTTTTTTATGCTTTGAGCATCTGACTAATAGAAAGGAGAGAGCGATGGAATATGAAAAAATGGAAGAGATAATTATACAAGCCTTCCGTAGCAGAAAAATAATCTTTTCATTATAACAAATCATATATTTTTATATTGAGACACGCTATAGAATGGAGTGATAATATGGATTTTGAAACTTTGTATCGAACCTATCAACCTTTAGTATACTCTGTCGCATATCGAATGCTTGGCTCTGTTAGTGATGCGGAGGATGTTGCACAGGATATACTTATGAAAAGTCAACATGTGAACCAAGAGCCAGTTAGAAATATGAAAGCGTATTTAATTAAGATGACGACGAACCATTGTTTGAATATACTACAATCAGCACGGAAAAAAAGAGAAATATATACAGGAGAATGGCTTCCTGAGCCGGAAATAGATACAGTGAAATTAAATCCTATGGAAACTATAATTCAAAGCGAAAGAGTATCCTATGCATTCCTTGTATTGTTAGAGAATTTAACTCCTGTTGAAAGAGCCATATTCGTTTTAAGGAAAGCACTTGGTTACGATTATCGTGAAATAGCTGAGCTTTTAAATAAATCAGAAGTAAATTGCCGAAAGATTTACAGCCGTTGCAAAGAGAAGATACAGTATGAAGTGTCAGTACATCCGCAGCAATCGATTCATACAGAAAAAATGGTACATACCTTTATCCAAGGTTCAGAAACAGGGAATTTTGAGGCGTTTATTAATCTGTTGAGAGAGGACGTAGCTCTTGTCACTGATGGAGGAGGTAAAGTGCGTGCAGCCATATTTCCGATTTTGGGCAAACAGCGTATCCAGACATTTTTGGAGGCAATTGTTTCAAAGGGATTCTTTCAAGTCGAACTTCTTCCAACTATCATAAATGGTCAAATTGGTATCTTAGCAAGGAATAAGGGATGTGCAGAGAAAGCTATATGTTTTGAGTGGGATGAAAGCCGAGAATTAATTAGAAGAATCTACATTGTAGTCAATCCCGATAAATTAAAGCATATTTCAGTTCTATAGTATAAAAATGAAAAGAAATCTTTATTTTTTTAAGATTTCTTTTTATTTTGTCACAAATTGAAAAGCTAATTTGTCTTATAAGTGACAGGGTATGAAAGGGATGCTATATATGTTTTCTTTTAGAAGGTCTGTCATGAACTACAATCATGATATGAAAAGATTTATGAAAGACATTATTCAATATCCTGACGCCAAAGTATAAATTAATTTTATTTTATGGAGGGACTATACAATGGAAACAAGGTTTTTAATGGGAAAGGTAAATCCTGAAGGTTATAAGGCAATGGCGGGATTAGAAAAATATTTGATGACTACAAGCATTGATGAGACATTGAAAGAGCTAATTAAAATCCGGGCTTCTCAAATCAATGGATGTGCGTATTGCATTGATCTCCATACGAAAGATGCACGAAAACTAGGGGAAACAGAGCAGCGTATTTATGCTCTTAATGCTTGGCGTGAGACACCGTTCTTTACAGAGGCAGAACGTGCTGTGCTTGCTTTGACAGAGGCGATTACACTAGTAGCGGAAACGCATGTTCCTGATGAGGTATATGAAGAAGTAAGGAAATTCTTTGAAGAAGAACAAATTGCTGAAATTATTATGCAGATTGTTGCTATTAATGCATGGAACAGGATTGGAGTTGCCACTCGCTTAATGCCAGAGAAAAGTTAAAACTTTGATCCAAGAGAAAGCTATTCTTTCTGGAAATGTTGTTGAAAGGATAGCTTTTTTATTAGGTGTTATTTTAGTTTTTAATAGACAAAACGATAGCAACACAGTAAAGCAGCCTTTTCACAATCTAAAGAAAAGGCTTTCATTTTGATGGATTCCAAGCCTGATATAATAACTTTCTACTGTGTGTGAAAAAGTTCACAAATAGGTCATAATTTGTGAATGAATTCACAATAACTTATGCTACAATATGAATGTAAGGAAGTTAAACAACATTAAATTAGTATTTTAATTAATTACTTAAACAATCATGATAAATGTGAACAATAGAGAGGGGAAATTACCATGAAAAAAGGTATCAATCGCGTAGTATTAGTAGGAACAGGTGCTGTAGGTTGTAGTTATGCTTACTCAATGATTAACCAAGGTGTAGCTGAAGAATTCGTACTTGTTGACGTAAATGAAGCGAAAGCAGAAGGAGAAGCAATGGACTTAAGCCATGCAGTACCATTCTCTCCATCACCAACAAAGGTTTGGAGCGGTAGTTATGCAGATTGTAAAGATGCAGATTTAGTTGTTATCACTGCTGGATTACCACAAAAGCCAGGTGAAACTCGCCTAGACTTAGTTGAGAAAAATACAAAAATCTTTAAGCAAATCGTTCGCGGTATTATGGATACTGGATTTGATGGTATTTTCTTAATCGCAACTAACCCAGTTGACATCTTAACTTATGTAACTTGGAAAGAATCTGGATTACCAAAAGAACGCATAATCGGTTCTGGTACAACTCTTGACTCTGCTCGTTTCCGTTATATGCTAGGTGATTACTTAGATGTAGATCCACGCAACGTTCATGCATACATCATTGGTGAACACGGTGATACTGAACTTCCAGTATGGAGTCATGCAACTATAGGTGTACAAAAATTAGAAACAATCTTAGCGAACAACGAACAGTATAACCAAGATGATTTAGATAAAATCTTTGTAAATGTACGTGATGCTGCTTACCACATTATCGAACGTAAAGGTGCAACTTACTACGGAATCGGTATGTCACTACTTCGTGTAACAAAGGCAATCTTAAACAACGAGAACAGTGTACTAACTGTATCTGCATACCTTGAAGGTCAATATGGTGAGAAAGACGCTTATGTAGGTGTTCCAGCTGTTATTAACCGAGAAGGTGTACGTGAAATCGTTGAACTTGAGTTAAATGAAGAAGAAAAAGCGAAGTTCGCTCACTCAGTAAAAGTATTAAAAGAAACAATGGCACCAGTACTTTAAGATAATTGATAAATGATTTAGAAGCGAGAAACTGCTTCCTGCTTCTGAATTTTATATATAACCTCATACAAATTCCTTTTCCAGTTCCCTTGTATATCCCAAAAGTATACCTCCTTTACTGGATAAGGGGCGTTTATAACAAAAAGCATTCTATTGCCCATAGAGTGCTTTTTGTTATTTTTTTAAAATAAACCGCTTTCAATGAATATTCGTCAAAATTCGATATATTTAACGGAAAATTAAAATGTTCCCTTTAATTTCCGCGAAAAAACGTATATTTATTTAAAAATGCACAAGGATATTTCAGTATTTTAACGAATGTTTACAAGGTAATAAAAATTCTGTCATCTTAGTGAGGTGAACATATTGAGTGTAACAAATTGTATGGAAGAAAGTGTGTATGAATTTCACACAAAACAGTGTTATGAGAGCTATAACATATTTGGCGCGCATCCTGTAGTAGAGGATGAAATACAAGGCGTACGATTTACAGTATGGGCTCCTCATGCGAAAGCTTTGAGTGTAGTTGGCGATTTTAATGATTGGAATATTGACGAGCATAAGATGCGAAAAATGACAGAAGAGGGTATTTGGTCATTGTTTATACCACATTTGGAGGAAAAAGAGATATACAAGTATGCGATTGAAACCAAAGGTGGCGAAACAATTTTAAAAGCAGATCCTTATGCAACATATGCAGAAGTAAGACCAAACACGGCATCTGTTATTTTTGATATAAGGGGATATAAATGGAATGATAGAAATTGGTTCCGAAAGAAGAAACGAAAAGTAAGTTATAAGGAAGCAATGGCAATTTATGAGTTGCATTTTGGTTCATGGAAAAAGAAAGAAGATGGCTCTTTGTATTCATATAGAGAAATGGCAGATGAGCTCATTCCTTATGTAGCAGAACATCAATTTACACACATTGAAATTATGCCGCTTGTCGAACATCCATATGACCGTTCATGGGGATATCAGGGAACCGGATATTATGCAGTGACAAGTCGATTTGGTACGCCTCATGATTTCATGTATTTTGTCGATGAATGTCATAAATATGGAATCGGTGTCATTTTAGATTGGGTACCAGGTCATTTTTGTAAGGATGCTCACGGTTTGTATTTATTTGATGGGGCACCAACTTATGAATATAAAGATTTGGATGTAAGGGAAAATCGTATTTGGGGAACAGTGAATTTTGATTTAGGAAAACAGGAAGTGCGAAATTTTTTAATTTCAAATGCATTGTTTTGGATGAAATATTACCATATTGACGGCTTTCGCGTCGATGCAGTTGCAAATATGCTGTATTGGGAAAAAGAAGGAAGGCAGCAAAGTAATGAGTATGCGGTTTCCTTTTTACGAGAGTTAAACGAGGCAGTATTTGCAGAGGACGAAGAATTTCTGATGACTGCAGAAGATTCGACAGCTTGGCCACTTGTGACCGCTCCAACTTATGAAGGGGGATTAGGATTTAATTATAAGTGGAATATGGGCTGGATGAATGATGTGTTGAAATATATGGAGTGTGCACCGGAATATCGGAAATATATTCATGAGAAAATGACATTTTCTTTGCTCTATGCTTACTCCGAAAACTTTATATTACCGCTTTCTCATGATGAAGTCGTTCACGGGAAAAAATCATTGTTAAATAAAATGCCGGGAGACTACTGGGAAAAGTTTGCGCAGCTTCGCTTATTATACGGGTATTTCTTTGCACATCCAGGGAAGAAATTGCTCTTTATGGGCGGAGAATTTGGTCAATTTGATGAATGGAAAGATCTCGAGGATCTAGATTGGAATTTACATGATTTTGAAATGCATTGTTATATGCATGATTACTTTAAAGAGCTCATAGCATTGTATAAGCGATCAAAACCACTTTGGCAGCTTGATCACTCACAGGAAGGCTTTCAATGGATCGATGCTGACAATAATGAGCAAAGTATATTTTCGTTTATTCGTAAAGGAGATAAAGAGGAAGACGTTCTTGTTGTTGTATGCAATTTTACAAACATTGTGTACGAAAATTATAAAGTGGGCGTACCAGAATTCCAATATTATAACGAAATTTTAAATAGTGATGATGTAATATACGGCGGCTCAGGACAGGTGAATAAAAAACGGCTGAAGGCAATACGCGAGCCGTATCATAACCAGTCTGCTCATGTAGAAATAACAATTCCACCATTTGGTGTATCTATTTTAAGACCAGTGAAAACGAGAAAGGGGAGCAAAAAACAAGATGGTACAAAAGCAGACGTGCGTAGCAATGTTACTAGCAGGAGGAAAGGGTAGTCGTTTAAGTGCTTTAACAAAGAATTTAGCCAAGCCAGCTGTTCCGTTTGGTGGTAAGTACCGAATTATCGATTTCACATTAAGTAATTGTGCAAATTCTGGTATTGAAACCGTTGGGATTTTAACCCAGTACCAGCCACTTGAGCTTCATAGCTATATTGGAATCGGTAATGCTTGGGATTTAGATCGTGTGAATGGCGGCGTGACTGTATTGCCCCCGTACTCGGAATCTTCAGGCGTGAAATGGTATACAGGAACAGCAAGTGCAATTTATCAAAATTTAAATTACTTACATCAGTATGATCCAGAATATGTTCTGATTTTATCAGGGGATCATATTTATAAAATGGATTACAGTAAAATGCTAGATTACCACATTGAAAAAGAAGCAGACGTTTCGATTTCTGTTATTGAAGTACCTTGGGATGAAGCAAGTCGATTTGGAATTATGAATACGAACGAAGACATGGAAATTGTTGAGTTTGAGGAAAAACCACAGTTTCCAAAAAGTAATCTTGCCTCGATGGGTATTTATATTTTTAATTGGGCCGTGTTAAAAGAATATTTAGAGATGGATGCAAGAAATCCAGAATCTAGTAATGATTTTGGAAAAGATGTCATCCCGCTTTTATTAGATGAAGAGAAAAAGCTCGTGGCTTACCCATTTGAAGGGTATTGGAAAGATGTTGGAACTGTAAAAAGCTTGTGGGAAGCAAATATGGACTTGCTTCGTGAAGAATCGTCTTTACATTTAAATGATCATAGTTGGCGTATTTATTCAGTTAATCCGAATGAACCACCACAGTATATTGCTGAAGGGGCGAAGGTGGAAGAATCATTAATTAATGAAGGATGCGTTATTGAAGGGGATGTAAAACACTCAGTTTTATTCCAAGGCGTGACGGTTGGAGAGGGGAGTATGGTGATCGATTCGGTCATTATGCCGGATGCATGCATTGGTAAAAATGTTATCGTCGAAAGAGCAATTGTTGGATCAGGTATGGTCATTGAAGATGGGACAATTATTCGTCCAGAAAAAAATATCGATGATGTCGTACTAATAGCTGAGGGGAAATAGAAAAGGAGGATGAGATGAATGGGAGAATCAATGTTAGGAATTATTAATGCAACAGGGAGTTTTCCTTCCTTAAAGAAAGTAACAGGGCATCGTTCACTGGCAGCACTACCATTTGGAGGACGTTATCGTCTCATTGATTTTATGCTTTCGAATATGGTTAATTCTCATATTCATAGTGTAGCGATTTTTACAAGTCATAAAAATCGTTCCTTGATGGATCACCTCGGATCAGGAAAGCAATGGGATTTAGATAGAAAACGCGATGGCTTATTTTTATTTCCTCCGAATTGCCAATGTGATCAAGATGAGTTTGGTTCTTTTGCTCATTTTAGAAGACATATTGACTATTTTCTGCGCAGCAAACAAGAGTATGTTGTCATTACAAATAGTCATCTTGTTACAGCGATAAATTTTCAAGGAGTACTAGAGAGACATATACATACGGAAGCAGATGTTACGGAAGTGTGCCATGAAGGAGTTCCCCTGCAAACCTATGTGCTTAAGAAACAGCTATTATTAGATTTATTTGAAACATATAAAGATATGGAGCATTATAGTTTATTTGATGTTGTTAGAGAAAAACAGGGGAAATCATTGTACATTGGAACATATGAACATACAGGATACGTAGCTGTCATTGATTCGATTGAAAGCTATTATAAGCATAGTTTAGAAATTTTGCAGCCTTCTATTTGGAAGCAGTTATTTACGAAAGAAGCACCAATTTTTACAAAAGTAAAAGATGAGCCACCAACGCGTTATATAAAGGGAGCAAATGTACAAAATACAATGATCGCAAATGGCAGCGTCATTGCAGGGAAGGTTGAGAATAGCGTTGTCTTCCGTTCTGTAAAGGTTGGAGAAGGTTCAGTGATTCGCAATAGCATTATTATGCAAAAGAGCCAAATTGGAGATAATTGTATATTAGATGGTGTTATTATTGATAAAGATGTTAAGATTGAGGATGGTGTAGTTTTAACAGGAACGCCTGAACAACCACATGTTTTGGAAAAAGGTAGTGTCCGAAGTCAAAATATTACGAGTTATTCTTGAAATCTCAATATAAATGAAAACATTCTTTTTTTAGGTGAAGAGAGTGTCCTGCCTTGCATAGAAGTGGGCAGTACCTTTTTTGGCCCCATGCTAAGTTAAAACGAAAGAAGCAAGCAAATAGAGGGTATCTTTTGGTTTTTTATGGGATGGATTATATGTTGAAAAATGAAAATGAATTTATATAGCCGGTGAAATCCTATCTAATAGGGATTTACTGGCTCATCATGATATGAATTTAAAATTCGAAGGGAGGAAGCTGTAAGAAGGGCGGCACAGGGTGTACACGCTTTTCAGGCAGTGGAACAACACGTGAATATTTTATTTGCAGTATCAGAATGCGTACCGTTTATTAAATCAGGAGGCCTAGCAGATGTAGCGGGTGCACTTCCAAAGGAACTCAAAAAATTAGGAGTGAACGTTCGCATTATACTTCCGAACTATAGTCTTATTCCTGCGCACTTGCGAGAAGCATGTACGCTTCACAAAGTAATCCATGTTCAGCTCGGTTGGCGAAATCAATATTGCGGGATTTTAAAAGGAGAGCAAGACGGGATTACGTATTATTTAATCGACAATGAATATTATTTTAAAAGGGATTCTCTTTATGGTCATTATGATGATGGAGAACGTTTTTCGTTCTTTTCTAAAGCAGTATTAGAGTGTATGCCGCACCTGGATTTTGAAGTGGATATCCTTCATAGTCATGATTGGCATACCGCGATGGCGAATTTTTTACTGCGTGAAAAGTATGGGGACAACCCGTTATATCAACATATTAAAACCGTTTATACGATTCATAATTTGCAGTTTCAAGGTGTATTTTCTCGTGAGGTTATGCATGATTTACTGGAGCTTGGTGACGAATATTTTCATAGTGAACAGCTTGAATTTTATGGGAACGTTAACTTTATGAAAGGGGGCATCATCGCTTCCGATCGTATTACAGCGGTTAGCCCTACGTATAAAGAAGAGATTCAATATGAATTTTTTGGCGAAAAGCTAGATGGTTTACTGCGTAAATATAATGATAAGCTGAGTGGGATTGTAAATGGTATTGATACGAGCGTATATAATCCGAAAACAGATGCATTTATAACTGCGCAGTATGATGCAGAGTCGCTATGTGATAAGCAAGAAAATAAACGTGCACTGCAGCGCTACTTTGGTTTGCCAGAAAAAGAAGATACGCCAATTATTTCGATGGTAACAAGGTTAACAAAGCAAAAAGGCCTTGACTTAGTACGTACGGTATTTCATGAAATGATGGAAGATGATGTACAATGCATCATTTTAGGATCAGGAGATTCTGAATATGAGCAGTTTTTCGAATGGATGGCATATGAGTATCCAGAAAAAGTGAAAGTGTATATCGGATTTAATGAGGAGTTAGCACATCAAGTATATGCAGGCAGCGATTTATTTTTAATGCCGTCATTATTTGAACCGTGTGGTCTTGGGCAGCTTATTGCACTGGCATACGGTGTAATCCCAATTGTAAGGGAAACAGGGGGATTGAATGATACAGTTCAGTCTTATAATGAGAAAACGGAGACCGGAAATGGTTTCAGCTTTAGAAATTTTAATGCTCATGACATGTTATATACGGTTCGTTGTGCGCTTACGTACTATCATAATAAACCGGTATGGGATCAGCTTGTCAAACAGGCGATGACAGAAGATTATAGCTGGAAAAATTCGGCTCTCGCATACAAGGAACTATATAAAAGTTTGCTGAAACACTCTTAGGTGGTGAAAAGATGTTTACTCATGTTGAAAGCTTTAAAGCAGCTTTTTTAGAAAAACTAGAAACGATGTATGGAAAAAGTTTCAAAGATTCTACAAGTCGTGATCAGTATAATACGCTTGGTCATATGGTACGTGAGTATATGAATCAGCACTGGATTGCAACAAATGAAAGGTACCGGACCGGGAATCAAAAGCAAATGTATTACTTATCTATTGAATTCTTACTCGGTCGTTTGCTTGGTAGTAACTTGCTGAATCTAGGAATACGTGATGTATGTGAAAAAGGTATTTCAGAACTTGGGGTTTCATTGAAGGAATTGGAGGAAAGCGAAGCGGACGCAGGGCTTGGAAACGGAGGACTAGGCCGCTTAGCAGCCTGTTTTCTTGATTCACTTGCATCGTTAAATCTTCCAGGACACGGATGTGGTATTAGATATAAGCATGGCTTGTTTGATCAAAAAATTGTCGATGGATATCAAGTAGAATTGCCTGAACAGTGGCTTCTTCATGAAAATGTTTGGGAAGTAAGAAGGCATGATCAAGCAGTGGAAGTGAGTTATTTTGGACAAGTGGAAGCCGTACAAATTAATGGGCGCTTAGAGTTTCGACATACTGACGCAGAAGTTATTATGGCTGTTCCTTATGATGTTCCGGTTGTTGGATATGAAACAGATACTGTGAATACACTTCGGCTTTGGAACGCAGAGCCAGTTTCCTTCCCGCAAAACTGCAAGGATATTTTGAAATATAAACGTGAAACAGAAGTGGTATCAGAACTTTTATATCCTGATGATACGCATGATGAAGGGAAAATACTTCGGTTAAAACAACAATATTTTCTCGTATCAGCGAGCTTGCAAAATATCGTTCGTTTGCATCGTGAACGCAACGGAACGCTTCGCAATTTACATGAGAAAATTGCGATTCATATCAATGATACACATCCAGTTCTTGCGATTCCTGAACTGATGCGCATTTTATTAGATGAAGAAAAGCTTGCTTGGGAAGAGGCTTGGTATATTACAACTCATACGATTTCTTATACGAATCATACGACTTTATCAGAAGCGCTTGAGAAGTGGCCGATTCATATTTTTAAACCGTTATTACCACGGATTTATATGATTATTGAAGAGATTAATGAACGCTTTTGTCATGAATTGTGGGAGCGTTATCCGTATGATTGGAAGCGGATTGAAGATATGGCGATTATCGCGCATAATCTTGTCAAAATGGCACATTTAGCAATTGTCGGAAGCTATAGTGTAAATGGTGTTGCAAAAATTCATACGGAAATCCTAAAACAACGTGAAATGCGGTTGTTTTACGAGTTTTTCCCAGACAAATTTAATAATAAAACAAATGGAATTGCTCATAGACGATGGCTCATGAAAGCAAACCCACAGCTTACGAATCTCATTTCAGAAGCGATTGGAACGGAGTGGAAGAAGCAACCTGAAAAGTTACAATTGTTGCAAGATTATCGGTATGATACTGTTTTTCAAGACAAGTTACACTCTGTAAAGCAGCACCGTAAAAGTATTTTGGCTGAGAGAATTGCAAATAAGATGGGAATTGTTGTGGATCCAAATTCTATTTTTGATGTACAGGTAAAACGATTGCACGCTTATAAAAGACAATTATTAAACGTATTACATATTTTATATTTGTACAATCGTTTAAAAGACGACACAAGCTTTTCATTTTATCCGCGCACATTTATTTTTGGCGCGAAAGCATCACCAGGCTATTATTATGCGAAAAAAATTATTAAATTAATAAATGAACTTGCCAGAAAAGTAAATGAAGATCCGTATGTGAGTCAATATATGAAAGTTATCTTTCTAGAAAACTATCGTGTTTCACTTGCGGAAGATATATTCCCAGCAGCAGATGTAAGTGAGCAAATCTCAACAGCAAGTAAAGAAGCATCAGGAACAGGAAATATGAAGTTTATGATGAACGGTGCCATTACACTCGGAACGCTGGATGGTGCTAATATTGAAATAAGAGAAAGAGTTGGGGACGAAGCCTGTTTTATCTTCGGATTAACGGCGGAAGAAGTACTGCATTATTATCAAAATGGTGGATATCGTGCGAACGACTACTATCATCACAATATGCATATTAAAAAAGTAGTTGACCAATTAACAAATGGTTTCTTCACAAATGCTGGCGCTGAATTTGAAGCAATTTATGATTCTCTTGTCATCCAAAATGATGAGTATTTTGTTCTTCGTGATTTTAGTCCATATGCAGAGCGCCAAGAAGATGTAGGGAGAGCATACGAAAACAGAAGAAAGTGGTTAGAGATGTCGATCATCAATATTGCACAATCTGGGCACTTTGCGAGTGACCGTACGATTTTACAATATAGTAATGAGATTTGGGGTATTGGTGATATGGTTAAGCTTTCGTGAACTGAATATAGAAATAAGAGAATGAGTTGAATTCATAAAGTAAAGGTAGGTAAATCAAAAACGGCTTGGAAACTTCCAAGCCGTTTTTGATTATTTCACTATAGAGATATAAGGTGTCACCGAGTATAACATACCAGTCCCACCATATTCGTCTGTAGCAAAGTATGAGAATGTAAAGAAACCTGTAACTGCAAACAATAATACTAGAAAAAGTGCAAAGAAATATTTTAGCATGTTTGGTCCCCTCATCCAGAAGTAGTTACATAGATTATTATAGTATACCGATATGTTGTTTCCAAATGTTTCCGTATCAAAAATGAGAAGTCAGACATGTTTTGTATGTTGTCATGGCGTGATTGTTGGCGATAGATTTTGTATTTTTCGTAAATGTCATGTTGTGATGAACATGTGTATACTCCCAGTCACGGTCATTAAAATGCACTTTGCGCGGGGGAAGAAGCGGGACGACATCGAATAAATTAACGAAGCGAAAGCTGCTTGCGACTTGCATGTTGTAATAGTTTCGAAAAGTAATATCACCGACTTTTGGAGAAGCGAAGGTATAGAGACCGTATTGTGCAAACGCAGTGTTCACTCGCGCGTCTAATATGTGTAGTGTGGCAAGTGCTCCGCCGAGACTATGTCCTGTGGCAAGCAGTTTTTTATGTGATGGTAAGGAGACAAGCATATCCATAATTGGATCACGGCAAGATTCATAAATAGAGAGAAATCCGTTATGAACATTTCCGCTATTTAAGGCGTATGGATAAGGTTTTTGGTTCACAAGTGAATCAATAATCCACTCTAAATCAGTTTGTGTTCCCCGAAAGGCAACGACGATGGTATCCTCAGATTCTAATATGAAGCCAAACCATTCTGTTGTTTGAATGACCTTTGCTTGAAAGCCTTGTACATATTGAAATCCATCCGGTATTTGAAAAACGCCATTTTGTTTATATTGATCATATGTTAATTCACAGCATGAAGCTAATAATATGGCAGTATCTTTATCAAAAGATAAAGGAGCACGCATCAAGGAAGCCCCTCCTTAAGAAATAGTAATAGTTCAATATATGAGTGAAAGGGAATAATCATTCTTTGAGGAAATTTGAAGCAATTTAATACTTGAACCTACAGTTACGTGAGGTAGTATGATTTGAGTAACCATATCGGTAAAACAATGTAGGGGGGAATAACGGATGAGTAACAATGAAAATTATTCAATTGGAGAGTTTTCTAAAAGAACAGGCACATCAATACGAACGCTACATTATTACGATGACATCGGATTACTTAAACCGGAAAAACATCCTAGGTCTGGGCATCGAATATATGTAAATAAAGATATCTTAACGTTGCAAAAGATAGTGAGTCTTAAATTTTTAGGATATAGTCTAGATGAAATATGTGTAATGATCAATATGTCTAGCTTTAATGAAAGCTTAAAAGAAACATTACAACGCCAAAAAACAGCCTTTGAAGAAAAAAAGGAACATATTGAAACTTCTTTGAAAGCCATTAATCGGACAATTACTTTATTAGAAGATGAAGGGCAAGTAGATAGTAATATTTTAATGAGTTTAATTCGTAATATACAAAAAGAAAGTGAACAACGCCTATGGCTTGAGGAATACATGGATAAGAAAGCCGTTGATCGATTATACGATAAATCTGAAGAAGAGATGGTCGCATTGGATAAAGAATTTATTCAGTTGTCGAAAGAAGTGAAAAGATTATTTGGGAAGCCAGTCCATAATCCAGAGGTGCAAAAGCTTGTTAATGAACATATGAAGGCAACGCTTCAATATGTAGGGAAGGATGCTTTACACACTTTGGGTAACTTAGAAAATATAGAAGATCAGTATGAGGATATGATTCCGTCCCCGTATACAAAGGAAGAAGAGGCGTGGTTAAATGAAGCGATGGAGTATTATATGATTCAAAATGGGATGTACAGTCCCGCAAGAGAAGAAGATAAGTGAAAAAACAATCGCTACGCCTTATGACGTAGCGATTTGTTTTTTATTCTTTCCCATCCAGAAGTCGACCAAGTCCACCTAAAACGCTACCTTCCCCGCTGCTTTGAGCTGCAGGATTTGTAAGACGCGCTGCTAAACGGCTAAGTGTTAAGGATTGAAGCCAAACTGTTCCTGGTCCTTCTAACGTTGCGAAGAATAACCCTTCTCCGCCAAATAGAGCAGTTTTTACATTGCCTACAAATTGAATATCATAGTCAACATCTCTTGTCATTGCAACAAGACAACCTGTATCGATGCGCAGTTTTTCGCCAGGCTTTAGTTCACGTTTGTACACAGTGCCACCTGCATGCATGAAAGCGAGTCCATCACCTTCAAGTTTCTGCATGATGAAGCCTTCTCCGCCGAAGAAGCCGCTACCAATTTTTTTCGTGAATTCAATTCCGATAGAAACACCTTTTGCAGCGCAAAGGAATGCATCTTTTTGGCAAACTACTTTGCCTTGATACTCTCTTAAATCAACTGGAACGATTTTCCCAGGATACGGTGCAGCAAATGATACATGACGTTTGCCATGACCTGTATTTGTAAATACAGTCATAAACATACTTTCACCCGTAACAAGACGTTTTCCAGCTCCCATTAGTTTACCGAATAGGCCACTAGACTTTCCGCCACCGTCGCCGAAGATGGTTTCCATTTCAATATAGTCTTCCATCATCATCATTGCGCCAGCTTCTGCAATTACGCTTTCTTCTGGATCTAATTCAATTTCAACGAACTGCATATCATCGCCGTATAATTTATACTCAATTTCATGTGCTTTCATTATTTTCACCTCATATGTAGTGGATACTCATATTGTACAGAATTTAAAGAGATTAGAAAACAATCATTTTGCTAATTTGTAACAAAAAGTCATTTTAATTTTTCGACATGTAAGTTGCTGCTACGAAGAACAAAAGGTGACATTTACTTGTATTCTCCTTTTGTTTTTTACAGGGCAGGGGCTAAAAAGAGTCTGAACGTTTCTATGCAAGGCTGGATGCTCTCTCCCGCCTCAAAAAAGGTTTTCTACTAGTTTATATAGTTTACATATTTTGTGAAGTTTTAAAAAAATACTGAAATGAAAGTGTTCTCATTTGACGTTTTTGATAGAGCGTGATATAGTGAAATCACTATTGAGCTACATAATGTGGTACGGAAATAAAGCGTGTTTAATTCAAGGCGTTAGGTCTGAGATACATTCATGTCCTTTATATCCACCTTTTCATGTGGATTCATAGTTTCATTTTTATTTAGGAGGTACATGACATGCAAACAGGTAAAGTTAAATGGTTTAACAGCGAAAAAGGTTTCGGTTTCATCGAAGTTGAAGGTGGAGACGATGTATTCGTACATTTCTCAGCTATCCAAGGCGACGGCTTCAAAACTTTAGAAGAAGGTCAAGAAGTTTCTTTCGAAATCGTTGAAGGTAACCGTGGACCACAAGCTGCTAACGTTACAAAAAACTAATTAGCTAGCGAGAAAAAGCATTCCGAATTTCGGAATGCTTTTTTTATTCTTTTGAACTAGATTCATTCGGAGATAATTCCCCTTTAAAGGTGCGCTCTTCAAAATCATCAAGCATCTGCTCATATTCTTCATGTTCTTCTGTCGCATACACCTGTGGGTTCTTCCCATACATATCTGTTCCGATGAAGTTTTCAAAGTCTTCTACGTAACCGCGTGGCTCTTCGGCATCCATATACATCTCATCAAAATTCTTCGAGTCGCGGCGTTCTAAATCAGATGGCGTTTCTGATGTTCCATATAAAGCAACATCTTGCCAAGCATCCTCTGCATCATATCCAACGGCACTGTCCATATCGTATTTGCCAAACGGTGGCTCTACCAATTCTTCTTCAATGGGACGTGCACCTAGGTTTAATTTATTTGTCGTATGTTCAATACAAGTTGTAGCAGTCGGCATGGCTTCTAATCTTTCCAGCGGGATTTCTTCACCAGAAACTTCGCAAACCCCGTATGTGCCAGCTTCAATTTTTTGCAGGGCATCCTTTGTATCTTGCAGTTGCTTATGCCAAAATTCAATAAGTCCAAAGTCTTTTTCGCGTTCATATAATTCGGTAGCCATATCGCCAGGGTGATTATCATAAGCCGATAATTCTCCAACAGATTCCCGTTCAGAAGCACGGTCTGTCCCTTCATGATTTTGCAGCGTTTGTTCTAACTCTTGTTGTTGCTTTTCTAAAATAGACTTAAAATGATTGATTTGTTGTGGAGTTAACATAGTATCCACCTTCCTACAATTCGGTTTCTTTATGTAGTATGAGCTGGATTACAGGAAATATGAGGAGGAATTTAGGAAGGTAATGACATCGCCCATATATTGAAAAAGCACCGATATATTTTGAAATTGAAAAAAGGAGCTAACTAGCAGCTCCTCTTCTATAGAAAATATCCAAGCAATAGGCCCATTCCCATTAAAAATCCAAAGATTGTATTTGTTTTTGCAGTTGCAATCATTGCAGGTGCCATTTCCATTGGAATACTTTTTCCGATAAATCCTTTTGTTGCTTTAAATGCTTTCGGTGCACTTAGGAATACGATTAGCATCCATGGAGAGACGATTCCGACAATCATTAGGGCAATCGTCCAAATGTATGAAACGATAAACATAGATGCAAGGACACCAATTGCGTTTTCACGTCCAACGATAATTGCTAAGGTGTTACGACCGTTTTCTTTATCACCATCTAAATCACGAATGTTGTTAGAAAGTAAAATTGCACCAATTAAAATCGAATTTGGAATAGATACTAAAATAATTTCTGATGTTACAGTGCCAGTCTGAATGAAGAAAGAAATACCAATAATAATAACACCCATAAATAATCCTGCTGTTAATTCTCCAAATGGTGTATAGGCAATTGGAAGGGGGCCGCCTGTATAAAGGTAGGCAACGGCCATACAAACAAGACCGATTGCAGCAAGCCACCAGCTAGAATTCATACAAATATAAACGCCCAATAGCATTGCGATACCGAAAAATCCAAATGCTAAGTTCAATACTGTTTTTGGCGGAATCCCGTCGCGAACAATTGCACCGCCGATACCAACTGAACCTTCATGATCTAATCCTCTTTTATAATCAAAGTATTCATTGAACATGTTTGTTGCTGCTTGAATGAGAAGACAGGCAAGAAGCATGATAAAGAAAAGAGGGAGATGTATTTGATTAATACCCCCTACTTGCATTGCATAAGCTGTTCCGATAAAAACAGGAACAAAAGCTGCTGTTAATGTATGAGGACGTAATAAACTCCACCAAATGCGCCAACCCGTTTGTTTACTTGGTTTTGGCGACATAGAAGGGGAATTCGTTTCGACTTTCATTTCCATGTTGAATCCTCCTTGTCACATAATATACACAATTAAGTGTAGGAAAAGCAGCATTTAGTGTCAACGTTTATTTTCTAGGAAGAGAAGGGGAATTTCTCAGAAATGCTAAACGTTGACAGGGCTTTCGTTTGAGGTGTATCTTAAAATCAAGCGTATTTATGACTATTTTTCGCCCATAGGGGGGAGATTCTGTGATTCAGACGAAACAAAAAGATTTACAAGAAGTACTAATTACAGCTATTACACGTGCGACGAATGAAAAAACATTGGTCAGTTTTGTAAAGCAAATAGATTGGATGGATCCACTTCTTTTTTATGCAGCAGGAAAAAGGATTGCATCCGAAAATAGATGTTATTTTGCAGATCCGGCTCAGCATGTGATATTTGCTGGAATTGGCTCTGTTTTCACTATAGCAAATTCTTCTGACAAACGCTTTCAAGATGCTCGCGAAGAGTGGAGTAAAGTGCAGAAGAATGCAATTGTTCAAAGAGAAGAGTATGAATTTGGGACAGGACCACTTTTATTTGGTGGCTTTTCATTTGATCCAGAAAAAGAACAAACGGATCTTTGGAAAGAATTTAAAGATACAACATTGTCGTTACCAGCTTTTCTTTTAACAGTCAAAAATGAAAAAGCATGGTTAACGATAAATACATTTATTTCAGCTGAAGATTCGGCACAGATAATTTATGAAGAAATTGTTTCTTTGGAAGAAAGAATTTTACAAGAATGCAAAGGCCAGCTTACAGAGGAGAAGTTAACAGTAACTTCTAAAGTAGAAGTTGACCCAAAGGGCTGGATGAATGCAATTGTAAAAGTACAGGATGAAATGAAAAAAGGAAGCGTACAAAAGGTTGTATTAGCACGGGAATTAAAACTAACGATGAACCAAAATATTGATTCTGCTCGTGTTTTAGAAGCACTCCGCATTGGTCAGCCAGATTGTTACGTATTTTCCTTTGATTATAAAGGGGCATGCTTCTTAGGAGCAACGCCTGAGAGATTAATTCGAAAAGAAGGAAAGAAATTTACATCCATGTGTCTTGCTGGTTCGATTGGTCATGGTAATTCTATAGAAGAAAGTAAACAAAATGGTGCGATGCTTCTTCATGATGAAAAGAATTTGGCAGAGCATGGTTATGTAGTAAATATGATTCGAGGCGTATTAAATGAGCATTGCGAGTCTGTTAATATTCCGCAGCAACCAGGATTATTAACAACAAAAAATTTACTACATTTATATACACCAGTTGAAGCGAAAGGTGATGCATCACTTCTTTCGATGGTGGAAGAATTACATCCAACGCCAGCACTTGGCGGCACGCCTCGCCACGTAGCGATGAAACTGATTCGTGATGTAGAATTATTAGACCGCGGATTGTACGGAGCACCAATCGGCTGGATAGATGACAAAGGGAACGGTGAATTTGCGGTAGCCTTACGCTGCGGATTATTAAATGGTGATAAGGCATCCTTATTTGCTGGTTGCGGTATTGTGATTGATTCTGTGCCGCAACTTGAATATGAAGAAACAAGTTTGAAGTTTAGACCGATGCTTGGTGCTTTGGAGGAATTAATGAAATGAATAATCATATAGAAGCATTATCATATTATTTAGGCGCGTTTGTGGACGAAATGGCGCGTCTAAATGTATATGATGTTGTCATTAGTCCAGGTTCACGATCAACGCCGTTAGCCTTACTAATGGAGCAACATGAACAGATAAAAACGTATTTGCATGTAGATGAACGATCAGCTGCCTTTTTTGCGCTCGGTATTGCGAAAATGAAGAAGCGTCCTGTAGCGATTTTGTGCACATCAGGAACAGCGGCAGCAAACTATTATCCGGCAATTTGTGAAGCCTTTCATTCACGTGTACCATTGCTTGTTTTAACAGCAGACAGACCACATGAACTACGAGATGTTGGGGCACCGCAGGCAATGAATCAATTAAATTTATATGGTTCTTTTGTGAAACAATTTATGGAGATGGCACTGCCAGAAGCTAGAGAGCCTATGTATCATTATGCTCGTATGACAGTTGGACGTGCTATTGCAAGTGCGTCCCTTGAGCCAAAGGGACCTGTCCATATTAACTTCCCACTTCGGGAACCACTCATTCCTAATTTCTCTTTAGCAGATTTATGGGAAAAAGGTCGTGGTGAATATACAGGGGCAGTTCACCAAGGAAACATGACGATGGCCAGTGAATATGTAAGTTCTCTTACAGAGCGCCTTTCAAGTATGGAAAAGGGGCTTATTGTTTGTGGAGACGATAGTCATCCAGGGATTGCTGAACCTATCATACAGTTTGCTGCTAAAACCGGATATCCAATTTTAGCAGATCCCCTTTCAGGTCTCAGAAGCGGTGAACATGATAAATCAATGGTAATGGATTGTTATGATACATTTTTACGAAATGAATTGTTAAAGGATACTTGGAAGCCGGAAGTTATCATTCGTTTCGGTGGTATGCCTGTATCGAAAGCTTTAACGCAATATATAAAGAAACAAAAGACAGCTGTTCATATCGTTGTAGATGAGTCAGGAAAATGGAGAGACCCGGCTCTTGCAGCGACGGAAGTTGTATGTGCAAGTGATATCTCATTTTGTAAAGAACTTACAGATAATATGCAAAAGAGAGAACAGAATGATTGGTACGGGATGTGGAAACATATAAACGATGCGACGAAGGAAAAGCTTCGTGAAATCGAAACATATGAAACAGCATTTGAAGGAAAAGTGATTACTGATATTGTTCATGTGTTACCAGAGGAAGCAACTTTATTTGCCAGCAACAGTATGCCAATTCGTGATACAGATACGTTCTTCTTTACAACAGATAAAAGAATCAATGTAGTGGCAAACCGTGGTGTGAATGGGATTGATGGAATTATTTCAACAGCTCTAGGTGCGAGTACTGTTTGTGAGCCCCTTGTATTAGTAATCGGTGATTTATCATTTTATCATGATTTAAACGGACTATTAGCAGCAAAATTATATGATTTAAACATAACAATTGTTATTGTAAATAATGATGGTGGTGGCATCTTCTCATTCTTACCGCAATATGAATCAAAAGAGCATTTTGAATCATTATTCGGAACGCCGCTTGGACTTGATTATGAACATATTGTAAAGATGTATGGTGGTTCATTTGCGCGTGTAAATGGTTGGGAAGCATTTCGTGAAGAAGTACAAAAAGGAACAACTGAACGAGGATTACACGTTGTAGAAATTTGTACGAATCGTGATGAGAACTTAAAGATGCACCGTGATCTATGGGCAAGTACATCGAAAATAGTTACCGAAATTTTGCAAGGTGAAGTGAAATGAAAGTCATGCTAGAAGGTGTAACGTATGAATATGAAGTGGTCGGAAGTGGAGAACCGCTCCTACTTCTTCATGGTTTTACGGGTAGCATGGAGACATGGCGTTCTTTTATTTCTTCATGGAGTAAGCAATTTCAAGTTATCTTAGTGGATCTTGTTGGACATGGAAAAACAGAGAGTCCCGAGGAAATTACGCATTATGATATTCAAAATGTATCACGACAAATGACGGCACTACTCGATCATTTGCATATTGAAAAAGCACATATACTTGGTTATTCAATGGGTGGAAGACTGGCGATTACGATAGCATGCTTATATCCAAACCGTGTGAAGTCTCTTTTATTAGAAAATTGCACAGCTGGACTTGAAATGGAATCGGACCGACAAGAACGCCGCGCGAAAGATGAACAGCTTGCAGATCGAATTGAATTGGAAGGAATAGACGCCTTCGTAAGCAGGTGGGAAAATATACCGCTGTTTGCAACGCAAAAAAGGTTGTCACGAGATGTACAAGAGGCGGTAAGAACCGAGAGACTTGCTAATCACCCAAGAGGACTTGCAAATAGTCTTAGGGGTATGGGAACAGGTGCTCAGCCTTCATGGTGGAATCAGCTTGAAGAGCTCGCAATGCCTGTCTTGTTAATGAACGGAGAGAGCGATCCAAAATTCTTTCAGATCTTAAAAAACATAAAAAAATGCATTCCGCACGCGGAATTTGTCAAAATTGATGGAGCTGGCCATGCAATTCATGTGGAACAACCGCAAAAGTTTGATACAATAGTAAAGGGATTTCTAAAAACTATGCAGTGACACTTTTTTCTTTTGAAGAGAGTAGAACTTATAGATTAGCTAATGGACAAGTTAAATTGACTATTAGCACGATAAAAAAGGAGGTAATAGTAATGGCTATTGAATGGGTAAAAGAAGGCAATTACGAAGATATTATTTATTCCACATACAATGGTATCGCAAAAATTTCGATTAACCGCCCTGAAGTACATAACGCATTCCGCCCTAAAACGGTAATGGAGTTAATCGATGCTTTTGCATATGCACGTGATGATGCGAATGTTGGCGTTATCATTTTAACTGGTGAAGGTGGACGTGCATTCTGTTCTGGCGGCGACCAAAAAGTTCGCGGTCATGGCGGATATGTAGGTGAGGACCAAATCCCACGCTTAAACGTATTAGACTTACAACGTTTAATTCGCGCAATCCCGAAACCAGTTATCGCAATGGTAGCAGGTTATGCAATCGGTGGTGGACACGTACTTCATATCGTATGTGACTTAACAATTGCAGCAGACAACGCTGTATTTGGACAAACTGGTCCTAAAGTAGGTAGCTTTGATGGCGGTTACGGTGCTGGTTATTTAGCTCGTATGGTAGGTCATAAGAAAGCTCGTGAAATTTGGTACCTGTGCCGTCAATATAGTGCACAAGAAGCACTTGATATGGGCTTAGTAAATACAGTTGTACCATTAGAAGAGTTAGAAGCAGAAACAGTACAATGGGCACAAGAAATCTTAGCAAACAGCCCAATGGCACTTCGCTTCTTAAAAGCTGCATTCAATGCAGATACAGACGGATTAGCTGGTATCCAGCAACTAGCGGGAGACGCAACGTTATTGTACTACACAACTGACGAAGCAAAAGAGGGCCGTGACGCGTTCAAAGAAAAACGTCGTCCAGACTTCGGACAATTCCCTCGTTTTCCTTGATCAAAAGCGGAGCCGACTGTTCAGCCCTGACGGCTAAGGTTCTTTCGCACAGAAAGTGATTTTACTTTCTCGTGCGGAAGGTTCTTAGACGCGAAGGGCTAGGAGGCGTAGCTGGATAGAATCAAAAGCGGAAGCGGCTCGTTTAGAGTGTGAGGGAGATGGAGCTTCTGACGTAGAGGCGCAGTTTGCCTCATGGGCAGAAGCGAAGCCACCGAATATTCTAGCCGCTGTAGCCGGATAGATTAAAAGCGGAAGCAAAAAAGAGACTTGATTCTACATCAAGTCTCTTTCTTTCATGGAAGGAGAATGTGTAATGAAGACGATGCCCAATTGGTTAATGCAGCGTGCTTTTTTAACGCCAAATCGTACTGCGATTGAGACAAAGGAAGAGAAAATAAGCTTTGCAGAATTACATGAAAAAGTATTATCTGTTTGTAAACAACTTTCCTACTTACAGATAGAAAAAGGTCAAAAAGTGGCTGTTCTGATGAAAAATGGTACGGAGATGATTACGGTAATTCATGCCTTGTCTTATATAGGGGCAGTAGCCGTACTTCTAAATACACGTCTTTCAAGAGAAGAGCTACTTTGGCAAATGGAAGATGCTGAAGTTGTTTGCTTACTAACAGACCAAGAATTTGAAACGGAGCAGGTACCTGGTTACAAATTTGAAGAAGTGGTGAATGGACCGAAGCAACCCGCAATGATTCAAGAAGAGTTTTCTTTAGAAGAAGCGATGACAATTATTTATACGTCAGGAACAACTGGAAAGCCGAAAGGAGTTATCTTAACATATGGTAATCACTGGGCGAGTGCCGTGGGATCATCGCTGAACTTAGGACTCCGTGATGATGATTGTTGGTTAGCGTGTATGCCGATGTTCCACGTAGGCGGTTTATCCCTTCTAATGAAAAATATTATGTACGGTATGCGGGTTTTGCTCGTTCCCAAATATGATCCTGATTTTATTCATGAAGCGATTAAAACAAGAGGAGTAACAATCATATCGGTCGTCTCTAAAATGCTGACGGACTTATTAGAAAGACTTGAAGGAGAAACATACCCAAACGCTTTACGCTGTATGCTATTAGGCGGAGGGCCTGCGCCAAAGCCTCTATTAGAAACATGTGTAACAAAAGGGATTCCTGTGTATCAAACATATGGAATGACGGAAACTTCTTCACAAATTTGTACACTATCAGCGGATTATATGTTAACGAAAGTCGGTTCAGCAGGAAAACCTCTTTTCCCATGTCAGCTTCGAATTGAGAAGGATGGTAGGGTTATGCCACCAAATGTTGAAGGTGAGATTGTTGTAAAAGGGCCGAATGTGACACATGGCTATTTTAAACGGGAAGATGCAACACGTGAAGCAATAAAGGATGGTTGGCTTCGTACTGGTGACCTTGGGTATTTGGACGAAGAAGGATTTTTATATGTACTAGATCGCCGTAGTGATTTAATTATTTCAGGAGGGGAAAATATTTATCCAGCGCAAATTGAAGAGGTGTTGCTTGCGCATCCGAAAGTTGTAGAAGCTGGCGTTGTTGGAAAAATGGATGCTAAGTGGGGACAAGTACCAGCTGCATTTATCGTAAAAACAGATCATGTAACTGAAGAAGAAATCATTCGTTTTTGTGAAGAAAAATTAGCGAAGTATAAAGTACCAAAAGAAGTGTATTTCTTATCAGAATTACCACGTAATGCTTCGGAAAAATTGTTAAGACGTGAATTAAGGCATTTGTTGGAGGAAATATAGATGAAGTTTAAAAAGGTGACGCTTTATATAACAGAAATGCCTCTTGTCGTGCCTTTTGCTGCAAGTTACGGAACGTATAAAAAGCGCGAAAGTATCGTCATTGAACTTGAGGATGCTGACGGATATATCGGTTTTGGAGAAGTCGTCGCTTTTTCTGAGCCATGGTACACAGAAGAAACTGTAATAACGGCGCTTCATATGCTTCAAGATTTTTTATTACCAGATTTACTGAAAGTGGAAATTACGCATCCGAATGAAAGTCCGGGCCTCTTTCAGCATATAAAACGAAATCACATGGCAAAAGCAGGGATAGAAGGCGCTGTATGGGATTTATATGCGAGACGTCAAAACAAGCCATTAGCGACTTTACTTGGAGGAACGCAGCCAAAAATTGGAGTCGGTGTTGTAGTTGGGATAGATACGATTCCCAATATGTTAAAGAGAATTGAGATGTATGCAGAAGAAGGTTATGAGCGCTTTAAAGTGAAAATTAAACCAAAACTTGATTATGAGCTGCTGAAAGAAATACGAAGAGCCTTCCCCAAGATTCCATTAATGGCCGATGCAAACTCAGCGTATACGTTAGCTGATGCTGAGCAGTTAAAAAGATTAGATGAATTCCAGTTAATGATGATTGAGCAGCCTTTAGCAGATAATGATTTTCTTGATCACGCTAAGCTCCAACAACAGATTGAGACACCTATTTGTTTGGACGAGAGTATTCATAGCTTAGAAGATACAAGAGTAGCGATTACACTTGGAAGCTGCCGCATCGTAAATATTAAACCGGGACGAGTTGGTGGATTAACTGAGTCGATTCAAATTCATGATTATTGTCAGGAGCGCGGCATTCCTGTTTGGTGCGGTGGTATGGTTGAAATGGGGATTTCGCGTGCGCAAAATATTGCGTTAGCATCACTTCCGAACTTTACAATTCCAGGTGATATTTCAGCTTCGAGTAGACATTGGAAGCGAGATATTATTTTACCAGAAGTAACATTGGAAGACGGAAAAGTATTTGTTCCGAATGAACCTGGGTTTGGATATGAAGTAAACCGGGAAAGATTAGAAGAGATTACGAAAAAACGGATTGTATGTGAGAGGTGAATGCATGAGGCAGCAAGAAGATATATTGCAAGCCATACAGGTATATTTATTAAAGGTGCCAATTGTAAAAGTTGCATATATTTTTGGGTCTCAAGTAAGGAAAGAAGTGTTCGATCAGTATAGTTATCATATTGCAATTGAAACGAAGAATGCCTCGTATAAACAATTTCAGTGGCTATGCTTTGAGTTGACAGAAGAGCTAGAGGGAAGCGAGAAATTTGATGTGGTACATTTAAATATGCTCCCCAATCCACAATTAAAAAAGCGTATCCTTCAAGAAGGAAAGCTATTTGTACAGCGTATATAAGGGCCTACGATGATTCGATTATCGTAGGCCTTTTTGTGATGAATGAGCAGTTCGTACAGTTCGTACGCATTCACGGTTATCTATAAATTCATGGTTCAATTGCATCTTTTCGTAAAACAAGCCTGTTTTTGGGAAAAACAAGCTCCTGATTTCCCATGTAAACATAATATAAATGGAATCCGCTCATTTAGAACATGATAGGATCCCCTTGTTGTTACGAATGATACTAAAGGAGGAATAGAGTAATGAGTGAAAAGTGCGATCACAATCATGACCATCATCATCATCAGCATATAAGACACGGCTGCGGAGGCGGCTTTGCGCTTCTAATTGTACTGTTTATTTTATTGATCATCATCGGTGCTAGCTGCTTCGGTGGTGGATGCGGTTACGGTGGCTATGGCGGTTATGGTGGCTTTGGTGGTTACGGCGGCGGTTACTGCTAACAAAAACTATTGAAAATAGCCTTGTGCATACGCACAAGGCTATTTTATTCAAATTTTAAGACGTTGTGATAATTTATTAATGTAAAAGGAACGGATTAGGAAAAAGAAAATAATCTCGATGGTCCCAAATAGAGTTAATACGAATAGTAATTCTTTTAATAATGAAAATGAGTGTATAAATTGTAAAAATTGAATAGCGAATATCGTATGCACAGTAGCAACGATATAAGGTACAAAAAATAGGATTGCCAATTGAATGGTTGCAGAATGGAACATTTCCGTTTCTGTTAACCCAATTTTTGTAATGGTAATATATTTCTGTTCTTCCCTTGTTAAATCGTTATACATTCGGAAGTATAAAACGCTAGCCGCACCCATAAAGAAGATGACGCCGAGAAATGCACCGATAAAGAAACCGGAAACATTATTTTGTTTACTATAAGACAGTTCGTCACTAGCCGTAAAAATAGAGAATGGGATGGGCGTTTGTGTGTTATTATTTTGTTCTTTAGATTTAGAAATATTGTCTCTATCCTCGTTCGTTACTTTTAAAATATTTGTTGTTGGTAAAAGGGCCTGTTCCCAGTTTTCCACTATATAATTATAAATTGTCATCGTTTCGATATGAGGAATCATCATTTCCACTACATAATCTTGCATAACCAAAATATAAGGAAGAGCAAACTTTGGCCCAATTGCTTGTTCAGAAAAGCCATTTATATGAAATGTTTTTTTGTTAGATGCGATCGTAATATTTTCTCGCTTTTCAAAAGGATGCATGGTTAAGCTTCTGACAGCTTTTGAGTAATCCGAAACAATATAGGTTTCGGATTTATCCAGCTGAATCGTCGGTCTGTTTAATAGTGTTGAAAGCTGATTATAATCACTTTCTTTCATAATGGCAATATCGATATTAAAAGCTTGATCTTTTAACACGGTGAATTTGTTTTTTTTATACTGAAATTCGTAATTTGTTAACTCTCTTTCGATTATATCCGTATGCTTTTTTTCAAAAGGATTTTTCTCATCAGATATATAGGTGAAAGGAAACGGATAATCTGCTAAAATTGCCGCTTTTGTGTAATTATTCATTGCAAAAAGTGACGTGATAATCGTGAATGTAAGCGCAGATAGCATAGTAACGATAAACAGCATAGTAATATTACCACGTGTACGTGTTGCTAAATCCGAGATCCAAAGCATGTTAATTTTTTTCATATAAAAACGACGTCTCTTTTTTAATAACCAAATGAAAAGAAACAGTGTTTGTGAAAACAGTAAATAGGTTCCAATTGTTACAAGTGGAATGATTGATAATGGTGGAACAATAGCAAAGCCGCTTCGAATCGTTTTCTCTGATACATAACTTTCCGGAACACCAGCAATATAATAGCATCCTACTAAACAAGCCACTCCAAAAAGTGAAATGAGAATAGATGGGCGTCTCTCTTTTTTTTGTTGTCCGTCATCTTTTATTAAACGCATTGTTTTGCGCGTGCGAATTAATATAGGTGTGAAAGTAGAAACAATCAAAAATAAAATGATAAATGTTATGGTCGTTATGATAATCGCTTTTGTTGGCCAATATAAATAAAGTCCTTTTACACCCGTTAATTTAGAAGTCACTAGTAGAAAAAAGTTAGAAAACACAAGGCCAATTTGAATGCCAACAAAAATTGCTAATATTCCAATCATCATATTTTCCATAAACACGAGTCGTTTTAATTGTTTCTTTGAAATGCCAAGAATGGTCAAAATACCGAATTGTTTTTTACGTACTTTTAAAAATGATCCGACAGAATAAAGGAGAAAAAAGAACGAAAACATAACGATGACAAATTGGGCCATCCCAATTAAATTCATCAGTGGTCCTCGCTCTTGTAAGCCTTGTAAATGCGGGTGATACGAATACACAGTAAATGAAAAGAAAACCATAATTGAAAATACACTGCTTACAAAATAGGCAAAGTATGCTTTTGAATTACGAGAGACATTTTTAAATGCAAACTGCCAAAATGTCATCCGCGTCTTCCTCCGAGTAATGCCAGTACATCTAAGATTTCTTGATAAAACTTTTCACGATATAGACCGCGGTGTAACTCATTGTAAAGTTCCCCATCTTTAATAAAAATCACGCGGTTGCAGTAACTAGCTGCAAATGGATCATGTGTCACCATTAAAATGGTAGCTTGCTCTTCTTTATTCAATTTTGTAAATAACTCCATTACATCAATTGCTGCTTTAGAGTCTAGATTTCCTGTTGGCTCATCAGCAAGCAAGAGCGATGGATGATGAATAACAGCACGAGCTACTGCGGTGCGCTGCGCTTGTCCACCAGAAACTTCAAAAATCCGCTTATTTAAAATATGATCAATTCCAAGTTTTTTTGAGATGTTATCAAGTTTTTCATCCATTTCTTTAAGAGGAACGTTATCTAAGGTTAATGGTAATACAATATTCTCACCGATTGTTAACGTATCTAATAAGTTAAAGTTTTGAAAAACAAAGCCTAATTCCTGACGGCGGAAAACGGCTAGTTTTTCTCTGCGGAATGTGTGAGGCTGTTTTCCATTAATAAAAACCTCTCCAGCAGTAGGAGAATCAATTGTTGAAATTACATTTAAGAAAGTAGATTTACCGCTCCCTGAAGGTCCCATAATTGCGACAAACTCACCTTTATCCACATGCAAATTAATATTTTTTAAAGCAGTATGAGGAACTTTCCCCTCATACACTTTTGAGACATTTTTAATGTGTAATACTTCTTCCATAAAACTCACCTTTCTATTTTTTAAAGCTTAATATGATGCGATAATTTTTGCATATATAAGGAACGGATTAACAAGAAAAAGATAATTTCAATCGTTCCAAAGATTGTAAGAACCACTGTAATCTCAGCAAATAACGACAGATTTATGATTTCTTGCAACATTTTTGTAGCAAACATTGTATGAATGGAAGCTATAATATATGGAACAAAGAATAAAATCGCAAGCTGAATGGTTGCTGAGCTCTTCATCTCAGACTCTGTTAAACCAATTTTTGTAACGGTAATATATTTTTCTTGTTCGTTTGTTAAATCCGTATACATTCGGAAGTAAAGTACACTTCCAGCTCCAATGAAGAAAATAACACCAAGGAACGTGCCAATTAAAAAGAATGAAGCGGTACTTAATTTAATGTTGTATAGTGTATTACTTGCTTCCTCCATCATATATAAAGGCTCTGTAGATGAGATGTTGTGTCGCTCTTTTGTTAATTTATCAAAATACTCTGCAGCGATTTCATGTGTCTTTTCCCAGTCTTTTACTTGGAAATTATAAAGCGTCATATGTTTCATGTTATTCGATAAAGCATGTACTGTATCATCAGATAAAATCAATATTTGTGATGTCCATCCAGTTGGTATCACGCTAATAAATTCGTAACCTTTTACATGTAATGTATGTCCACTTTGAGAAAGTTTGACGCTTTTTTGCATGTACTCCTCTTGCATGGGTGCCAATATGTTTTGATACCCGTACCCAGGTAATATATATGTTTCATCCGTCTTTACAGAAAGTTGCTTACGATGTAAAGCAGTCGCAAGCTTATTATAGTCACTTTCCTTTAATACATATGCCTCTTGTTCAAAAGGAGTCGTTTCATCCTTTTGTAATGAAACTGCATATAAGTCCGTTTCGAACTTTTTATATGAAAATTGCTCTTCGCTAAGTCGCTTTTCTAACCAGTCCATATGCTGCGTGACAAGTGGATTGTTGTCGTATGAAAGATAGGTAAATGGAAATGGACTATTGTTGGTAACATCGAGTTTTATAAACTTCCCAAATCCATATATGAATGTAATCATTGTAAATGCAAGGGTAGATAGCATTGCTACAATAAACAGCATATTAATATTTGTCCGAATGCGATTTGCTAAATCTGAAATCCAAAGCATATTAATTCGTTTCATATAAAACTTCCGTCTTGCTTTTAAAATACGAATGAGCAGGAAGCTAATTTGTGAAAAGAAAAAATAGGTTCCCATTGCAACTAGTGATGGAATAACGAAAATACTAGAAACAATGTATATAGACCCTATTTCAGTACTGAGGGATACAAAGTATTTTGGATTTCCAGCTAGCACATAACCGGAGAATAAACATATAGCACCGAATAGAGAAATAAGTATAGATGGCTTTCGTTCTTTTTGTTTCACTTTCCCTTCCTTTAGAAGTCGCACCGCTTTTCTTGTTCGAATGAGTATAGGAGTGAATGCTGATACGACGATAAAGAGTCCAAGAAAGATTACAGCTGTTAAAATGATGGCTTCTGTTGGCCAATATAAATATAGTCCTGGGGCATATGTAATTTTCGCTGTTACTAATAAGAAAAACTGAGAAAATACAAGTCCGAATTGAATGCCAAAAAAGATAGATAATACTCCAATTAACATATTTTCTAAGAAAATAAGTCGTTTTAATTGCTTTCTGGATATTCCTAAAACAGTTAAAATACCAAATTGTTTTTTTCGAACCTTTAAGAATGTACCGATGGAGTAAAGTAAGAAAAAGAACGAGAAGAACACGATAACTACTTCCGAAAATATCATTAATCCTGAAATTCCATCAACCAAGTTAGACCCTTGTAATCGAGGATGAAATAAATACACCGCAAATGAAAAGAAAACGGCAATGGAAAATGCACTACTTATGAAATAGGCGAAATAAGCCCTTGAATTTCGGGTTACGTTTTTAAATGCAAACTGCCAAAAAGTCATGCTGTATACCTCCGAATAGAAGATATAGTTTGAGTCGTGTTGCAAAAAATGTATGAGAGTGAATTCTCATACATTTTGCTGAAATGTGTTATGTTCATTGCTCTGTCACCTTCCTAGATTCATCGGCTTGTGTATTCGCAGCGTTATGGAAGATGATTTTGATGCTTGTTCCTTTACCAACCACAGAATCTAATTTCACAGAATGTCCTAAATAAGAGCAAATTTTACTTACAATATAAAGTCCCATACCAGTTGACTCTCCAAATGCACGACCATTTTTTCCAGTATAGAATGGTTCGAATACTCTTCGAATATCTTCTTGTGGGATACCAACACCTTCATCACGAATTTCTAGAATAATGTCTTTTCCGTTTCGATAAGCGGACAAGAAGACTTTCTTGCCACGCTCGCCAGAATAGCGAACTGCATTGGTCATTAACTGATAGATAATGAATTTAAGCCACTTTGCATCAGAAGCAACCGTAAGGTCAGAGTGGACTTCTAAAACGGGGAAAACCCCATTGCGAATAAAGAGTTCTTTTAAGCCATTAATATTTTTTGTTACGGCATCCTTCAGTGAAATCGTTTCTACATGGAAGTCTTCGTGGAAGTTATTAAGTCTTGCCATATATAAAGCCATATCAAGTCCTTGATTTAATCTTTCTAATTCTTTTTTAAATTTAGGAATGAGGTGTTCATCTTCCATTTCGAGTACCATAAGTTGCATAACAGAAACGGGTGTTTTCATTTGATGCACCCAGTGGTTAATAAACAATTGATGTTCTTGTTGTTTTACTTCATATGTTTGTAGCTCTTTTTGGAAGAGGCGATACTGCGTACGAACAAGTTCATTTACGCCGTGCGGCATCGGTGCAGTCGCTCTTTCAATAAACGCATCTTCCATTTTTTCTGGTGGCTCACTTAACCTATGATACATTCTGCGGTTGCGAACATAGCGATAAGCAAGGAAGCAAATAAATAAATATAAACTTAATACAATAAAGTAGAACTTGTTGCTTTGGAATCCATCTATTGCATCATAGAGAATGAAAATGATACCGAAGTTTAATGCATAAAGAAGAAAAAATGCAAAATGATCACGCAAAAATAACTTCATTCTTATTCACTCCAAGTTGCGTTAAAACGATACCCTAATCCGCGTACTGTTTCAATTGCATTCTCAATACCAAGTTCATTGAATTTCTTACGAAGGCGTGTAATGTTTACGTTTAATGTATTCTCTTCAACGAAGCTTTCATCATCCCAAAGTGCAGCTAATAAATCTTCGCGGCTTGCTGTACGTGGGTGTTTTGATAGTAGCATTTCCGCTAATATTGCTTCTTTTTTTGTTAGTAAAACTTGTTCCGTTTTAAAGTGAATCTCTGGACGTTCTGGATATAGTTTTAAACCTTCCACTTCCACAATACGTTCTGAAATGTTTGGTGCATAGTCACCGTAAATGCGGCGTAATTGTCCTTTAATTTTTGCCATGACAACATCGTAGTGGAATGGTTTTGTAATATAATCATCCGCACCATTTTCAATTGCCATAATTTGTTCCATCTCACCAGCACGTGCAGAAATGAAAATAATTGGGCAAGTTGATTCATGACGAATTTGACGGCACCAGTAGAAGCCATCGAACTTCGGTAAGTTTACATCTAGAAGCACTAGGTGTGGTTTCACTCTATTAAAAGAATCCATAATATCATCAAAGTTATCGGCAACAACCGCTTCATAACCATATTTTTGAATGTGAGACTGAAGTAAAGATGAGATATTTGGATCGTCTTCAACGATTAAAACTTTATACATATATATTCCTCCTCAAAAAACAATTGTAGCTATAGTGTAACATGTGTTTCTAGTCTTTTCATTATCTTGCAACAAGCGTTAGTAAACAGTATAGGGCAAAAGTGGAAAAGTAAAAAGGGCTGTGGATATAATTGACAATTTATAGTTTTTATTTTAACATTTAGATAAATATCTAAATGTCTAATTAGTGAAAGGAAGAAAGACATTGAACCAAGCATTTAAAGCATTAGCAGACCCAACAAGGCGAAAGATTTTAGATTTATTAAAAGAAGGTGATTTAACGGCTGGTGAAATTGCCGAACACTTCAATATGACAAAGCCAAGCATTTCGCATCATTTAAGTGCACTTAAAAACGCTGAACTCATTCAAGATGAAAAAAGAGGGCAATTTGTTGTGTATTCTTTAAATACAACGGTATTTCAAGATTTATTAACATGGGTATTTACGTTTACGAATAAAGGGGGAGAAGGGAAATGAGAAAACATCTTTTTGCAATCATATTAATTCTTATAACTTGTGTAGCATGGACGATTGCTTGGCCATATCTGCCGGATACAATTGCAACGCATTGGAATGGTGGTAAGGTAGATGGTTATTCTTCTAAATTATACGGAATGATTTCTATGGTCGGGATTATGATTGGCTTATATATATTTCTAAATGTTTTACCCAAAATTGATCCAAAGAGAACAAATTACGAGAAATTCTCTAAAGGCTTTATGGTGATGAATAATGGGATACTTGTTTTGCTTTTTGTAGGGAATATAGATATTATCACCAGTGGATTAGGATATAACTTATTTATAAATCGAATCCCAGAATTATTAGTTGGTATTTTATTTTTAGTGATAGGGAATTATTTACCACAGTGTAAACCTAACTTCTTTGTGGGTATGCGTAATCCATGGACACTCAGTAATGAGGAAGTATGGCGTAAAACACATCGTTTTAGTGGAAAGGTATTTGTAGCTTTGGGACTCCTTATGATTGTAAGTATTGTTGTACCAGCTGAGTGGAGATCATATATCATGCTTGCAATGATATTAATTGCTGTGGTGCTAACGAATGGATATTCTTATATTTTATATAAAAAGGAACAACTATAAATAGTAGATACGACTTAATGATATGTGGTAAGGATGAAGGCTTATTGCGTGTCATTTTAGTTACTGAAGTCTGAATATTCAGTCTTGTTGTGCGCCAGTTTAAATCGATTGGAGGAGAGCCTATGTTAGAAATCATAAATTTTAGCAAAACCTACAAAGGTGGTAAAAGAGCAGTAGATGATTTGAGTTTAACTGTTCAAGCGGGAGATATCTTTGGATTTATCGGTCACAACGGTGCAGGGAAAAGTACAACGATTAAGTCGCTTGTAGGTGTTATAGACTTCGAAGAGGGAGAGATTTTTGTTGATGGAAAATCAGTAAAAAAAGATCCTATTGCGTGTAAAAAAGTAATGGCATATATTCCTGATAATCCAGATTTATATGAGCAATTAACAGGAATTCAATATTTGAACTTTGTCGCTGATGTTTTTGGGGTATCGGCAAAAGACAGAGAGGAACGGATACAAGAATATGGGGATGCTTTTGAGATTACGCCATATTTGGGAGATTTAATATCCTCTTATTCACACGGCATGAAACAAAAAGTAGCGATTATATCAGCAGTTGTGCATCATCCGAAATTATTGGTTTTAGATGAACCTTTTGTCGGTCTTGATCCAAAGGCGGCTCTTGTACTTAAGGGGGTTATGAAGGAACTTTGTGAATCAGGCAGTGCCATTTTCTTTTCTACTCATGTATTAGATGTAGCAGAAAAATTATGTAACAAGATAGCGATGATTAATAAAGGAAAACTAGCAATCTCGGGGGAAGTAAAGTCTTTGACAAGGGAACATTCATTAGAAGAGCTCTTTATGAAGGTGCTTGCCGATGAAGAATAATTCGCTAGCTCTTTTAAAAATCCGTCTGATAACGCAGCTTGGACTAAATACTTTTAAGTATGAAAAAGATAAGAAAAAGAAGCAAAATAAAATTTTAATTTCGGTATCAATTGCTTTCGTGGCTGTTATGTTGATGTTATATTGTGGAAGCGCGGCATATGGATTGGTAAAACTGGGGATAGGTGAAGTAATTCCAGTTTACGCATTTGTTATTAGTAGTGTATTAGTTTTGTTTTTCACGATGTTTAAAGCGAATGGTGAGATTTTTGCTTTTAAGGATTATGATTTTGTCATGTCTTTACCGATTCGTGTAGATACGATTATCGCTAGTAGATTTTTGTATTTGTATGTATTAAATACGTTGTTTTCAATGATAATCATGCTGCCGATGGGCATTGTTTATTGTATATACGAGAGGCCATTAGCTTCTTTTTACTTGATGTGGTTCATAACCCTGTTTATAGTATCTTTAATTCCGACAACAATTGCGGCAGTTTTTGGGGCAGGTATTACGGCAATTGCCTCCAAATTTAGATATGCAAATAGAGTCACTACCATTTTAAGCTTGGCAGCAATCATTATTTTTGGTTACTTTATGTTCAAACAAGGAAATACGAAATATAGTTTTGCAGATTTAGAGGGGATTGGAGCAACTGTTTCAGAGGGGTTAGTGAAGGTATATCCATTAGCTAACATTTTTCAAAAAGCAATTGTCGATGCTAATATTGTAGCTTTTATCCTTTTTGTTGGTATATCAGTTATTTGGTATTATCTTTTTGTAAAAATACTGGCTCTTAAATATAAACAAATCAACACAGGTATCTCTACGTACCATATGCTTTCAAATTACAAGATTGATCGTATGAAGAAAGAAACAGTATTGATCGCATTATACAAAAAAGAACGGAAGCGTTTCTTTTCTTCTACCGTATATGTGATTAATATTGGTATGGGAGTTGTCATGGCAGCTATTTTCTCACTTGCGATGGTTATAGTAGGGCCAAATCAATTCACCGGATATCCAGGCATCGAAACGATTTTACAAAAAGTAGCGCCATTTGCTGTCTCAGCAATGATTGCTATGACATGTACAACATGCGTATCATTGTCGTTAGAGGGAAAAAACGTATGGATTATCAAATCATTGCCCCTAACACCTAAAATGATTTATGACAGTAAGATTCTCATGAATCTTTCACTCAGCATCCCTACCTCGATTATTAGTGGCATCCTTATGATGATAGGTTTAAAGGCGGATATTTGGACTTCTATGTTAATCATAATAACTCCTATTGCATATTCATTTTTTTCAGCAGTATGGGGTGTTTTTATTAATAATCGATTTGTCAATTATGACTGGGTGTCAGAAACACAAGTGGTGAAACAGAGTATGGGATCTGTTCTTGGTATGTTTGGAGGTATGATTATGGCTGTCGTACCTGCTTTGCTAGTAGGTACAGCTGTGATATCAAACTATAGGTTGTTTACTTTTGTAGTTGTTGTAATGATCTCGATTATCACTGCAACATTGTATAACAATGAATCTAAAAGAAGTATAAAGTGAAACGTTAGTCTAAAAAGCGCCATCGATAAGATGAGCGCTTTTTTCCACCTTACAGAATTGTAATGTTTCTGTAAGGAGAATGAATAGATAGCTCTTTGTCCCAGTGTTATAGTAGCAAAGTAGTTATTTCACAAGGTTAAATTTTGTTTTCTTCTGCTAAGTGCCCTTACATAACTGTCATGTTTGTGTAAGAAACATCGATAGTGGCAAGAGTGGAAGTTAAGATATAGTGAAAATAGAGAATAGAAGAAGTGAGGGATATAGAGATGAAGACGGTATTAGAAGCGAAAAATATTAAAAAAGTATACGATACAGGCGGAAATACATTCGAAGCGCTAAAAGGTATTAACTTACAAGTACAAGAAGGGGAATTCGTTGGAATTATGGGACCTTCTGGATCTGGTAAAACGACTCTTTTGAATGTTCTTTCTACAATCGATAATGCAACGAGCGGTGAAATCTTAATTGATGGGAAAGACATTGTGAAAATGAATGATGATAAATTAGCATTGTTCCGCCGCGATCATTTAGGTTTCATTTTCCAAGATTATAACTTGTTAGATACGTTAACGGTGAAAGAAAACATTGCATTGCCACTTGCGTTATCAAAAGTGAAAGCAAGCGAAATTGATCGTCGCGTTCTGGAGATTGCGAAGAAATTTGGTATTGATCATATTTTAAGTCAATTCCCGTACCAAGTATCTGGTGGACAAAAGCAGCGCTGCGCGGCATCACGAGCAATCGTTACAAATCCAAGTATGATTTTTGGGGACGAGCCAACAGGGGCACTTGATTCCAAATCAGCAACAGATTTATTAGAAAGTATGAAGGCATTAAATGAATATGATAATTCAACAATTTTAATGGTAACGCATGATGCATTTGCCGCGAGTTATTGTAAACGTGTTATCTTCATTAAAGATGGTGAGCTATATAAAGAATTGCATCGCGGGGACTTAACACGTAAACAATTTTTCCAACAAGTAGTCGACGTAATGTCCGCAATTTCTGGGGGGATGACAGATGACATTATCTAGTATTGCCCTCCGCAACATACAGCGGAATTTTAAGGATTACTTTTTATATTTTGCATCTATGATCTTTAGCATCGTCATTTATTTTACATTTAAGGCGCTTGAGTATAACTCACAAATGGAAAAAGCAGCGGAAGGTTCTAAGAAAATTAGTGGAGCATTCCAAGTATCAAGTGTGATGCTGATTATTTTCGTAGCGGTATTTATTATATACTCTAATGGATTCTTTACACGTAAGCGTAAAAAAGAAGTTGGTTTATATTCTCTACTAGGAATTCGAAAAAGACAAATTGGTAAAATGTTATTTTATGAAAATATGCTGATGGGCTTGATGTCATTAGTAGTCGGAATCGCGATTGGTAGTGTACTTTCAAAGTTATTCCTTGAATTATTAGTAAGCATGATGGGATTAAATTTAAATGTACATTTTGAATTACCAATGGCTGCAATTATTGATACGGCAATTATCTTTTTTGTGATCATTCTTTATACATCACTGCAAGGGTATCGTTTAATCTATCGCTTTAAATTAATTGAACTTTTCCGTGCAGAGCGTGAAGGGGAAGAGATGCCAAAAGGATCCGTGATTATGGCATTACTTTCAGTTTGTTTAATCGGTTCAGGTTATTTCTTATCACTGATGTATATTAAAGCAATTAAATATGCAGACTTTATGACAGTCGCGCTTTATATTTTACTTGCAACAGTACTTGGTACGTACTTACTATTTATGTTCTTTACAGTATTTGTATTAAAACGAGCAAGAAACAAGAAATCATCTTTCTATAACGGTATGAACATGGTAACGACGTCCCAACTACTGTACCGTATTAAAGGAAATGCAAAATCCCTCGCAACAATTGCGATATTAAGTGCGGTAACATTAACAGCGGTCGGTACGTCGGTTACGATGTATTACAACACATTTAAGCAAGCGAAGGAATTTGCACCGTATAGTTATTCGTATGAGAAAAAAGATGCAGCATTAGATAATAAAATAGAATCTATTTTTAATGAGGAAAAGAAAAACCATCCAGTTACAAATCAATTTGAAGTTGAGATGGTTCCTGTGAAAGGAAAGTTTGAAGGAAAACAAGCAGATATGCTTGGAAATACTCATTATCGAATTACTGAGCAATACCAACTTATCTCGAAATCATCTTTTAATACCCTTGCGAAAAAGATGAATATAGATACAGTGGATATAGGGGCTGATGAGGCCTTTGTATATGATGGTTCATATATTGAGGAATATGAGTTTAACGCTGACTATAAAGGACATAAAGCCGTATTTCCAATTGGAAAAGAAACAAAGAATCTAGCAATTAAAGGTACAGGAAGTAATAATGTCACAAACTTAGGTGAATTATTTGTAATTGTTCCAGATCAAGTATATGAACAAGCTAAAAAAGTAGTTGGAACACGCGTTGTGAAAAATATTGATGTTAAAGATGAAAGAAACAGTAAATTTCTAACAGAAAAATTAGCGAAAGTCATGCCGGCTGGAAAATCTGAAATTGAAACACCATTCAGAGACTTCTATACTGGTTTCCAAGCAGGACTTGAAGCGACAGGGTTAATGATGTTTATTGGACTATTCTTAGGTTTAGTGTTCTTGCTTGCAACAGGTTCTATTATTTATTTCAAGCAGTTAACAGAAGCAAGTGCAGATCGCGATCGTTATGTTGTACTTCGTAAAGTTGGAGTTACAAAGCGAGAAATGAAAAAGGCGATTGCAAAACAAGTAGGTTTTATATTTGCAATTCCATTAGTAATTGGGATTTTACACAGCTTATTTGCGCTAAAAGGCTTATCAAACTTGTTACCATTTGAAATATTGATCCCATTATTAATGAGTATCGGTGTATATAGTGTTATTTATATTGGATATTACTTCTTAACAGTTCGTTCTTATTACAAGATTGTGAGTGCGAAGTAATGAAGAAAGCAGCTATCGCTATAGGCGGTAGCTGCTTTTATATTTTCTATCCTGTTCATTTCTTCATAAAATCTTAAGAAATTTCCATGCTATTTTTTAAAAAATGATAGTTATACTTGGAGCTATATTAGATAATACCGAATGAAAGGGAGAGGTTAGAAATGCAATTTATTACATTCTTAACCGAATTTGTGAAGCATCCAAAGAATACTGGGGCAATTGCACCTAGTTCGAATAGATTAACCAAAAAGATGGTAGGCGCAATTAATTTTGAAGAAGCAAAGTATATTCTAGAATTGGGGCCTGGAACAGGAGCATTTACACGAGAGATTATAAAAAGAAAAAAAGAACACACGATATTTATCTTAATTGAAATTAATGAAGTTTTTTTCAAAAAGTTACAGGAGCAGTTTAAGGATGATCCAAACGTTTTAGTCATACATGGATCAGCGGAGAATCTAAAGAAGTATATAAAGGAGTTTCAAATAGAGAAGGTTGATTACGTATTATCAGGATTACCCTTTACATCTTTACCAACGGAAGTATCTTCTCGTATTTTATCCAGCGTAATAGAATCATTAAGTGAGGACGGCAAGTTCATTACATTTCAATATTCGCTTGCAAAGAAAGCATTTATCCAAAACTTTTTTCAGGAAATTTCACTAAAAAAAGTTTGGTTGAACCTTCCTCCAGCTCATGTTTTTAGTTGTAGAAAGGCATGCACGTAATGGAATTACATGAATTGTTATCTTATATTGAGACGTATGGTTACGGGGCTTTATTTTTTTGTTTATGGCTTGGGATTGTAGGTATGCCAGTTCCAGATGAAATGATTGTGATGAGTGGTGGCTTTGTATCGTCGCTGGACATACTAAATATAATTCCGGCCTTTTTGTTAACCTATTTGGGCGTTGTGTCAGGCCTCTCTTTAGGTTATATACTTGGAAGGATATTTGGTGCTAAAGTACTTGATAAATTGTTGGAAAAGAAAAAAGCGAAGTACTTGCTGAAATCACAAGAAATGATTGGTAAATACGGACAGTATGCATTAGTAACAAGCTATTTTATACCTGTCGTTAGACATATCGTACCCTATTTAGTTGGGATGAGTAACATGAGATTTCAAACGTATGCTTTGTATTCCTATACGACAGGATTTGTTTGGACATTGCTTTATTTCGTACTTGGATCTTTGTTTGGAAAACATATCGAAATGATTGTAGAACTGGCAACGAAGTATGGTATCTATTTAGGGGGAGTAGTTGTCGTCATAGGTAGTATTTTTTATTTGTACCTACAAAAGAAGAAGCGAATAGTAAATACATAAATAAATAATCTAAAATGAAGCTGTCTTCGTACATGGCAATGGCTTTAAAGTTTCCCCTAGATGCATGGGGCTTTTTACGTACAGTGTAAATATTTCTTAGAAATGTTTTATAAAAAATAAAAGGTTGTTAATGTTTTAGGTAACAACCTTTAGTAACCGATATAAATAAACTTCCATCAGAAATCGATGGAAGTTATATTTGGTTTTATTTTTCTGTAACAACCGATGCGATATATGGTAAGTTACGATATTTTTCAGCACAGTCAATACCATAGCCGACGATAAACTCGTCTGGGATTTGGAAGCCAACGTATTCTGCTTTTAAGTCAACTTTACGACGTTCTGGTTTATCAAGTAATGTACAGAATTTCAATGCTTTTGGCTTATGCATAAGGAAGTGATCTTTTAAGAAGTGAAGTGTTAAGCCTGAATCAATGATGTCTTCTACAACAATTACATTTTTGCCTGTAATGTTGACATCGATATCTTTTAATAACTTAACTTTTCCTGTTGTTTCCGTTTGGTTTCCGTAACTAGATGCAGAAATAAAATCGATAGTTACTTCATTTTTAATGTGACGAATTAAATCAGCAGCAAATACGAAAGAACCTTTTAATACAGCGATTACAACGATTTCTTCGCCTTCAAAGTCGCGTTCAATTTGTAGTGCTAGTTCTTTTACTTTTGCTTGTAACGATTCTGTAGAAATTAAAGTGTCTTTTATTTCAATGTTCATAATAATCCTCCTAGATTGTAAAACTGGTGAACATTTCGACTGTAAAGGATTGAGAGGAAAAAGTCAAAAATGAGAAGTACATATTTGATAAAGGTTTATTTCTTACAAAAATGTAAGGTGATTTGTAAGGAAAATCGATAGTTACATAGTTGTCTTTTGGATAAACTTATGAATGTAAGGTAAAAGGCAAGCACATTTTAGGTAAAGTAAGCTATAGGCACTCTATGTGAAGAAGGAGTAGAAGGGAATGAAGAAACGTTGGACAACCTTTGCTTTGTTATCAGCTAGTAACACAGTTGTATTAGCTGGAGATATGAGTTTTTCGTATTTGTTTGATCGAGAAAAAGATCATTCTTCTTCCATATTTACAATGAAATGGTGTAAACGGAGCGAAAGTTGTAAGTTTGAAGAAGAGACCCCTAATGAAGAGCGAAGAGTCATTTTCACAAACCCTATAAAGGCATGGGGTGTTCAACGTCGTAAGTGTAACGTCACTAATCACTTAAAGAAAACTGAGCCGAGACAATTAGTTATCACTTCAGACCCTTTTACTTTACATTCACGTGAAAGTAACAATTAGGCACTGAAATAATGAGACACATAAAAAAGCATTGTAGAGGGAATCTACAATGCTTTTTTTGTTCTTTTTGGATGCACTTTAAACGTTCAGATATGCGGGGGATTGTATTTATGATATTGATTCAATCTTTAACAGAAATCCATTTTATCTGCATCTCATATTTACATAACGGATATATCCTATAAATACATCTGATGCGATGTGAAAAAGCATACAAGGAGAGAAATAAAATGAAAAAGAAACTTTTACCAATCTGTGCGATGGCACTTTTATCAGTAGGGTATTCGTCAGTGGCTAGTGCGTCTACTGGCACAATGACAAAAGAAGAAGTAACGCAAGTACAGCAAGATATGGCGAAAAAAGAAGCAGCGATTCAGGAACAACATAAAAATGAGGTAGCAAAGAAAGAGGCAGTAGCGCAAGTACAGCAAAAAAATGAGATAGCCAAGAAGGAAGAAGCAGTACAGACACAAGAAAAGCAAGATATGGCAAGAAAAGAAGCAGCAATTCAAGCACAGCAAAAGGATGGAGTTGAGAAAAAAGAAATAGAAAAGCAGGCAGTAAAAGGTGAAAAATTACCAAATACAGCATCAAATAGTGTAGCAATGATAGCATTAAGTGCATGCCTTATGGCGTTAGGGACATTGTTTGGATTGAATCGTCGTAAGGTTAAATCGTAAAACGAAATGTTCATTGGTCTATAAAACATGGGGTAATTTCATATATTAAAAATGGTAGGATATCCCTACCATTTTTTGCATGGAGGGATTAAAAGTGGCACTTCTTAATCGTACTGGATTCGCCCTTATAATAATTGGTATTCTTATTGGAGGTTATTATTCTTTTGAATGGTATAAGGGGAAAAGTTCTGCGCAAGATTTAACGACAGAAGAGATAAAGGATTTTGAAAAAATACAATCAAAAGAGCATTCTACTAAAGTACCTATAAATTCTCAAGTGTCTTCTTCTCAGATGTCATATAAAGAAGGTGAGAAAGTAGCTCTATTAAATATCCCGAAAATAAAGAAGAAGTTTTCTGTATATTGGGGATCTAATGATACCACTTTGAAAAAAGGAGTAGGTATGTTTGTTAGTGATATTACAACAGTCCCTTCTGAACGAGGCCATACAGTGTTGAGCGGACATCGTGATACTGTTTTTACAGAGTTAGCAGAGCTGAAAGAGAAAGATAAACTTATTATAGGATATGATAATAAAATTTATAGTTATGAGATTCAAAAAACATGGATTACACATGCGGATGATCGCACAGTCATTGTGAAGAAAGAAGAGCCAACATTAACGCTAACGACCTGCTATCCATTCAATTATATAGGAGATGCACCGGATCGATATATTATTGAGGCAAAGTTGATTGCTACTGATTCAAGATGAGATTACAGTATTCTTATCTTTTGGTATTTAGTAACGAGAGAGGGAGAAGAATATGTCAAAAACAATTTTGATTGTTGAGGATGAAGATATTTTACGTGAAATTTTGAAAGATTATTTTTTAAATGAGCAATATCAAGTACTTGAGGCAAGAGATGGAAAAGAAGCTTTATTCTTGTTTGAAGAAGAGGAAGTTCATTTAGTTATTCTTGATATTATGTTACCAGAATTAGATGGTTGGTCTGTTTGTCGAAGGATCCGTAAGACGTCTCAAGTGCCAATTATTATGCTGACAGCACGTGTAGATGAGGATGATACATTACTTGGATTTGAGCTAGGGGCAGATGATTATGTAACAAAGCCATATAGTCCGCCTATTTTATTGGCAAGGGCGAAACGATTGCTGGAAAGTAGGGCAACTATAAGTAAGTCTTCGGACAATGAAAATGATACATTATCTATTCATGGAATTTATGTTCATTTTCCTTCTCGCGTTGTTATGATAGATGGAATGGATATTAATTTAACACATACAGAGTTTGAAATATTAACGTATTTTATGCAAAATCAGGGGATTGTTCTTACGAGAGAGCAGTTGATTTCAAGAATTTGGGGATATGAATTTGCTGGTGATGATCGGACTGTGAATAGCCATATTCGTAATTTACGAAATAAATTAGGTGATAAAGCAAAGCATATTACAACTGTTGTTCGGATGGGGTATAAATTTGAGGGGAATGTATGAGAAAAGGGATTGTACTCAAATTATTTATTCTTACAGCGGCTTTATGTATGCTAATTCTAGCAACAATATTTATTGGACAAACAATATTTTTCAAACAATATTATGCAAACCGAAAGGTGAACGATATTAAAACGAATATAAGCTCTTTTGAGAGAGATTATTTGAATAATAGTAACACTGAAGCTATTCAGAAACTGGAACAAGATTTTTATCGAGAAAATAATACATGGATTACGACGTTAGATAGTGATGGGAATTTAAAACATGCAGATGATTTTTATTTAGAGGTAAAGTTGGATCGGCTATCGCAGAAGGAACTTGGAAAAGCAAACATTACAATCCCTCTCTATTATCTGATGGCGATAGAAGAGGTTGAAAATGAAAAACTCCCGTATTTTTCAGGGTTGCAAATTTCAATTTATGGGATAGATAAAGATTCTACATTTGTCCCTGCTGTATTAAATGTAAGCAAGGGAAGTATAAATTGGTCCAACAAGCCTTTAGATAAGAAAGTAAATGAAATGGCTCTTAAGCTGAAAGAGGAAAGAAAAAGTGCTGCACAATTTCCTAGTACTGTTTTTGGGGGAACCATTACAAAAGTGCAACTGCCTGATAGTAAAGGGGTAGTGAATCCAATTTATAAAAATACTTTGTTTTTGGAAAGTATAAAAGAATTTCAAGCAGAATTACTGTTAAATGAAAATGAAGATAATAATGATACCTTAAGAGTAAATGACTATGAAAAAAATGATATAAAATATAAATTATTAATTAAACCAATAAAAGAAAAAGATGGTTCGTTAACATATATATTCGCAATGGCTTCCTTGCAGCCAGTAGATGAAGCGGTGCAAATGGTGAAGGATTATTATATATATATCATTGCATTTGTATTAGTACTTATTTTTCTAGCTTCTTTCTATTATTCAAAACAAATTGCCAAACCATTATTACGAATAAACGACACAACGAAAAAAATCGCAAATTTAGATTTCACTGAAAGAATCCCCATTACTTCAAAAGATGAGATTGGTGATTTATCACAAAATATTAATATGTTGTCTAATACGCTCCATTCACATATTGAACAATTGGAACAAGACATCGAAAAAGAAAGAAAGTTAGAAAACACACGAAAAGAATTTATTTCGGGTGTCTCGCATGAATTGAAAACTCCGCTAAGCATTATGAAAAGTTGCATTTCTATTTTAAAAGATGGGGTGGCAGAGCATAAGAAAGAGTATTATTTTCAGGCAATGGAAAAAGAAGTCGATAAGATGGATATGTTAATTTTGGATATGCTGGAGTTAGCTAAATTTGAGTCTGGTACGTATAAAATGAAAATGGATATTTTTTATATTGATGGAGTTATTGAGCATATATGTGAACAACTATCATTAGAAATAGCGAAAAAAGAATTGAATGTTCATAAATGCCTTTTGCCAATCGAAGTTGTTGCAAATCAACATCGTATCGAACAAGTAATTATAAATTTTGTAACGAATGCAATCCGTTATACACCTGAAAAAAAGGATATTATTATTTCTATAAGAGATGAACTGAATCGCATAAAGATTTGTATAGAAAATAAAGGCGCTCATATTGAAGCGGAACAATTAGATAAGATTTGGGATCGATTTTATCGGATCGATACAGCTCGTCAGCGCTCAAAAGGTGGAACAGGACTGGGGCTCGCCATTTCTAAAAATATTTTAGAACTTCATGGTGTGGAATATGGTGTAGATAATACAGTAGATGGTGTACTGTTTTACTTTTATTTACATAAAAAAGTGTAGAAACGAAATTCTACACTTTTTTATTATTTCTTAATTTTATTTTGATAGCATCTTTACTTTATCTTTATATTCTACACGTATAATTTATATAAAAAATAAGGTTTACAAGGAGTAGATTAGCCATGAATAGTAATTTACTAAGTGTAATGGTATTTATATTCTTATGTGTATTTATTGTTTTTATTATTGACATAACTCATTAAATAAAAAATAAGATTGCCATTTAGGCAACCGTATTTTTTGAATTCAAATTATGTGCACCAATACTTTTAAATAAGCGTGGAGCTGTTGTAAATAGAAGCATTAGTAAAGCTGTACATAAAGCGAAAGAACCAAGCATTGTACTACCGTTCACAATCAATGAATAAAGAACAGCTGATTGTCCAGGCGGTGCGTATTTCCCAAAAAAGATAACCCCGGCAATAAAATGACAGAAATAACGTGCTAAGCTACCAATGAGTGTAGCAATAACAATATAGACCATTGCTTTCTTACCTTGATTATTCGCCATTGATTGCTGAATAGGTTGATAAAATAATCCAGCAAAACCGATAAAAGCAAATGCAACGAAGTACTCAATAAACGCTTGAACTGGCGTTAAAATATAAGCATCTCCGAATACAATTTGCAGTAGCCCCCAAATTAAGCCACCGAAGAAAGCCGTTTTAAATCCCCAGCGGTATGCGATAATAAAAATAGGAATCATAGCAAATGAAATGGAACCGCCTGTTGGAAGTTTAATTGAGATTGGTAAAATGTCGATGATTAAGGCGAAGGCTGCAAGGATTGCAGATTCAATCATCGCTTGTAAATTGGTGTTACGCATGTTCTTATTCCCCCTAAATCTTAGTTGCACAAAAAAAGAATAATTTACCATAGGGAGATATGAAATACGTAAGTAGAAAATGATGAGGTATATGTATTTCGACGCTTGCACAATTCCTACGTTAGCATTAACTAACAGGTTCTAAGGGTCGGAACGAATTGTTCCCTCTCAGCAACGAGGCTCCCCCTGTGATAACGAGATTCTTTATTTGTTAGGTTCAGTGTAATTGAAATGGATGAGAATGGCAAATGAATCTGTTATGACAATTATTTAAATATAATTGTGCAAAAATGTTAATAACTATGAAGGGAAAGCTATAGTACTTGATTCATAGAATATGATATAATTTTCATGAAAATAATTATCATTCTCTTCGAGGGGGAAGATTATGAGTTTAGTTGATATTAAAATAGGTGAAACAGTACTTGTAAAAAATATACAATCGTTAGATAAGTTATTAAAGCGTAGATTAGCTGCGTTTGGTCTTTCAGAAGGAAGTGAACTTCGTATGAAACAAAAAGCAATGTTTAAGGGACCATGTACGCTAGAGTGCCGTGGACAATTAATTAGTATTCGTCATTGTGACGCGAAAATGATAAAGGTGGAATTAGCGTGAATAAAGTTGCATTGCTAGGGAATCCGAATACGGGGAAAACATCATTATTTAATGCGCTAACAGGTTCTTATGAATATGTAGGAAACTGGAGCGGGGTAACAGTAGAAAAGAAGGTCGGTAGGTTAAAAGATAAGCAAGGGACATTAATTGATTTACCAGGTATATATGATTTAAATCCGGTTTCTCGTGATGAAGGTGTTGTTACAAATTTTCTACTAACAGAAGAATTTCATCATATGTTAAATATTGTTGACTCTTCTCAATTTGAGCGCAATATGCATTTAACATTGCAACTATTAGAATTTGGTAAACCAGTTTCTATCGGTTTAAATATGATTGATGTAGCAAAGCAGCGTGGAATTATTATCGATGTGAACAGGTTATCAGAAATATTAGGAGTAACAGTTGTTCCTGTTGTTGCGAGAAGTGGAAAAGGCTGCAAAGAGTTACTTGCAACCCTACATGAGAGTGAGCAAAAAGAGCAAAAGCCCTTCAGTATTTCATATGGTAAACAAATAGATGCAGGAATTGCAGATATCATGGAGTTTTTAACTAAGGAAAATTATGAGAATCCAAGGTGGCTTGCACTTCAATTTTTAAGCAATAATGAAGTAGTAGAACAAGAAGTAAAGAAATTGCCGGTGTATGAAAAACTTATAGCGATTCGATCAGGATTAGAGGAAGAAATTGATGTAACGCTGGAACAACATATTTATCGTTCACGTGCAGCGTATATTGAAAAGTTAAAAACAAATGTGATTCAGCATGAGAAGGAAGGGAAAATTCCTTTTTCAGAAAAAATTGATCAGTTAATCACACATAAAGTTTTAGGACTTCCAATCTTTTTAGCTGTTATGTTTTTTATTTTTCAGGTTACGTTTACGTGGATTGGAACACCTTTATCGGATATGCTGGATGAATTTTTCAGCGGTCAACTCACCGATTGGGTAACGGCGGGTTTAACAACTATTGGAGCCTCTGATTTTATTCAAGCGCTCGTTACAGAAGGAATTATTGCCGGTGTTGGTGCTGTATTAGTATTCGTTCCACAAATCTTTGCATTATTTTTCTTTATTTCGTTATTAGAAGACTCAGGATATATGGCTCGTATTGCAGTTGTGATGGATCGTATTATGGAATTCTTTGGTTTAAACGGGAAAGCATTTATTCCAATGATTATCGGTTTTGGTTGTAACGTTCCAGGGATTATGGCGGCAAGAACGATTGAACAAGAGAAAGAGAGGCTACTTACAATTTTAGTAACGCCGTTTATGTCTTGTTCAGCACGTTTACCGGTATATGCATTATTTGCGGGAGTCTTTTTCCCTCATAACCAAGCGACTGTTGTATTTTCTTTATATATTGCTGGTATTGTTCTTGCTTTGCTTGTTACAAAGATAATGTCTCTTACTGTTTTAAAAGAAGAAAAATCAATTTTTGTTATTGAACTTCCACCTTATCGTGTGCCCCAAGCAAAAACATTATGGCTTAGTACGTGGGAAAAAGGAAAAGGTTTCGTTCGTAAAGCGGGTACATTTATCTTTGGTGGTTCCGTTGTGATTTGGTTATTAAATTATGCAGGTCCATCAGGATTTGGCGTAGATATGGGAGATAGTTTCTTAGCGATGATTGGTGGTTTTGTGGCACCGATTTTAGCACCGCTCGGTTTTGGAACATGGCAAGCTGCGGCATCTTTATTAACAGGATTTTTAGCAAAAGAAGTTGTTGTTTCTACAATGGCCATTATTTATGCGGTGAAAGAAGATGTATTAGGAAATGTAATGGGAGCGCACTATACTGCGTTATCAGCATATGCATTCATGTTCTTCATTTTGTTATACGTTCCGTGCTTGGCAACAGTAGCTGTTATTCGCCGTGAAACAGGATCTATAAAGTGGACAATTTTCTCTGTTGTTTATCCACTTATTGTTGCTTATCTATTAACGCTCGTTATATACCAAGTTGGATCTTTACTCGGATTCTAGAAGGAGATGTATCATAATGATAATCAATATTGTCATTGGAGCTGTCATTTTTGGTTATGCAGGATATACATTATTCAATTTTGTGAAGAGAAGTAAAAAAGGGAAGTGCGCAGCATGTTCCTTAAATAAGTCATGTCAGTCGAATAGTTGTAGTCCTGATATGGAGCAAGTAGTTAATAAATAGAAAAAAGCTTTGCGAAATTCGCAAAGCTTTTTTTATGAATTACTTTTTGATTTTAACAAGTTGTACAGCTTCTGTTTCTTTCGTAGTATCTTGGATTTTATCTTTAGGGTCTTTAGCAAATTTCAGTACACCTACAGATTTTTCTTCACCATTTACTTTTCCGTATGCAGCGTCATCTACAATAGCAAACATATCCGCGTAAGAACGGGCGTCACCGATGATTGTATTACCTTCGTATTTTAATTTCGCTCCATCAATTGTTGCGTTTGCTACTTCTTCTTTCGCGAATAATACACCTTGGTCCGTTGTTACTGCTGGTAATTTATCAATTGCTTTTGTATTTTCTTTTTCAACTTTCTTAATCAATTCTTTTTTCACTAGTTCTTCACCAGTCTTTTTATCCATTACAAGTACTTTTTTACCTTCTAATGTCGCAAGTTTCATTTTGTACGTATTCTTTTCTTTGATATCAGATTTGTTTTTATCGATTACTTGATTAATTTGTTGTTCACTTCCGTAAGTAACCATACCATTTGCTTTTTCTCCTAATAAAGAACAGCCTGATAATGCTCCTAATGAAATTGCTGCTGCTAACCCAATACCTACTAGTTTTTTCATTTTCTTGTCTCCTTTTTTATACGTTATAGTAAATACAAATGTTAATGTTTTTTAAATTTAGAGAAGCAAAATTGTTTTTTGTTTAACCTCGGCTTCTGATTTCATTTTATAAGAATAACGTTTTTGTAACTATCGAGTTAGCTTACAGTAACATTACAATAATGTAATGCATTGAAAAGAGTTAAAAATGTGATAGGAAAAAGAAAATATAAAGATGAAATTTATAGTATGGGTACATATTGCAATAACAATGTCAGATTATAGATTGTATATTTGGTAAATAACATGTAAGGACATCTTAGTTTTGATATAATAAACACATAGGATTTGAAAATGAATATTCTTACTGTAAAGGAAAGTTTTTACGTGGAGTAAGTTTGAAATATGAGGTAATCCATAGGAGGAATTTACATGTCTGTTTTTAAACGATTAAGAGATTTAACGATGTCAAATGTGTATGCGTTAATTGAGAAAGCAGAAGATCCAGTTAAGATGACGGATCAATATTTACGTGATATGCAGCAAGATGTACAAGAAGCTGAGAAGAGTGTAGCGGCTCAAATCGCGCTTGAGAAAAAGTTTAAATTATTGTTTGAAGAGCAAGAAGCACTTGTGAAGAAACGTGAAGAACAAGCACATATGGCAGTTCAAGCAAATAATATTGATCTTGCGCGCCGTGCGTTAGAAGAAAAGCAAAATGCAGAACAGAAGATGAATGAATACAAAGCAAGCTACGAGCAAAATAAAGCAGCAGCAGATAACCTTCGTGCAAAATTAGAAGAAATGCGCAAGCAATTAACAGAGCTAAAAAATAAACGTGAAACACTTGTAGCGCGTGTAAACGCAGCGAAGGCACAAAAGAGCATTAATCAAGCGATGTCCGGATTTGATGCCAATACTGCAAAAGCTGGTCTGAGCCGTATGGAAGAAAAGGCTCTTCAATTAGAAGCTGAAGCAGAGGCAAGCGGTGAAATTTATAAACAAGAAAAGTCGTTAGATGATGAATTTGCGGCTTTAAATAAAAACTCAGCTGTGGATGATGAACTAGCACGTATTATGAAGCAGTATGAGAAATAATATAGAATAGACACAGGAACCGACATGTCTGAAATAAACCATGTCGGTTTTCTATTATCTTTTAGAGGAGGTTTTGTAATGACATGGATGAATGTGTTAGCCATGCTCGTATGGACAGGAGCAAGTGCTGTTCTGTTATTTGCACTTATGTGGGTTGATTCTATTTTTACAAAGTACAATGATGTAGCAGAAATAAAACAAGGAAATATGGCAGTTACAACACGTTTTATTATGAAGTTGTTTGCACAAGGATATATTTTGTCACAATCGATTATGAAAGCAAACGACCTATGGCAAGCGCTTCTTGCATCCGCTGTTTCTTTCGTTATTTTATTAGTTGTTGAAATGTTTATTGAGTTTATTTTGAAAAAGCTGGTAGATTTAGATTTAGAAGAGGGGACGAAGCAAGGTCATGTGACTCATGCTTTATTAGCCGGTTCATTACATATTGTTGGGGCCCTCATTTTAGCAGCTTGTCTATAAAGAGAAAAGGAGGGATAGATCATGAGTTTATTCAAACGAATTAAAAATATAATGAAAAGTCCGGAGCCTGTGAAACCAGAGAAATCCTTACTCACGTTAGCACCTGGCGATATGGTTGAAGTTTCATTAGTAATGTATGAAGTGACCGGAAAAACAAGCCTGCATTCTCGTAATGAAATTGTTTTAACATTACAGGACGGGAAAACAATTCGCTATTTAAAAATCGAAAACCGTGAAAGTACTTATTATAAGCTGTATACACCAATTGATGGCCGTTTAGATTCCGTAGAGGAGATCCCAACGACGATTGAAATGGATGATATCGAGTACCATATGGAAGAACGATATAACGGACGTGTTGTTGCGATGGGAAAAACACCGTTTGCTGTCTCTGATGAACAATATGTGTGGGAGTTTCAATCTGATAATAGAAAGTTACTTCGTATTGAATGGCAAGATGGACGTACAATGATGTATGAGGGAGAAGCGATTCTTTCTGCTGATGTACAAATTATAAGGGCAACGTAAGGGGGCTTAATCATGTCAAACCGATTGTTTACCATGATTAAATCGTTCTTCATCCCTATCCTTGCCATTGTTACGTTACTTGTAATTGCTGGGTTTGTATTATCAGGGTGTCAAAATGAGAAATCGATTCAGGACCGTTACCCGTTAGAATCCGTTGCAAAAGATGGTAAGCAAGAGTCATATGTATATAGGGCTGCCAATAAATCAGTTCCAGAGATTGCAAAAGAACTGATTGATGAAAATAAGCCCAAGCAAGCATCTAAAGAAGATGAAAACCAGATGTTTCTCGTTTATCCTGACAAAATGTATAATTTGCAAAAGGATAAAGAAAAACCATCAGATACCATTATTGAAATAAGTAATACAGAATATGTGCGCCAAAATTACCAGCCATCTTTCTTACAAGGTTATATTTTGGCAAGTATATTAGACGATATATTTGATTCACGTAAATCGTATCATGGTGATTACCGCGGATATACAGATCGGAAAAATCATAAACCGGTTATTCCAGAAAGACCGCCTACGAAAGAAGAGAAGAAGACACCGCCGCCTATTACAAAGCAAGGTAAAGGTTCTATTATTAAGAGAAGTGATAAAGTAGATCCAAAGACCTCTGTAGGAGATAAAGGAAGCATTATAGAAAAAGAAACTAAAACGGTTCCACCGTCTACAGAGAATAAGGGAAAGATTATCAAATCACCAGGCGGTTCTACTGAATCTGATGTAAAACCGAAATCATCGATTAAAAGCCCGCCGAAGAATACGTCTCCCCCTAAAACAAGGGTTGGCGGTTCAGGGAAAATTACGAAGAGAAGATAAAGGAAATCCCGAGGAGCAGAGTAGATGCTTCTTGGGATTTTTTATGATTATTTACGCCTATTTTACAATTTCCTTACCTATAAACAGAATCTGTCCTCCGATAGCCAAAAGTAATATTCCACCTAATATATAAGGTAAATTGATAGGGTCTACGCCCTTCTCTAAAAATACTCCACTTGCCATTGTGCCTATTGAGCCAGCAAAATAATTGATCGAGCTCAGTAAGGCAATTGAAATGGTTGCATGCTCTGGGCTAATTTCTAAAAGTATTTTTTGTTGAGTAGCGAGTGTTGCCCATCCGGTACCACCCCAAAGGATTAAACAAAGGGCCAATAATACGGCACTTCCATGGAAAAGACTCATAAATATAAATGAGAAAAACATGATACACATTAAGTACATTAATACGATCTTTGGTTTCTTATACAAATCTATTATCAATCCAATTACAAAACTTCCTGCAATCCCGCCGATACCCCACATCCAAATAAAGAGGATCGACTTCTGAAATCCATATGAAACAACGATGGTATCTAAGTATGTATACAAGCCTAAACTGCAAAAACTTAATATCATGGTGATAAGCATGACAAGTGAAGTTTTTTTGTTTTTGAACATACTTAGCCGCTCTTCTAATGTCGGCAAAGGGCTAGATTCTATCATAGGGAATTTAGCAAAGAGAGCAAATATCCCGATTACCCCAACGGTAACGATAAACCACATTGCCATGCGCCAGTCATAAGCTGATGCAATATATATACCGAATGGAACACCAATTACAGTTCCGGCGCTCATTCCAAGTAAAATGGTACTTAAAGCTCTTCCTTTTTGTTTTTCAGAAACGAATGTAACAGCAGCAGCTGATGCTAATGGCGCGTATATACCTGCGCCTATGCCGGCTATTCCTCTAGAAATTAATAGAACAATAAATTGATGGGTAACAGCGGTGATAAAGTTCGAGAGTGTAAAAAGGAATAATGCTGCTAATAACGTATGTTTTGTATTCGCTTTTCTCATAAATGTAGCAAACAAAGGAGCTGCAATCGCATAACAAATTGTGAATATGCCTACGGTTTGCCCAGCTGTTCCAATTGAAACATGAAAATCATCAGCAATTTGGGGCAAAATGCCTGCCATTATATAAGCATCTACTCCTAATGCAAACATTCCAAAAGTTAATAATAATATTTTGCTCAAAGTGAATCCTCCCTTAGATGAATTGGTCTATTTTTATCGTAACGAGTATAATAAAATTAGTGAAATTCATATTTTGAATGGAGGGTATGAGTAAAACTCATGACTATAGCTAGATATGAAGTGTTTCAAAAAGTAGTAGAGTTAGGGAATTTTACTAGAGCGGCAGAGCAATTAAACATGACACAATCAGCTGTGAGTCATGCGATTGCTAGTTTAGAAAGAGAGTTTGGTCATCCTTTATTACACAGAAATAAGCAGGCTGAAATTAGAAGAACCGAGTTTGCAAATCGTATTTTTCCACATATTCAAAATGTATTGAAGAGCGAAGCGGCGATTAAACAAGAAGTATCTATACAAAATAAGAGATTGGAGGGTACGCTCAAAGTCGGGGCGTTTACAAGTGCAGCATCACAAATATTACCGCCTATGTTATTACATCTTAAACAGAGTTACTCGGGTATTAAAGTTTTATTATTTGAGGGTACATATGGAGAAGTAATCGAGTGGATTGATAATGGCACAGTGGACATAGGGTTTATTTTAGAATCAGATGTAAAAAAACAAATACAATCAATCCCAGTTAGCAAAGATGAAATCGTATTAGGATTACCGAAAAATCATCCGTTAACGAATCAAAAAGTAATTGATATTAGGCAAGTTGATGGAATGGACTTTATTATGCCAAAAGGGCCGTATCAGCCATTAGTAATAAAAAATTTATCTGATCACCAAGTATGTCCCAATATCATATTAGAGGTACTAAATTGTGAAACGATTGTTAATATGGTATCACAAAATATCGGGATTACAATGGGGCCAGAATTATTTTTTAAGTCACATAAAGATATTGAAATGAAAAAGTTAAAGCAAAAACAATATCGTTATATTCATTTAGCATTTAAAGAAAGATCGCCTATCATTGATGCTTTTTTTACATGTAATCAATTATCGATCCGTTCCTAAGGCTGTATGAAAACTAAAAAAGCCCCCCTTTTTCGAAAGGATGGCTTTTCCGGTATAAATTAACTAAATAAAAAGCTCATGGCTGATAAAAAGACAGCGAACCCTAAAATAACTCCTACGACCCTCATATGACGCTTCCGACTCATTACAACGATTGCAATATATTCTCGAATCATCGCATTTGGCCAGTAATAGAAAGCAGTTTTGGAACCGATTCCTTGGCTATTTAATCCAGCTTGCTTTGCATATAAGCCAGCGCGGAATAGATGAAAGTTGTTCGTTGTAAAGATGCTCTTATACTTGTCTTTTAATGAATCCATAATTTGTTTTGAGAAGAGCATGTTTTGATACGTATTGACGGAACGATTTTCTTGTATGGTATGTTCAATCGGAATACCCTTTTCAACAGCATACTTTTGCATCGCTTCAGCTTCAGGAAGATTTTCATCTGGTCCTTGTCCACCAGAAAAAATGATTGTGGGCGGAGTAGTGACAGCAGCCTGTTTCCAGTAAAAATCAATTGCTTTATTAATTCGACTTGCTAAAAGTGGTGGTACTTTATCGTTAATTAATCCACTGCCAAGAACGATAATGAAATCTTGATTACGCCGTGGTCTGTTAAATTGATACAGAAAATAAGCTGTTAAGAAAGTTGATATATGGAAAAAGAAATAGACACTAATGAAAAATACTCCTGTAAAGATCGGCTGGAAATGAGGAGATAAAAATCGTGTTGGATCCAATAGTGAGAATAGCATAGTGCATAAAATACCTAACCCAGCAATCAAAGTTAAACAGTTAGAAAAACGTCGGCCTTCTTTTCTCATCAAGATTCTTGCATTAAGAAATAGTCCAATCATTAAAGCGAATATACCAAAGGATAACATAAAAAGAATAATTAAAAATGGTATGATTGCAACGAATCTAAGTATCCCATTATTCGAGCTGAGACCTAAATAAAGGAAAAGGATAAGGGATGAACAAAAGAATAAATTGAATAGAAATCCGATTAATAAGCTTCTGGGATCTTTTACATAAAAGAATAGAAAAATAAGGAATAAAATAAGCGTAATACTTCCAAAAAACATCAATTTTGTAAACACCTCAATTTTTTTATGAATAATGGCCTCATTTATTATATATTACATTTTATAAATAACGTAGTTAAATGTTGTAGAATATCTTTTTTACTGTAAACATGCTATTTTTTTAGGCTCTTTTCATAAACTGAAAATAACATAATGAAAGTGAGTGATAGTATGCCTGCTGTTATCGATGGTGTAGTTATTGAAAACTGCAATGGGACCATTAATTTAGGTGATAAATATAATGTACATCCAATCGAACAAACGAAAGCATATAACGGTTCTGGATCGTCTAATGTAGGATTTTCTGTGAAAGCTTTTAATGGAATTAGTGCTACAGATGTGTATGATAATGATAAGGATGATCAAGTAATACTAACTACGCTTTAAACGTAATATGTAAAATTGTATAGAATTGTTGTATACGTTATATAATACAATTTCAATAAAAACTGTTGGTCATTCCTCTTTAGCAAGATTGTTAAATTAGAGGCTTAACATCTTAGTGAAAATCATACGTATAAGCAAAAAAAGACACTCATTTTGAGCGTCTTTTTTCATTTTAGTGATACCCTTTCGCAGAGTCTTTGTGAATTTTTTCTTTAAAGATTGTGTAGCTCCACAATTGATAGCCGATAACGATTGGTACCATTACCATTGCGACGAAGAACATAATTTTTAAGTTTAATTCACTTCCTGCTGCTTGGTATAACGTTGTACTGTATGCATCATTAATACGTGATGGTAACATTCTTGGGAACATACCTGCAAATCCAGTTGTCATAAACATTGCGATTGTTAGACAAACAAATGTGAATGCGAGACCAATTTTATGTTTGTAAACCATAATAATTGCCAGGACACTCATTAACATTGCAAGCGCTGGAAGAATGAATAGTACAGGATACTCCGTAAAGTTTTGGAACAAGTTTGTACGGTTTGCAGTTGCCACATAGAAGATGGCTAAAATGATGGCAGCTGCCATTGAAAATGGTTTTGCGATTTTATAAGCACGATCTGATACTTCACCAGTTGTCTTAATCATGACCCAAAGTGCACCGGATACGACAAAGATTGCTGTGAAGAAAAGACCACCTAAAATACCGTAATGATTTAATAAGCTAAGTAATGTTCCTTCATAACCATCTTTTCCGATTTGCAGTCCATAGTATAGGTTTGCAAATGTAACACCGAATAAGAATGCGATGAGGAAACTACCAATTGCAAATGCCCATTTACAAGTACTTTGCCAAATTGGTGAATCATCTTTATGCATAAATTCAAGCCCTGCTGCACGAGCAAAAAGAGCAAGTAATACTAAAAACAATGGTGTATATAAGTAGCTAAACATATTTGCATATGTGATTGGGAAGGCGGCAAATGTTGCACCGCCCGCTGTAATTAACCATACTTCGTTACCGCCCCAGAACGGTCCGATTGCTTCTTGCATTTGATTTCGTTCTTTCCGATCTTTCGTAACGAACGGGAAAATCATTCCATTACCGAGTGCATAACCATCGAGAATGAAGTAAACTGTCCAAATCACGCCCCATAAACCGAACCAAATAACTGCAAGCATATCATGAGACATGAGCTACACCTCCCTTAGTAGGTTCTTCCAATGCTGCTGGTCCTTTTTTCGCGAACTTCAGCATGAGGTATACATCTGCGATTAAGAGCAATGTGTAGAACAATACTAAACTAATTAATGAGAACCAAATCTGCGGGACGGAAATTGGTGAGACAGCTTCAGCTGTGCGCATCAATTTGTATACCGTCCATGGCTGGCGACCTGCTTCAGCAACAATCCATCCAGCGTTAATCGCAACATATGGAAGTAAGACAGACCACATTGTAATTTTTAAGAAACGTTTTGAGTTTTCTAGTTTTCCTTTTCGGTTTAAATAGAAACCAAACCAAGTGAGTGCCATGAAGAATACGCCAAGTGCAACCATTAAACGGAAGCTATAGTAAACAAGGTTTACGTTCGGACGATCTTCTTTAGGGATATCTTTCAAACCGACAATTTCTCCATCAAATGAGTTTGTATAGAAGAAGCTGCCGAGTTTTGGGATTGTAAATAATTCGAAGTTCTTCTCATTCTTCACATCGGGAATTTGGATGATTGAGAAGCCTTGACCTTTACCAGTTTCCCAAACTGCTTCCATCGCAGCACCTTTTGCAGGTTGCATTTTTGCAGCGAAAGCACCGGATTGGTGACCGATGAAAGGTGTTGCAGTTGCTGCTAATAATCCTAAAACTAAACCAAATTTAAATGACTTTTTAAAGAACTCCACCTCGTTTTTACGTAATAAATGATACGCACTGATTGCCATAACGAAGAAAGAACCAACGATATAACAACCAACAACTGTATGGAAGAACATATGCCATGCATATGGATTGGTAACAAGTGCCCAAAAATCATTTAATTCAGCGCGGCCATTACGCACTACGTAGCCAACAGGGTTTTGCATAAAGCCATTTGCTGTAATGATCCAAAGCGCGGAAATATTTGTTCCAAGTGCAACCATCCACATACAAAAAGCACGGAACTTGGGTGAGATTTTATCTTTACCGAATAACCAAATTCCCATGAAGGTAGATTCTAAGAAGAAAGCAACAAGCGCTTCGATTGCGAGTGGTGATCCGAAGATATCTCCCATGTATTTTGAGTACTCTGACCAGTTTGTCCCAAATTGGAACTCCATCGTAATACCGGTTATGATACCCATGACGAAGTTTATCGTAAATAGCTTACCCCAGAAATTCGCCATTTTTCGATAAGTTGGGTTTAATGTGCGTGCATATTGTGTTTCCATACACGCTACTAAAATAACAAGTCCGATTGTGAGTGGTACAAACAAAAAGTGATAAAAAATAGTAATTGCAAATTGAAAACGACTCAGTAACAGAACGTCGGACATAATAAAGTTTCACTCCTTTTTAACATTATCTACATCTAGTTTATAGTGAAAATGTGAGCAAAGTATGGGACAGTTGTTACAGAGCTGTGTGTATATTATGAAGAAATTATGTCGGTTGTCTGAAAAATTATATATTTGCAATAAAGTAATATCCTTTTGGGATTTTTTAGATTTTGGTACACTGAGTATGTAGACTATATAAAAGAAAAGAGGGTCTTTTTGCTATGAAGTCATTAGAAGAGATTTTGCAGTATAATGAAAAATTCGTTGAAGAGAGAAAATATGAAGAGTATGAGTCTGGGAAATTTCCAAACAAAAAGATGGTAATTATTTCTTGTATGGATACACGCCTTGTTGAATTATTGCCAAAAGCAATGAATATGCGTAATGGCGATGTGAAAATTATTAAAGTAGCGGGCGCTGTTATTTCACATCCATTTGGAAGTATTATGCGTAGTATTTTAGTTGCTGTATATGAGCTTGGTGCAGATGAAGTATGTGTTGTTGGTCACCATGATTGTGGTATGGCAAAAATACAGGCGAGCAGCACAATTGAAAAGATGAGAGAGCGAGGCGTTTCAGAAGAAAAATTAGATACACTTCGCTATTCTGGAATCGATTTAGAGAAATTCTTACAAGGATTCTCTAGTGTAGAAGAAAGTGTAGAACATAGCGTTTCTGTACTTCGTAACCATCCATTACTTCCAGCCGAAGTACCGGTTCATGGTCTTGTGATTCACCCTGATACAGGGAAATTAGATCTTGTTGTGAACGGCTACGAAGCTTAAGATTTTACTCTGTCATCCTTTTTATCTGGGACTGGATCAAATCCTCCTGGATGAAAAGGATGACATTTTAATATACGTTTTAGCGTTAGCCAAAATCCTTTGAAAGCGCCGTGTTTCTGAAAGGCTTCTAATCCATAATGCGAACAGGTTGGATAAAAGCGGCATGCAGGTGGTGTCATCGGGGAAATAAATTTTTGATAAAAGCGTATGATACCTATAAAAATCTGTTTCATAACCGTCTCCTTTTCAGCATATTCTTCTAGTATTATAGCACGGATATACATAATACTTTACTAATTCGGATTTCCGTTATATCATATTGGATATAACGGAATTAAATTGAAAGCGGGAGAGATGTATTATGCCATCAGTAGAAAGCTTTGAATTAGATCATACGATTGTAAAGGCACCTTATGTAAGACATTGTGGTGTTCATAAAGTGGGTAGTGACGGTATTGTGAATAAATTTGATATTCGTTTCTGCCAACCGAATAAACAAGCGATGAAGCCAGATGTGATTCATACGTTAGAACACTTACTAGCATTTAATTTACGTAAATATATTGATCGTTATCCGCATTTCGATATTATCGATATTTCACCAATGGGTTGCCAAACAGGATATTATCTTGTTGTAAGTGGTACGCCAACAGTTCGTGAAGTCATTGATTTATTAGAACTTACATTAAAAGATGCGGTTCAAATTACAGAAATTCCAGCTGCAAATGAAACACAATGCGGTCAAGCAAAGCTTCATGATTTAGAAGGAGCAAAACGCCTAATGAATTTCTGGTTAAGCCAAGATAAAGATGAACTTGGGAAAGTATTTGGTTAATAGATGAAAAAGAGCTGCCTGTGAAAAGGCAGCTCTTTTAGTCCATGTGTATGTCATCTCTTATCGAAGCGACGATAGATGAGAAGGCACAGTTACTTTTGAAAGAACATAGGGGGCGAGCTCACAAACAAAAATTTAGCTGGCTTTTCCGTATGATTAAACCAATTGTGTGGTGTAGCAGATTCCATATGAATGCTGTCGCCAGGATGTAGATCATGCTCCTCGTTTTCTAATAGAATGGTGAGTACACCCTCTAGTACAAATACGAATTCCTGACCATTGTGAGAATAAGGATTTCCTTTTTTTTCACCAGGATGAAGCGTCACTAAAATCGGTTCGAAATGTGGGTTTGAAACATTTCCAGAAAGATTCGTGTAAACAAAATGAGAGTAATTTACATGTTCTTCATTTTGCAGACCGCGGCGTATGATATTTGTATTTGTTTTTTGCTCTGCTGCGAAAAAATAGCTAGGACTGATATGAAGTGCTTCTGATATTTTTTTCAAAGATTCTAGTGTAATAGAAGATTTCGAGCGTTCTACTTGAGAGATAAAACTAATAGATAGATTTGTTTTTTCAGAGACTTGTTTTAAGGTCATTCTTTTTTCTAAGCGAAGAGCTTTAATTTTGTTTCCGATATTTTCGTACATATGACAATCCCTCGAATAAAGTATTGGATAGAATTTTTCTTATGAAAGAAGTGTAAAGGAAAGTTTTGAGTTTTGCAAATTATCATTAAAAAAATTCAGAAAAATTAGATAGGTATATTGTAAATTTATTTTTTCTGCATTATAATGACCCTAAGTGTATAGATGATATGAATTGCGTTTTTTTTACGAAACAAATTGAAGTGACACTTCAATTTGTTTTATCCTTAGTTAAATTCAGTGATGGGAGGAAGAAACATGTATCAAACATTTAAAGGGGCATATCCAGTTATTATTACACCGATGAATCAAAACGAAGAGATTAATTGGGAAGGTTTGAAACAAAATATTGAGCACTTCATTCAAGAAGGTGTAGCAGGTTTAGTTGTTAACGGGAGTACGGGAGAGTTTGTCAGTTTAACGAAGGAAGAGCGTTTTAAAGTTGTGGAAACAGCGGTGGAGCAAATTAACGGGCGTATTCCGCTTCTTGTCGGAACGGCGGCTGAAACGACAAAAGAAGCGATTGAATATACGCAGCAAGCGGAGAGAGCGGGTGCGAGTGGTGCATTACTTATTAATTCATATTACGCTCACCCAAAAGAAGAAGAGATTTATGAACACTTTAAAGCAGTAGCGGAATCCGTTCAGTTTCCAATTATGATTTATAATAATCCATTTACATCTGGTGTTGATATTAGCACAGAAACGATTCTTCGCGTCGGTCGTGATGTAGAGAATGTTACGCATGTAAAAGAATCAAGCGGTGATATTCGCAAAGTTCGTGATATTACAAGAAAAGGAAAAGGGGATATTGAAACATTCTGCGGTGCGGATGATTTAGTATTAGAATCTTTTTTAGTTGGCGCAACAGGGTGGATTTCAGTTGCAGGTAATGCGGTGCCAAAACTTGTAACGGAACTATTTGATGCGGTGCAAAATAAGGAACTAGAGAGAGCTTGGGAGCTATACGATAAAATTTTACCGTTATGTAGTTTTATTGAAGAATCAGGGAAGTATGTTCAAATCATTAAGAGAGTAATGGATTTAAAAGGGCAAACTGGTGGTCCGTCTCGCAAACCACGTCTGCCATTAACAGAGGAAGAAGATCAAAAGTTACAAGGAATTTTAGAAAACCTATTAACATTACAAAAATAAGAAGGGAGAGAGAGTATGCTAACGACAAGCCAAGATTTAAAACCAAAAGTTCAAGCGTTCCTGGAAGGGAAAAAGGAATTATTTATAGATGGGAAATTCGTTCCAGCAGTAAGTGGAAAAACATTTAACGTTTGGAATCCAGCAACAGAGGAAGTACTTGCTGTCGTATGTGAGGCAGGAGAAGAAGATGTGGATCTTGCAGTGAAAGCTGCTCGTAAAGCGTTTGAAGAAGGAACTTGGTCAAAAATAAGTGCAGCAGAACGGGCGCACTTGATTTACAAGCTTGCAGATTTAATCGATGAGAATAAAGAAGAACTGGCGCAGCTTGAGGCACTAGACAATGGAAAACCATATAAACAGGCGCTTGAAGATGATATTGCTGGGACAGTTGATCATTTCCGTTATTATGCGGGATGGGCAACAAAGATTCTTGGGCAAACAATCCCAATTTCACCGGAATATTTAAACTATACACGCCATGAACCAATTGGCGTTGTCGGACAAATTATTCCGTGGAACTTTCCATTATTAATGGCTGCTTGGAAGTTAGGGGCAGCACTTGCAACGGGTTGTACAATTGTTTTGAAACCAGCAGAGCAAACGCCGCTCTCTCTTCTATATACAGCGCAGTTATTTAAAGAAGCTGGATTCCCAGATGGTGTAGTCAATTTTGTTCCTGGTTTTGGCGGAGGTGCTGGTGAAGCGATTGTGAATCATCCGGATATCAATAAAGTTGCTTTCACAGGATCAACTGTTATTGGAAAAGGGATTATGCGTAAAGCAGCGGAAACGATAAAGCACGTCACATTAGAACTTGGCGGGAAATCACCAAATATTATTTTAGAAGATGCTGATCTTTCAAAAGCAATCCCTGGGGCATTTAACGGCATTATGTATAACCATGGCCAAAATTGTAGCGCAGGCTCACGCGTATTTGTTCATCGAAAGCATTATGAAAAAGTCGTTAGTGAATTAGGAACAATGGCGAATGAAGTGAAAGTAGGACATGGATTAGATCCTGAAACAGAAATGGGACCTCTCGTATCGAAGAAGCAACAAGAACGTGTACTTAGCTACATTAAGAGCGGAATAGAAGAAGGCGCAAAACTTATAGCGGGCGGCGTGAAGGAATTTGAAAAAGGATATTTCGTGGCGCCTACTGTATTTGCAGATGTAACGGATAATATGAAAATTGCGCAAGAAGAAATCTTTGGCCCAGTTGTTTCTATCTTACCTTTTGATGAGATAGAAGAAGTCATTGAACGAGCAAATAATACACCGTACGGTTTAGCGGCTGGTGTATGGACAGAAAATGTAAAAACAGCGCATAAAGTTGCGAATCAATTAAAAGCAGGTACAGTGTGGATCAATAGTTATAATTTAGAAAATGCCGCATCGCCATTTGGAGGATATAAACAATCTGGTATCGGCCGTGAAATGGGTTCGTATGCGCTTGATAATTATACGGAAGTGAAGAGCATTTGGGTGAATTTGGAGTAGCTCGAGAGAAGGATATGGATACCATATCCTTTTTTTCTACAAAAATATATGTCTATTTTTTCTACAAAAATATATGTCTATTTTTTCTACAAAAATATATGTCTATTTTTTGTTCAAAAAGGGAGGATGAATGATGAGAGGGGAATAAATCCAAAACTAGATGTGCATCCAGCTGATACAACAGGTTCGTATGCGTTAGCATTTATTTCTGGTGGAATTATTGCTGGATGCGGGGCGCTTTGTTATTGGTTTATTGTCCAGAAGCCGATTGAGGTAAACTAAGTAAAAAAACGGTATGCGTTAGAGAAGAATCAAAAAGCTTCCTGTATAAAAACAGGGAGCTTTTTATAGTCTCAAGAACATCTTAGGGGAGTTAATCAATAAAAATTCAGAGGATTTTCTGCGCGATTAAACCAATTATGAGAGATTGAATTATTATATGTAATCCATTTTAAACTGCAAAGTAAAATTATGTGGTATTTTTTACTAAAATATGTACAAAAAAGATGCAGTTTTTTACTGAAAAAATTTTGACTTTTTTGAATTTTTTTAGTAAAAAGATAATAAGTCTTTATTTTTTGTAGAATGAATTCGGAGTTAGAATGGAAAAACTTTTTAGTTCGTATTACATAAGGGGGCCTTTAGATGATACATAACCAGTTAATGGAGAACTTTAAGAAAATATTTCATCAAGAGGAGTATCGTACTTTCTTTGCGCCTGGTCGGATTAATTTGATTGGAGAGCATACTGATTATAACGGAGGAAATGTGTTTCCATGTGCCATTACTTTCGGCACGTATGCGTTAGCAAGCAAGCGAGATGATGCGTTAATATGTGCCTATTCATTGAACTTCCCCGAAAAGGGTGTTATTTCATTTTCTTTACAGGATTTAGATTATAAGCAAGAACATGAGTGGGCGAATTATCCAAAAGGTATGATTCGTTATCTCATAGAAGCTGGATATAGCATTGATTCAGGAATTAACATTATGTTTTATGGAAATATTCCAAACGGTGCGGGATTGTCATCATCTGCCTCTATTGAGCTTGTAACAGGGGTAACGATGGAAGGATTATTTCAATTCGAATTAGATCGTATAGAATTGATTAAAATTGGTAAAAAAGTAGAGAATTATTTTATCGGTGTAAATAGTGGCATTATGGATCAATTTGCTATTGGGATGGGAAAAGCAAGATATGGGATGTTATTAAATTGCCAAACAATGAATTTTACGTATGCGCCACTGCAGCTGGATAACTACAATATCATTATTATGAATACAAACAAGCGGCGAGAGCTTGCTACTTCTAAATATAATGAGAGAAGAACGGAATGTGAACAGGCCCTTGCAAATTTACAAGAGATAATTGATATAAGCTCCCTAGGAGAACTAACTGAAAAAATGTTTGAACAATATAAGCATGTAATTAAGGAAGAGAGCTTAAGAAAACGGGCTAAACATGTTGTGTATGAAAATTGCCGAACATTGCGATCTGTAAAAGAATTAAAAGAAAATAATATAAAAGAATTTGGAAGGCTGATGAATGAATCCCATTGTTCTTTACGTGATGATTATGAAGTGACAGGGCAAGAACTAGATACATTGGTTGAATCAGCCTGGAAACAAGAAGGGGTTATAGGAGCACGTATGACAGGTGCGGGGTTTGGTGGTTGTGCAATTGCGATCGTTGGGAAAGAATATACGGATCAATTTATTTGCAACGTTGGACAAAAGTATAAAGAAGTCATCGGTTACGAAGCGACATTTTATGTTGCTGATATTGGGGACGGGGCACGAGAGCTGCAGAGAGAGGCAATGCAATGAATGGCAGGTTATATCGGTGTTCGTGCTTGTATAGCAATTCGTAGGGCAAAGTTTAATGTAGTAGTTACAGCTAATGTGTAACTATTTTATTTTTCTTTATAGTTTAGGATGGGAATGAAAATAGTCCGAATGGATATAACGATTCAGCGGAGGGAAAGTATCATGAATGTTTATCAAGTCATTGAGCAACTTATAAAACGGGCATGTTCACTTCGGTTTATCGAAAGAGAAGATGGAATTTATATAAGAAATCAAATTCTTCACCTTCTTCATTTAGAGCGTTTTGAAAAGCAAGAAAGTAAAGCGGAAGAAAAAGAAATAACAGATTTACTAGAAGATTTAGTTCAGTATGCGAGTGAACAAGGAATTATTGATGATTCTTCTTATAAAAGAGACATATTAGCGAGTCAAATTATGAACTGCTTTATGGCAAAACCATCAACTATTAATCAATGTTTCTATCAACATTACGAGTGCCATCCAGAACATGCAACGGATTATTTTTATGAATTAAGTCGAATAAGTAACTATATTCAAACGAAGCATGTTCAGAAAAATATTAGTTATAAAGCCAATACAGAGTATGGAGAACTGGACATTACGATTAATGTATCTAAACCGGAAAAAGATCCAAAAGAAATTGTAAACGAAAATCTAATACAGAATACGGATTATCCGAAATGCTTACTTTGCATTGAAAATGAAGGATATGCGGGTAGACTTGGCCATCCGGCACGTTCTAACCATAGAATGATTCGAATGGAATTATTAGGAGAGCGCTGGTACTTACAATATTCTCCTTATGTATACTATAACGAACATTGCATTGTGCTAGCAGAAACACATCGGAATATGGAAATAAATCGTCAAGCTTTTGAAAGATTACTTTCTTTTGTGAAACGGTTCCCTCATTATTTTATTGGCTCCAATGCGGATTTACCTATTGTAGGTGGATCCATTTTATCACATGATCATTATCAAGGTGGTAAATACGAATTTGCAATGGCAAAAGCAGAAGATGATTATGTATTTCAATTAGATAGATTTCCGAAGGTTCAATGTTCAGTAGTGAAATGGCCTATGTCTGTTATTCGCTTAAAAGGTAAAGATTCTAATTTATTAGTAAACGTGGCAGATTCCATTTTGGATAAATGGAAGCAATATAGCGATCCATCTGTTCATATTTACGCAAGTACAGACGGTGTGCCGCATAATACGATTACACCTATTGCGCGCAAGCGAAATGAACAGTATGAGCTAGATCTTGTACTACGAAATAATCGTACAAGTAAGGAGTATCCTTTTGGTATCTTTCATCCGCATCAAGATGTACAACACATTAAGAAGGAAAACGTAGGTTTAATTGAAGTGATGGGATTGGCTGTACTTCCAGCAAGGTTGAAATTAGAGTTACAAGAGGTAGAACGATATGTATTGTATAAAGACAATTGTGTAGCAGAATATCACAAACGATGGGCAGAGCAATTGAGAGAGCGGTACAAAGTAGAAGCGAATGAAGAGAATATTCATCACATTGTTCAAAAAGAGCTAGCAGCTAAATTTTTAAGGGCATTAGAAGATGCTGGAGTTTTCAAACGAAACGATGGAGGAATAGCTGCATTTAAACGTTTTATACAAAGTTTATAGGAGCGAGCGATAGGGATATGACAGTCTTTCAAAATATATTTGGTAAAGTAAATGGAAAAGATGTGTACGCTTATACATTAAAAAATGCCCAGGGTATAGAGGTTACGTGTTTAAATTACGGTTGTGTGATTACGAAAATTATTACGCCTGATAGGAAAGGAAAGTATGAAAATATCGTTTTAGGGTTTGAAGAATTGGAAAATTACGAGAGATATTCTCCATACTTTGGAGCAGTTGTAGGAAGAGTAGCTGGTAGAATCAAAGGGGCTCAATTTGAATTGGATGGCAATACCTATACGCTAGTAAAGAACGAGCAAGACAATCATCTTCATGGTGGTTTGAAAGGATTTAGTTATATCGTTTGGGATGCTAAAATAATAGAAAATGAGAAGGAAACCGGAATTGAATTCACTTATACTAGCCCTAACGGAGAAGAAGGATATCCAGGAACTGTACATGTAAAAGTGATCTATACATTAAATAATGCGAATGAATTTTTGATTCGTTATGAAGCACAATCGGATAAAACGACGATATTAAACGTAACGAATCATACGTATTTTAACCTAAGTGGAAATTTAAAGCGGGATGTCTTACAGCATACTTTAAAAATTGACAGTGATCAATTTCTAGAATTAAACGAGCAATTATTACCAACGGGTGAAATATTGGATGTAATAGATACGCCCTTCGATTTCCGAGCAGGAAGGCAAATAAAAGAGGGAGTATATTCTCGCTATTATCAAAATGAATTAGTAGGGAAGGGATATGATCATCCTTTTCTGTTGAATAGCAACTACGATCAGGAAATTATATTATGGGATGAAGAAAGTGGCCGCAAATTAGTCGTGGAAACAGATGAGGTTGGCGTAGTTTTGTATACAGGAAACCAATTACCAAGTGTGTTTGAAATATGTGGGGTACAATCCAAAAAGTATTTAGGACTTTGTCTAGAAACGCAAGGATTGCCTGATGCCATTCATCATCCGAATTTTCCTTCGTACATTTTAAATAAAAATCAATTATTCTCTTCCTCGACGAAATATACGTTTCGGGTTGAATAATTGAGAAGAGTAGGTGGATTAGGTATGGCAACGATTAAAGATATAGCAGAGAAGGCAGGCGTATCCATAGCTACTGTTTCTCGGGTGTTAAATAATGATGTATTACTTTCTGTCAGTGATGAAACGAAGAAGAGGATATTTGAGGCAGCAGAGGAGCTTTCTTATAAGAAGCGTACAAATCGTAAAAAAGAATTACCGAAAATTGCTTTGATCCATTGGTATACAGAGGAAGAAGAGCTTAACGATTTATATTATATGTCCATTCGTTTAGGAATAGAAAAAAGATGTGAACAGCAAGGGTTGAAAATTGTAAAACTTTTCCATAGCCAAATGGAAGAGTTGATGAAGGAAAATATTCAAGGCATGATTGCAATAGGGAAATTTAGTGAACGAGAAATAGGTTTATTTGAAATGATAACAAAAAATATTGTATTTGTAGATTATTCTCCAAATGAAGAGATTTTTGATTCGGTTGTGGTAGATTTTGAGAAGGCAACAATGAAGGTGATTGATTATTTAATAGAAAAGGAACATCAAAAGATTGGATACATAGGAGGACGGGAAACATTTAAAGATCAGACTTCCGAAATTGAAGATTCAAGGGAACGTGCCTTTATAACATATATGAAGGAAAAAGAATTATTTTATGAGAACTATATATACACGGGTCAGTTTTCAGTAAACGATGGTTATTTATTAATGAATCAGGCGATAGAAGAGCAGCAGGATCAGTTACCGACGGCTTTTTTTGTTGGAAATGACGCGATGGCAATCGGATGTCTAAGAGCACTAAATGAACATGAAATTGCTGTTCCAGAAAGAGTAAATATAATTGGTGTAAATGATATTAGTATTTCCCAGTATCTTTCTCCAGCGCTCAGTACAGTGAAAGTATATACAGGACTTATGGGAGAAACGGCAGTGGATTTATTAATGGAACGATTGTTAGGACGGAATGTAGCTAAAAAGGTAATTTTGTCAACGAAATTAAACATTAGGAAAAGTAGTTTTTAGTAAATGAATAAATGAAAAAAGAAACTTCTGCTTATTGAAACAGGGGTTTCTCTTTATGAGGTTATCTTAAAGGTTAGTGTGTAGTGTAATATGGTTTTAAGAGGATTATATTCAATATTATAGGGGATGGTTGAGTGAGCGATACAAAAATGCAAATCAAAAAGACAAAGAGAAAAGTAGCATTGGTATTATTTGCTGCGCTAGTAATAATCATTGGCTTCGGATATTGGAAATTTTTTAGTTTGCAAGGCGTTCCGAAAGGGGAATGGATTCGAACTGTGCAATCCCCAGATGGAAAGCATGTTATAAAAACTTATTTTCATAATGCTGGGTCATTAAGTGCAGATGCTGTTAGAGGAGAGCTGGTTAATCTTAGTTCCGATTCCACCAAGAATATATATTGGAACTATCCAGATACAGATCCATACATTCAATGGATGGATAAAGATAGAGTTAGAATTGGAGATCAAACTTTAGATATTTCACGGGAAGAAACGTATGATTGGCGTGAGGATGATAAGCATATTAAAAAAGAGCCGAAACAGTTTATTCAGTAAATGATATGTAGTAAGAGAAGTAGAGTATGGATGGTTATTTTAACTCTATAAATTGCCTTATTTAGTGAAAAAATTTGGATACCATAACGAAGAACATAAGAGCGGAAATCCCAAAATACGGAATGCTCATTGATTTTCGCCCTGCTTTTATTTCATTTATGCCGATAAGGATAAATGAACAACTAAAACTAAGTTGTACGTAAGGGGTGATTGCGAGGCTATTGGTAAAAAAAGAATATATACAAAGAATAAGTGTAAGCAAGAGAAAAATACGTAATCCAGTTAGCATTAAAGTCCCTCCTTTGAAAGTTCGAATTAACAGAATAAATCGAATGTAGCTAGAAATAAAGTAAGTGTTTCGGCTAATAAATAGAATGTTCCACTTCTTTCTTTTGTTCACGTAATTCTTCAATGCTCATAGTGAAAGATACTAAGCCTAAAGCACTGAACATATAAAGCAGAATACCTCTGTTATCTGTGATAAAACTATAGATAGATAAAGCTAATGCAATGAATGCAAAGGTAACCCGAACGGTCTTTAACATATGTTCATTCCTCCGTAAGAAAATAGTTGTTACATAATATACTTTACTGCGAGGACAGCCCACACGAAAACTCCTGCTACCATACAAGTTAGGCCAGTACTTGGGTCTTTCTTTTGTATTTGTTCAATTGCGATTATAAACATTAAGGCTCCTACGAAAAATTGTGAGAGTGTAAGAAATGCATCATTCTGTGTAATGAGGCTATATAAGGATACGATAATGACAATGAAAGTAGTGAGGAGGCGGGATATACGAAGCATATTATTGATCCTCCTGTTTATTTGTTAGATAAGGATTAGCCTCTGGTTTGTCCACTGAATGTTTGTAAGAATAACCTTTATTGATTGTCAGCACAGAGAGAACCAATACGATAAGTACAATAATGACTCCAATAATTAATATTTTAATCAAATAGACCCCTCCTTTTCTCCATTTTATCACTAAACGAAACTTTGTTTTACATAATTTTGTAATTGTTGAAAACAATAGAAGTTAAAAAGGTGAAAGAAGGAGCGTTATATGGATAATAAGAAAACTTACTATATATCAGTAGGAAATGGACAGATTTCGCAGGTGAAAACGGCGGATACATATAGCTTTGAAATCCAGGCGAATGATGAGGAAATTATTGAGTTACGGGAATGCTTCGATCAGGCATATCGCGAAGATCTTGGCTCTTTTGTACGTTCACATGTTCCATATGTGGAATATCATCATGATTCAAATAATGACCGGTATGATGCTGAGCTGCAGAAAGCATATAAGATGATTTATGATTTAGGGAATCATGAAACGAAGGAATTAGTCGCACAAATGGGAATAATCAATGGATTATAGTTGGATAACATTATGCATATGAATACGAATTGTGCTACAATTTGTGGTAGGAAAATCTTGTAACCATCTATAGGGGAGTAATGGCATGTACAAATTTAAAGATTATTACCACAATACTGTACAATTATCGTTTGAACGTTACCCATTTTCTCCTGAGCCAAAGCATGTTTGGGTTGTATGCCGGTACGGGGATCAATGGTTATTAACGCATCATTTGCGCCGCGGTCTTGAATTTCCAGGTGGTAAGGTAGAACTCGGGGAAACACCGGAAGAAGCGGCAGTTCGAGAGGTTCATGAAGAAACTGGCGGGATTGTTTCTGATTTAACTTACTTAGGACAATACAAAGTATCTGGAAAAGACAAAATAATCATTAAAAACATTTATTTTGCAACAATTAGCGCAGTAGAAGAACATACGCACTATGAAGAGACAAAAGGGTCTGTTCTATTAAAAGAAATCCCTGATAACATTAAAAGTGATAGGAAATTTAGCTTTATTATGCGCGATGATGTATTAGCGCGTACGATGAAACATATAGAAGAACTCGGCTGTTTTACGAAGTAAAGGAGCCGAGTTCTTTTTTATACAAAAGATAGTATTTCAAGCAAATCTCGAACTGTACGAGAATGTTCAAAATCCTTCCAAAATGAATCCTTCTTCCAAACCGCAGTCATCCCAGCCTTCTCAGCTCCCATGACATCATTTTCAGGATGATCTCCAACATAGATGCATTCTTCTGCCTGAACGTTTAATTGTTTGAGAGCACGCTCAAAAATAGCTGGATGAGGTTTCTTAATGCCTTCTGCTTCTGAAACAAGAATTGTATTTGTATACGTATGTAGCTGCAAGGCACGAAGGTTATTCATTTGGAATTCGGTAAAGCCATTCGTAATAATTCCAATTGCGATATTCTGATTTTGTAATTGTTGTAGCAATTCGTGCATATTTGGAAATGGAATACAGTGGTTTGTGAATTCTGTGACGTAGTCGTGTAAAAGTTGTTCAACTGTTAGAGTCGTAATGTTATATTCTTTGAGCAAGATAGCATAGACTTTATCTTTCCAAGTGTAGCCGTTATTATCAAGTTGGACAAAGCGAGTACAATACTCATTTTTTTCTATTTCAGTAAAGTGCGCTGCGTAACGACTATATTGGTCGCCAATAAAACTTTCCAAAGATTGACGTCGATCTAATAATGTCCCGTCTAAATCAAATAATACAGCACGTATCATTATACATTCCTCCTTCTTAAAGTAAAAAGCCCACTTAAAATAATTATCGCATATTTTCAAAAAAATGATTATCCCACTATTTGCAGGCGGTAATACTCCCAATTTAAAATGTAAATAGAAATGAGGAAATTAGGGGGAAGAAAGGTTCACCTACTGATTAAATTTTCACTGTATAATATCTTTGTAGAATGGAATAATGGAGGGTTATATGGAGAGATGTTATGGTAAGATATTCCTTTTTATTTTAGCGATTTGTTTTACGGTAAGTTGCAATAAATCGGTGAATGTTGCCGAAAAGAAAGAAATATGTAAAACAGAAGAAGAGTGTACGAAGCTTGGGGATGGCATGATTCAAAAAGTATATAAGAAGATGGAAAATCTGTCTCAGCTAGAAGTACCGGGGGAATTTGAAGAAGGTGCAGAAGTAATTAAGGAAGCGCAGCAAAAGAAGAATGATGATGAAAATTATTTCTTTTTAGCATCTTACTATATTGATAATGAAGATATTATAGACCCTTATTTTGAAAAACTAGATAAGAAACGTTTAAATAAAGTGTTTGCGGATGATAAAGAAGCAAAAGAAGAAGTCATCGCCCAGCATGAGGATATGGATTATCATGATACATTATGGGAAATGTATCGTACACTGATCCCTGCTAAATATAGAGAGAGTATAAAAGAATTTGATATTGTGACAGATGGATATGATGGAGTTGTTGCACATGTGGCTCCTAGTATGGAAAATCAGAAAGAGTGGGTGTTAAGTTTAGATACACTTGATTCCGGCATAAATATAGATGAAGTGATGAAAACGTTAATTCATGAAACAGCTCACGTATTAACATTAAATGATACGCAAATTCCAGTAGATAAAAAGTATATAAAAGCATTTGAAGAGGATAAAGATATTTCATCGTATAAAGACAAATGTGAAAATCTTTTCTTACAAGAAGGTTGTACGAAAGAGAATTCTTATATCAATAAGTTTTATGAATCGTTTTGGAAGCAAATTGAAAATGAATGGAAAGAAAAAGAAATTGAAACAAACTTAGAAGCACAAATCCAATTTTTTAAAGATAAACAGGATCAATTTGTTTCAGAATATAGCACAACAAATGTAGCAGAAGACATTGCTGATACATTTACTGCATTCATTTTACAAGATTCAAAGAAAGTGAAGGAAGGTACAGAGATGAAGTATAAAAAAATTGCTTTCTTCTATCAATTCCCTGAGCTTGTAAAAATGCGTACTGAAGTGTTATCTGGCCTATATGAAATTTCAAAGGAAGTATAAACGAAAGAAGCTGACCTCGGCATGTTGCCTTGAATCAGCTTCTTTTTCTTTTCCCTACAAGTAATTTTTCAAGTCCTTCCACAAATACATACATAAGAGTCGCGAGGATACATGTCAGTAACACACTCAGCAGTACAAGTGTAAAGTTAAATACTTGGAAGCCATAGCTAATTAAATAACCGAGGCCTTGTTTGGAAACGAGAAGTTCACCGAAAATTACACCAACCCACGATAATCCAACGTTTACTTTTAAAGTTGAAATGATAGATGGAAAGGAAGACGGTAAAATAACTTGTTGATAGGTTTGCCATTTATTTGCGCCAAACGTATCCATTACTTTTATATAATTCGAATCAACTTCTTCAAATGCACTGTAAATAACAAGAATGGTGATGATGATGGAAATAATGACTCCCATTGCGATTGAAGAAGAAAGATTTGGGCCGAAAATAACGATAATAATTGGACCAAGTGCTACTTTTGGCATCGCATTTAACACGACAAGGTATGGGTCTAATACACGTGCTAGAAGTGGTATCCACCAAAGGAGTGTGGCGATAATTGTTCCGAGCACCGTGCCGAGAATAAAGCCGATACTTGTTTCTAAGAGTGTCGTCCATATGTGAATCCAAAGTGAGCCATCTCCCCATTTACTTAAAAATAACTCCCAAATACTTGAAGGAGAGCTGAACAGTAAGGGGTCAATCCATTCTTTCTTACTAGAAATTTCCCATAATGTAAGAAAGAGTACGAGCAGTAGTAATTGTAAAAAGGCAGCAGTCCAGGTACGCTGACGTTCTTTTTTTCGAAACTGTTCGTGTAATTGTTTAATATTATCCAAGACGTTCCAGCTCCTTCCATATGTCTTGAAAAAGGGCCGGAAAATCGGAATGGTACCTTGCCTCAAGTGGTGGTAGAGAGCGAATGCTTTCTGGTACGGTAAATGTTTTAGCAATTTTCCCAGGGTTTGCTTGAAGCAAGTAAATGCGATCACTCATTGCAATTGCTTCTTCAATATCATGTGTGACGAGAAGAGAAGTTTTCTTATACTTGTGTAATAAAGAAAATACGAGCTCCTCTAATTTTAATTTTGTTTGATAATCAAGAGCTGAAAAGGGCTCATCAAGCAAAAGGATTTTCGGATTTGTCGCAAGTGTACGAACGAGTGCGGCTCTTTGACGCATACCACCGGATAATTCCGAAGGATATTGCTTTTCGACGCCTTCGAGGCCAACTTGCTTTAAAAGTTGTAATGTATGCTCCTTTGTTTCCGTTCCGTATGTTTTTGTAATATGCAGTCCAAGCATTATATTTTCTTCAATCGTTTTCCAAGGGAATAAGTAATCTTGCTGAAGCATATATCCCATTGAATCTGTTGATTTTATTACTGGTTTATCATCAAAAGAGACAAAACCTTGGATTGGTTGAAGTAGTCCTGCAATAATAGAAAGGAGTGTTGTTTTGCCGCAGCCACTTGGGCCGAGAAAGGATATAAATTCCCCTTCTTCTACGTGTAAGCTAATATCTTCAAGGATAAGCCGAGCCTTTTCTTTTGAAAAAAAGCATTGGGAAACATGAGATATTTGTAAGAAACTCATCGTATTCGCCCCTACTTCTTAATAACGCTTTCGGCAATTTTTGTATTGACGAGCGCCTCATGTGGAACCTCTTTTTGTAATTCCCCAGCCTCTTTCATAATGACTTGAAGTTGCTTCCATTCTTCCGCATCTAATAATGGATTCGTTGCGTAGGAATGTTGCTTTTTGTAACGTTCAATGACCTTCAGCGTAATGTCTTGTGAAGTATCTTTGAAAAGAGGTGTAACAGTTTTTGCGATTTCTTCTGGGCTATGTGTATCTACCCATTGCTGTGCTTTATATAATGCACGTGTGAATTTCTCCGCAGCTACTTTATCTTTCTTTAAAAAGCTTTCCTTTGCCATAAATGTTGTGTAAGGAACAGTTCCGGATTCAGTACCGAAAGAAGCGACGATATAGCCCTTTCCTTCTTTTTCTAAAATACTTGCAGTTGGTTCAAAGAGCTGCACAAATTCACCTGTACCAGACGCGAAGGCATTTGCAATATTGGCAAACTCAACATTTTGAATTAAATTTGTATCTTTGTGCGGATCAATACCATTTTTCTTTAAAACGTATTCCCCAACCATTTGCGGCATACCGCCTTTACGTTGACCAAGGAACGTAACACCCTTTACATCGTTCCAATTAAAGGAGCCTAACTTTTTACGTGAAACTAAAAATGTACCATCAGTTTGCGTGAGCTGTGCAAAGTTAATAACTGGATCTTTTGCCCCTTGCTGGTGAACATAAATGGATGTTTCAGAGCCCACAAGTGCAATATCAATTCCGCCAGATAATAAGGCTGTCATTGTTTTATCGCCACCAGCTGTCGTTTGCAGGTCAATATCTAATCCTTCTTCTTTAAAAAATCCTTTTTCAATGCCAACATATAGCGGTGCATAGAAGAGAGAGTGTGTAACTTCACCAATGCGAATCTTTTTTGTCTGCTGCTTCGCGTCATCCTTTTTATTACACGCTACAAACGTAAAAACAGTAAGTACAAATATACAAAAAACAGCTATGAATTTTTTCAAAATATGACACCTCCTAGAAATGAATCTACTGCCATAATATGTAGGTAAGTGCCTAGATGTGAGTGGACATAGAAGGAATTTTTTGGATGGTAAAGAAGTACAAATATAAGGGGTGATAAAATGAAGTATGAATATGATGATAGCATGCATTTACATCTTGATTATTTCGGAGAAGAGTACGATATGGAATCGATTGCTTATAAAAGAAAACATGAAGATGTGTGGGATGTCTTTTTCAACTTTTCATTTTATGGGATTTCGCCAAGCAAGATGCAAGAAAATGCGTATATGGATGAGTATGCAGGTTATCGCGTTTTTTCCGTACATGCCAATGATTTAAGCTGGGAATTTGGCAGTGCGAAGTTTGAAGAATGGCTTTTGGGGCACGGTATATTGGAAAAAGCTGTACAGAAATAGGATGGTTGATTTTTTTGTTTTGTTATTTATATTTGTAGCGGGTTTTATGATTTTGCAGGTTCTTGTTTATCGATTTGCAAAGAAAAATATTCATAAATATAAAAGAATAAAGCTCGTTTATATGTGGCTGGATATGCATGTGAAGAAGGGTCCTACATTAGATTTTGGTGATTATACACTTATATTGGTTATATGCATTCTATGGGGGATTTGTAGAGTCTAGCGTGTCGGTTAATACAAAAAGAGGTTATCCTAAAAGTAGTTTTTTAGGATAACCTCTTTTTATATATCCACTTTGATTTTTCAGCTACAAGTTACGGCCTCTGAAACAAAAGCGAATTCCCCCTCGTTTTCTCCCTCTGTTTTTATGGCATGAGGCAAGCCCGTTTCTATCTATGAGCAGACGCTCTCTTTCACCCTAAAAAGGATTTATGCAGGTTTTTTAATTTGTATATTTGAATTTTTATTTATTTATAAAAGAAAGTTTATGCATGAAACTATTTTATGTAGTTAGATAACATGTTAAAATTCTAATTACTGTGCATGCAATTATGAACAGTGAGAGTGTTTGTAATTTGGTTCTGTAATATTTTGACTAGGTTTATATGTTTTTAGAGGATTGATAGCGCTTTATATTACTGTTGTTATTGACGGAATCTTTAGATAAATATAGGGAGGTGACTGTGAATGCCTAAACCATTACAGAAAAATAGTCGCTATATGGTTGGATTGGACAGTCTAAGAGGCCTAGCCATACTAGGTGTTATTTTATATCATATCAATTTTAATTGGATGCCTGGGGGGTTCCTAGGAGTTACTGTATTCTTTGTATTGTCGGGTTATTTAATTACGGATATTCTCGCTATAGAATGGAAGAGAAATAAGAGAATTGACTTGAAGAATTTCTGGTTGCGTAGGGCAAGAAGATTGCTTCCAGGAATGTTTGTCATGCTTGTAGTTGTTTTAGCATGGATTACAATTTTTCATAGCTCTTTGCTAGGAAAGATGCGAGGAGATTCACTAGCAGCTTTATTATACTTCAGTAACTGGTGGTATATTTATCACAAATTATCATACTTTGATAGTTTTAACCAACTGTCCCCGTTGAATCATTTTTGGTCGTTAGCAGTTGAAGAACAGTTCTATGTAGTCTGGCCATTTATTATTAGCCTGGCATTTCGTTACATAAAACAGAAATCACGTATCATTTTATTTATTGTTTTAGGGGCAGCTGCTTCTGCATTAGCGATGGCTATTCTGTATGAACCAGGAGTTGATCCAAGCAGAATTTATTACGGTACTGATACGAGGGCTTTCTCCTTATTAATTGGAGCGGCACTTGCTTTAATTTGGCCAAGCAGTAGACTTGCGAATAAAATTATTCCAAAGGCACGTCTTATTCTTGATGTAGTTGGAGGAATTGCTCTTATCGTCATCCTCGTTATGTTTTGGAAAACGAATCAATATGATCCGTTTTTATATCAAGGAGGAATGGTCCTTTTATCAATCGCTACAGCATTGCTAGTAGCGAACCTTGCTCATCCAGCTAGCCGAATCGCTCTATTTTTAAGGTTTAGACCATTACGCTGGATGGGTGTACGATCGTATGGGATATATCTTTGGCATTATCCGATTATCGCATTGACGACTCCGAAGGTACATGCTGGAGAGTTTTCACTTACAAGAGCAATTCTTCAATTTGTACTTATTATAGTTGTGGCACAAATTTCATGGAAGTTTATTGAAAATCCAATCAGACAAGGGGCACTCCGGAACATTCGATCTAAGAACTGGAAAATAAGAAACTTAGCATTAAGTGGTAAGTTAGCTATAGTAGGTGCATTATTAATTTCTTCGATAGCTGTTTTTGGATTATCAACAGCTAGTAAAGCAAAGGAGAATTCTCAAAAAGATAAGGTAGAGTCGGTACAAGCGGAACCGGCGAAACACCCAGTTGCAGTTCAGGAAAAATCAGCTGAGGAGCCGCCTCAAAATAAAGAACAACAAGAAGCTAATACGCAGCCTAAAGATCCTCTAACAGTTACAGCTGTAGGTGATTCCATTATGATTGATATCGCTCCGTATTTGAAAAATGCATTTCCTAATATTGTAATTGATGCGAAGGTTGGTAGACAGTTGTCTAAAGCAATTCCTGCTGTAGAACAGCTAAAAAATCAGGGGAATTTAGGAAATCATGTTATCGTTGGATTAGGTACAAATGGAGCGTTTACTAAGGATCAATTAGTATCATTAGTACAATTGATTGGGAATGAACGTAAAATTGTATTAATCAATACGAGGGTACCACGTCCATGGGAATCATTAGTGAATGAGAAATTAAAAGAAGTAGCATCTGAGTATAAAAATGTGACGTTAGTCGATTGGTATACAGCAAGTGCTGGAAATAAGGCATATTTTGAACCAGATGGTGTACATTTAACGAAAGCAGGTGCAGAAGCATATGCTGCGCTTGTAGCAAAAGCGGTGAATCAATAATTTGATTTGCATCACATTTTGACATAACTTCAAAGTGTGATGCAATAGATTGATTGAAAACAAAAGAGAACTTGTAGAGATGCTACAAGTTCTCTTTTGACTTATATTTCATAACGGGGTAATCAGACAAAATAGCTCAAACACAAAGAACCGGGGAGTTCTCTTTACAGTTAACCTGACAAGTTCAGTATATAACACATAATAACGTTTTTAAGTACATATTATTGAAAATTATGTGAATTATCAAATTCGTGAATCAGGTTAAAATTTTCTGCATTATTCGATATTATTTTGGTCAAACACTACTATCATTTATTATAATAAGTATTGATAATAATATAGTGAAAGTATATGGGATTTGGGGAAGTGTTAAAGTGAAAGAAAACTTTATCTCATTTCAAGAAGAAAAGAAAAATGCTCGACTCTTTTTATGGGTATTGAATATTGTATGGGGTATATATGAAACAGCTTATTCTGTTATGCTAAGAGATTCTGAACTACTAATAAGATTAAAGGTTCAAGTTCCAACGCTTTTGTATGGAGCCTGCTTAATAGCATACAGTATGTATCTAGTAAACAAGGAACAGGTATATCGTATTAAGTATATATATTTATTAACTTATATGCTTTCGGAGATTTTCAATTTGTACTGGTATGCAACTCACAATAAAGTAGCATTTGATGGTGAGAATATACTTGAATTTGTTTTTATTTTATTTGTGCCAATTTTTATGAGTAAACGGTACTTGAAGTGGTTATTTTTAGTTATTATGGGTAAATATAGTGCGCTTTTGATCCTGGGGAAAAAAACAGCATTTATGCAGTTGGTTATGTATAGTCTCTTATTATTTGTAGCATATCTCCTATTGAATCGATTTTTGCAGTACCTTTCTACTGTAAACAGTGTGATGATAGAAAAACGAGAGTCCGAAAAGCTCGCGGTTATTGGGAAAATGGCAGCGTCTGTTGGACATGAAATTAAAAATCCACTTTCCTCATTAAAAGGATTTACACAATTGCAGAAAGAGAAATATGCGGATGATAAGGTGTATGAACATATGATTGATGAGATTGAACACATAAATAATATGATAAGTGAACTGATGGCGATGGCAACTTGTAAGCCTTCTACATATAGTAGTCATTTAATAGAAGAAATTGTATCAAAAGCGATGAAAGAAATGAGTGCAGAAATAAACAAAAAACAGCTGTATCTCACTTATGATGTTGCACCTGATCAAATAAAAATAGAGTGTGATAATCGTAAATTAAAAGGAGTATTTCTATATATAATAAAGAATGCGATTGAAGCGATGGGACATGGGGGAACACTTTGGATAGATATAAAGAAGCGAAACAAGGATGATGTAATAGTAAGTATTGTAGATAATGGGTGTGGCATAGAGGAGGAAGATTTAAATCGTATAACAGAGGCCTTCTATACAACAAAAAAAGATGGCATAGGTTTAGGGCTTACTGTTGCTTGCAAAATTATTGAAGAACATAATGGGGAAATACATATTACGAGTAAAAGAAATGTAGGAACGAAAGTAGACATTATTTTACCTATATAAGAATAAGTTGGAAAATCGACATATAATCTTTCCAAGGAGAGAAAACGAGTACAGGCCATCTTCTGTTCTTTATAGCAGAGACTTATATGTTGAAAAATCAAAATAGATTTATATAGAAGGAAAGATTTGTGAAGTATGTGTATTGTGAATAGAGGAGTTACTACATGGACAGTATTGATAGATTAACAAGGGAACAGGTTCGAACGTTAAGGCTGTTTTTAAGTTTATTCATTGCTACTTTTTTTATTTATGATGTTGCATCTTATTATATTATGCCGAAGCTAGAAGGCGTAAATGAGGCCCCAATTGTAGAACAAGGTTTAGGGGTATGGTTGTATATTCTTACGGCTATATTGGTGCTTGTAGGAATATATGTGATGAGGCGAAAGAATCCATATGCTGTGAAATATATTATTTTCATAGGATATAATACATTAGATTTTATTCATAATTTTATCATTTACTATGGAACAGATTTAGAGTTTGATGCAGGAAATATAGTGGAAGGATTTTTCTTTCTTTTTGCACCATTCTTTTTGAACAAGCGTTATTTTTGGTTAGTAGCAGGAGGAACAATAGTAAAGTATGCCTTAATGGGAGTGGTTGTGCATTCTTTTATTGTTCTCGTTCCTATCGTCCTTTGTAGCTTGTTTTCGATTATAGGATGGGTTATTTTATTGAGATTCCAAGCTTATATACGCACAATTGAAATGACACATAAGGAATTGCAACAGTCGGAGAAGATGGCTGTAATTGGCAGGATGGCAACAGTTATCGGTTTTAAAATGCGTAATCCATTAATGCTTTTGAAAAGCTTTATTAGAGGGCAACACGAAAAGTATCCTGATGATAAAGTATATTGTGATATTATGGAGCAAGAAATTGAAAGAATCGATACAATTGCCACCGAACTTGTGGAGCTTGGGAATTCTAGGCCGATGGAATACAAGAATCATGATATAAAGGATATTCTTTCATACGTGGTAAGAATTATGGGACAGCCTGCTTCGGAACAAGGAATTAAAATACATACCATTTATAAAGGTGAATTGCCAAGTATAATATGTAATGAAAAACGTTTAAAACAGGTGTTTTTAAATGTAATAAAAAATGCGATTGAATCCATGCAAGATGGTGGAATAATTATCATTGAAGTTACATTAAAAGATGCAATGGTAATTCGAATCAAGGATGAGGGATGCGGCATACCGAAAGATAAAATTCCTAAACTGAGCGAAGCTTTTTATACAACGAAAGATGAAGGAACTGGTTTAGGATTAATGGTTACATATAAGATTATTGAAGAACATCAGGGCAAGTTACAGTTTGAGAGTGAAGTGGGAGTTGGAACTACGGTTGAGATTGTGCTTCCAATTTCGCAATAAAGTAAAAAGAGAAAATCCGTTCAATAAACGAATTTTCTCTTTTTTGATGTCATAAGTTTTACATATTATTTAGGTTCTAGTAGCCCTTAACTTTTCAAGTTAGCGATTTGCATGAAGAAGGATTACTAACAGATTGCTTTAGGATTATATCATATAAAGATATGAAGGAATGATATGCAATATTTCATATTATAGCTTAGGCTAATATAGCCTATTGATAGGTAGATGTTTACATGAATACTCCCTCACTTAACTTCGTTTGAAGTAGGGGTACTCTTTCAGCAAAATCTGATAGAAAAAGGAAGCGATTATTTTTTTAGAAACCGCCAAGCATGAAGAAAAAAGGATTCTTAGTGGTACCTTTTTATAATTAATCTCGCAGACCGAATCCAATAATTTTCTTCGTTTTCATATCAACAAACGCATCTACATTTCCAAGTTTATAAGAACGATCAGATGGAAACGAAACACGATAGACCTCTTTTCCAATATAAGAGGAATCTTTGACAGAAGATATTCCAGCTTGCAACGTTTCTGTCGTAACTGTAGCATGCTTCCAGCCAGTGCTTATTTCTTCTTTCGCATGCTCAGATAATTGATTCCATACCGTTTTCTTTAATTCGTCCTTAGGAGTACCTTTACATGAGCTTAATAGAAAACAAGCAAGAACGAGGAGTGCGAAAGAAAGTATTCGACCTCTCATTTAATACCACCATTTCTTCTGCGGGAGTAAAACAATATCCACATTAAAGTTTTCTATAAACCAATCACGCATCAAAGTTTTCTTTATTAAGTATTCAGAAGCTGAATGCGATACGCCGATAAGCGACATATTTGTTTCTTTCACATAATCCATAATTAATGAATATTTGTATTTGCCGTATTCATTATCGATATGACAATGAATTTCCCCTGTAATATACGCCTCGGCGCCTTTTTCTTCTGCTTCTTTGAGAAGATCTACTTTATCACCGCAACCAGCGATAATCGCAATTTTTGTGATAGATTCATGATGTTTACCTTCAAAGTCTATGTACGGAACGTGGAAGAGTTCTTTTAGACGTTGTTCGAGGTTGCTTGTTGTTGTTTCATGTATTTCGCAAATGAGTCCACAGGGTATATCTTTTCCATCATAAGCAAATCCATCTACTATATTGGCCTCTAGAGCTTTAGCAATCGCAATGCTTGTTCCATATGTTTGATGATGATCCATTGGAACGTGGCATGTATAAATAGAGAGTTCTTTTTCTTTGATAGTTTGTAAATCGTGCATTGGAATAGGTACAAATCCTCGTCCAGATTTTCCGAGTGGATCACCACATTCCATCACAAGAGGGTGATGCATAAAAAGTAAATCACCTGGCTTGGATTGTGAGATGAATTTTTCAAGAACATCATCTGTTGGAAAGACAGCTAAAAAGATTGTGTTTACAGTTTCAGCACCTTTTATCATAAGACCGTTAAAGGTATTTACAAAGTCTGCTTCAAAAAATTGTCGCCAAGGAAATTCGATTGGATCGTATACAGCTGGAATAAATCGACTAAAGGCACTGTCTTTTCCGTATTTTTTGATTTGAAATAAAGAATCTAGTGCATGTTGTATTTCTTTTAAGGCTGGCATAATCTCTCCTCCTTTATCACATTCATTGTATAGTAGTTGTAATTTTCTGTATATAACAAGTGGATAGAATTCACAAAAAGAATGGTACAATATAAGAATTATGTATAGAAGTAGGAGGAAAGAGAAATGAACGTGACTGTAACAGATGCAGCATATAAAAAGATTATGGATACGATTCCAAGTGAAACAAAGTTTATAAAATTATTTTATGATAATGAAGGGTGCGGCTGCGTGATGAGCGGGATTATCGACTTAGTGGCTGTATCAGAAAAAGATGAACGTGATGTCGATATTGAATCAAATAAATTACAATTCATTGCAGATCGAACAAAGCTTGTGTTTATGGATGATAAGCTTATTGTTGATTTACATGAATCAGGCGGGCATTTTCAACTGAAAAGTCCGAGCCAATTTTATAATCCAACTATGAAACTGCATATTCGAGTATAATTTATTAAAAAGGGGCAAATTGCATGCTCCTTTTTCTTATGTAATTTTTCATGTAATGAAATGTGCATATAATTGAATTTTCTGTATAATTCTCTGTGCGGAGGGGATACATATGAGAAGATGGGGGATTGAATTATTACTTTTAAGTGTGGTTATGATTTGGGGTATCAATTATACAATTGGAAAATACGGACTTGTAGAACTTACAGCAATTGAGTTTACTGCGCTCCGGATGATTGCAGCAGCACCGCTATTAGTAGTACTTACATTTTATATTGAAAAGTCATTGCACATGGAATTAAGGGATATACCAAGGCTCATTGTAGTTAGTGTTGTGGGAATCGTGCTGTATCAAACATTATTTATGGAAACTATAAAGTATACATCCGCTACGAATGCTTCTTTACTTATTTCTATTTCACCTATTTTTACAACGGTGTTTGCAATTTTTCTTAGACAAGAGAAGTTTTCTTCGCGAAAATTAGTTGGCTCTATTATAGCTTGCATCGGTGCCTCCCTTGTTTTATTAGTAGGACATTCACTTGCTGGGTCTTTTTATGGAAATGGAATTGGACTCATTACATCGATATGCTGGGGGCTATATCCAGTTTTAGCTGGACCACTTATAAAAAAATATTCGGCACTTCGTGTGACTACATGGTCAGCAGTTGTTGGAGCAATTCCGCTTGTTATACTGAGCGGCCCACATGTTTTTTTGCTGCCATTCCAAATTGAACAAGGGATGTCATGGTTTGCACTACTATATTCTATTTTCTTTGTAACGGTATTTGGTTTAGTCATTTGGTATGTCGGGGTTCAAAAAATTGGTGCTTCACATACGATGGTATATATGTACATTACACCGCTTGTTGCGGTTGTATTTGCGGCGGTATGGTCGAAAGAGCATATTTCGTTCCAACAGATGATTGGTGGTTGTATTATCTTTCTCGGCTTATGGTTTGTAAAGTCTGAAAAACTTGATGCACAGCATATCGCATCAGAATATATATCAAAATAGGAAAACAGATCAGTCATGATCTGCTTTCCTATTTTTTTATTTTTGGTAAAAACATAAGGAATAAAATGGAAATTATAAGTGGGATAAAGTTGAGAAAAGGTATGCGGAATAGTGCAATAAGAATAATTCCGGAGAGAAGAACACCGAGGACAGCATAGAAGATACTATGTTCTTTTGTGTACCAATATAATGAGAGTCCTATAAGTGCAGGGATAATGAGGTGAATGAGAGCCATTAAAAAATAAATCATTAGACGCCCCCTTTATTTGTGTACTCATTACATACATATAAATTGAAAACTGACATAAAACCTTCCTTTATAGGTGGGAGAGAGGGTTTGGTCGAGCGGAGAAGTGGTAAGAACTTTTTTTTGCCGCATGCCATGTGAGAACAGAAGGAGAAAACGAGCGGAGATCTCTTTTTGTTTCCAAGGCCTCGGTTTATATGTTGGAAAATGAAAGTGGATATATCTACATCATATCCATATTTTTGTAGATTGATATCACTTTTTTGTAAATCTATGAGAAATGTTTGAAAAAAAGTCACAAGTTGCGCCTGCTTCCAAACTAAAAATCTTGTATAATATTATTTTCAAAAAATATTTTAACAACATAAGTGTAGTGTTTATGTTGTTTATTTTCGAATGTAACAGATAAAGTCTGATGATATGTAAATAAGATGATAAAGGAGAACTGCATGATTAGTATGTCATTAAGGTCATTTAAAATCCAAATGTATTATTTGCTAGGTGCAATGCTATTAGGTTGGGCGATGACACCTTTTTCTGCACACTTTTTAGGTGTAGGGATTGGTTTACTCGTTAGTATGTATTGCGTTTGGATTTTAGGAAGACGTATTGAAAAGCTTGGAGATAGTATTGTAAAAAAGAGTAAAGCACCGACACTTGGTATGGTTAATCGTTTTGCAGCAGCGATACTCGGCGCAATTATTATGTATGAAATTGAACATCATATGGTTATGTGGGCATTTGCTGTGGGGATTATGGGTGGTTATTTCTTGATCGTTATTAATTTAGGCTATTACAGCATGAAAGATGCGAAGAAATAGGTAAATACAGAACCTTTTCTTTTTTAGGTAAGAGAGAGGATTCGATGGTGAATAGAAGTGGTCAGAGAATTTTTTTACTCTATGTCATGTGAAAACAAAGGGAGAAAATGAGTCGAGAATCTGTATTTGTTTGCCAAGCAACGATTTATATGTTAGAAAATCAAGATATATAGAAAGAAGCTTACGTTTTAGCGTAAGCTTCTTTTTTATTGTAAGTATGTGTAACCTATAAAGTCGCATGGGTTTTGTCGGTGAGTACGCGAACTTTTTAGGCTACACTATACTTATTCATATGAGTAAAGGGGTATTCAAACAGTAAAGGTTAAATTAAGCGATTGGACCGCCTAATTTGATAATGCTTTCGGAAACGTTCTCGAACTTTTTGAAGTTTTCTTTGAACTTATCTGCAAGCTCGATTGCTTTTGCTTTGTAAGCAGCTTTATCAGCCCATGTTTGTTCAGGCATTAATACTTCATCAGGTACACCTGGTACATGAAGTGGCACTTCAAGACCGAAGATGTCATGTTTCGCTGTTTCAGCGTTATCAAGCTCGCCGTTTAATGCTGATTGTACCATTGCACGAGTGTAACCTAAGTTCATACGTTTTCCAACGCCGTATTCGCCACCAGTCCAGCCAGTGTTTACTAAGAATACTTTCGCATCATGTTTCTCGATCTTTTCACCAAGCATTTCAGCATAGCGAGATGCATCAAGTGGCAAGAATGGAGAACCGAAGCAAGTTGAGAACGTTGCTTGCGGAGATGTTACACCGCGCTCAGTTCCAGCTAGTTTACTAGTATAACCGCTTAAGAAATGGTACATAGCTTGCTCTTTATTTAACTTACTGATTGGAGGCAATACTCCAGATGCATCAGCAGTTAAGAAAATAATTGTATTTGGATGTCCTGCAACACTTGGTACTACGATATTATCAATCGCATCAATTGGGTATGCAGCACGTGTATTTTCTGTTAATGTAGTATCATTATAATCTGCAATACGTGTTTGATTATCAATTACAACGTTCTCAAGCACTGATCCAAATGTAATTGCATCAAAAATTTGTGGCTCTTTTTCATGAGAAAGGTTAATACATTTTGCGTAGCAACCGCCTTCAATATTGAATACGCCGTTATCAGACCAACCGTGCTCATCATCACCAATTAATTTACGGTGTGGGTCAGCAGATAATGTTGTTTTACCTGTTCCAGATAAACCGAAGAATAGAGCAACATCACCTTCTTCACCTACGTTTGCAGAACAATGCATAGATAAAATATCTTGTTCCGGAAGTAAGAAGTTCATAATAGAGAAGATTGATTTTTTCATCTCTCCAGCGTATTCAGTACCACCGATTAATACGATGCGTTTTTCAAACGAAACCATAATGAATGCTTCAGAGTTTGTGCCGTCAATCTCTGGATCTGCTTTAAAGCTTGGTGCAGAAACAATTGTGAACTCAGCTTCATGATTTGCTAATTCGTCTTCAGTTGGACGAATAAATAATTGATGTACGAATAAATTGTGCCATGCATATTCATTAACAACTTGTAATGGAAGGCGATAGTTACGATCAGCGCCAGCGAATCCTTTAAATACGAATAATTCTTCTTTTTCTTTTAAGTATTCTAATACTTTTGTATATAATTTATTAAAATGTTCTTCAGAAATCGGTTGATTTACAGATCCCCAAGCGATCTTATCTGCAACCGATGCTTCTTTCACAATAAATTTATCTTTAGGAGAACGTCCTGTATATTTTCCTGTAGAAGCAGATACAGCGCCAGTAGAAGTCAATTTCCCTTCATTTCTCATTAGAACTTTTTCTACTAATTGTGGAACGCTTAGTTGAACCTGTGCATTGCTTCCGTTCAGTAATTCGTGTAATCCAATTTGGACATTCACAGTACTCATATTTATATACCATCCTTTTCATTTTAATGAAATTTTTCTCGTAATCCCCAACAAGAGTATAACACAATCATATAAATAATGTATACTATTTATTTATTTTTGTTTGTGTGAATGTATTATTTTCCTATTTATATTTCGTTCGACAAATAATCCGAAAAACTTGTGGGAATATGTGAATATTAATTGACAAATGAATATCATTTCTTTAGTATAGGTTGGGACGGATACTCTCTTATCCCGAGCTGGCGGAGGGACAGGCCCGATGAAGCCCGGCAACCTCACTTGTAACGGTAAATACAAGTGAATAGGTGCTAAAACCTGTGCGAGGCGAACGGTCTCGAACGATAAGAGCGAAGGGCAAAAAGCAGTATGCAAGTAGCAAATTAAACCTTTCCTCTATGTTAAGTGGGAAAGGTTTTTCTTTTACTTGTTTGGGAGAATATATGAATGTCGCAGTTTGTGGCAAATTAAGGATGAGTTCCGTACAATATATACAATTACTGTAGGGAGGTTTACCACATGACAAAACAACGTCATCTGTTCACATCTGAGTCTGTAACTGAAGGACATCCAGATAAAATTTGTGACCAAATTTCTGATTCAATTTTAGACGCGATCTTAGCAAAAGACGCAAACGCACGTGTAGCTTGTGAAACAACAGTAACAACTGGTTTAGTATTGGTAGCGGGGGAGATTACAACTTCTACTTATGTAGATATTCCAAAAATCGTTCGTGAAACAATTCAAGGTATCGGTTACACTCGTGCAAAGTATGGATTCGATGCAGAAACTTGTGCAGTTTTAACATCTATTGATGAGCAGTCTGCTGACATCGCTATGGGTGTTGACCAAGCGTTAGAAGCGCGTGAAGGTCAAATGACTGACGCTGAGATTGAGGCAATTGGTGCAGGGGACCAAGGTTTAATGTTTGGTTTTGCATGTAATGAAACAAAAGAATTAATGCCACTTCCAATCTCGCTTGCTCACAAATTAGCTCGTCGTTTAACGGAAGTTCGTAAAGATGAAACATTAGAATATTTACGTCCAGACGGTAAAACGCAAGTTACAGTTGAGTATGATGAAAATGGTAAACCAGTACGCATCGATACAATTGTAATTTCTACACAGCATCACCCGGAAGCTACATGGGAACAAATCGATCGCGACTTAAAAGAGCACGTAATCAAAGCTGTAGTACCAGCAGAATTAATGGATGAAGAAACGAAATTCTTCATTAACCCAACTGGTCGTTTCGTAATCGGTGGACCACAAGGGGATGCTGGTTTAACAGGACGTAAAATTATCGTTGATACTTACGGTGGATACGCTCGTCATGGCGGCGGTGCATTCTCTGGTAAAGATGCAACAAAAGTTGACCGTTCTGCAGCATACGCAGCTCGTTATGTTGCGAAAAACATCGTTGCAGCTGGTCTTGCTGAAAAAGCAGAAGTACAACTTGCATACGCAATTGGTGTAGCACAACCAGTATCAATTTCAGTTGATACATTTGGCACTGGTAAAGTATCTGAAGAAGTACTAGTAGAACTAGTTCGTAACAACTTCGATCTTCGCCCAGCTGGTATCATCAAAATGCTAGACTTACGTCGCCCAATTTACAAACAAACAGCAGCTTACGGCCACTTCGGACGTACTGATGTAGATCTTTCATGGGAACGTACAGACAAAGCAGCAACTTTAAAAGAGCAAGCTAGTCTATAATATAAGAATGAAAAGCTTTGCGCGGAGCGCAAGGCTTTTTTTTATTTGTAATTAGACTGTAGCAAGGCAAACGTTTCAATATCATGCCATTTACCATTTCGGAATACAGCCTCCTTACACGTACCTTCATGCTGAAAACCGAGCTTTTTATAAAGGTGAATCGCTCTGTCATTAAATGAAAAAACACGTAAGGATATACGGTGTAAGTTTAATTCTAAAAAGGCGTAATCCAATAATAAAGTTAATGCTTCTTTTCCGTATCCCTGCCCCCAATAATCTTTCCTTCCGATATCGATAATACATTCTGCATTTCGATTATGTGTATCGATGTTAATTAAAGATGTGATGCCAATGGGGAGGCTACTCTTTTTTTGTTCAATGATATAACTTTTAGAAGTAGAGGAGTGAATGATTTGCCCGCAAAATTGCTCTACTTCCTGAAATGAATACGTATCAAGATTGAGACTGGTAGCGCTCATAACTTCTATATCATTTCGCCAATGGTAATAGGTTGGAATATCACTTTCTGAAAACTTTCGTAAACGAATCCGATTTGTTTCGAACAAGTGAAAAACCTCCTTTACTTTACTGTATTATTTTGGCTCTTACATACTCCAGCACACGAACTGCAATATACTTCTCCATCAAGTTCAATATATTTTCTCATATTCGTCATTCCGCTTGGAGGAAAAGGCATATGAACCCAAGCTTTTTCATATGTTTGAATTTCTTTGTCGCATGATCTGCAAAGTGTAGGTTTTTTGCGAAACAATGGCCATCAACCTTTCTTTTGACGTGCTTTTCCGGCGCAAAATGCACTGCATAGTAAAAAGAGTGTCGCAAATCCCCATCCGCCGATTGCTGAGTATGGGACAGCGTCCTTTAATGCCATTCCAGCACTGATGGAAGCGATAAATAGAAGGATAAATACCGTTGTGAGTTTCTTATAAAGTTCCATGAACGAGCCTCCTAATTATGAAAAATTATTTAGTATTTATCAGATCGTTTCGCACGAATTTAAATGCAATGAAATAAATAGCGAGTAAGAGGGGAATCGCTGTACTTGTTAAGTATGTGCGGTTAGAATCATAGGACCTCTTTTTTTATGGTTATATATACCAATATTGTATCATAATGTTTTAGCCGTTCACTAGATAATTATGTAAATGTGATGTACTGCACATTTGAGAGAACTTCTATCAGGTATGATAAAATTATGAGTAGTTCATAAGAAGGAGCGAATAAAAATGAGCGTAATAGAACATAAAAAGCAAGCGCCTAAAAAAGTACGCTGTAAAATTATCACAGTTTCTGATACACGCACAGAAGAAACAGATAAGAGTGGTAAGCTATTAAAAGAATTATTAATGGAAGCAGGACATACGGTAACTGCTTATGAAATTGTAAAAGATGATAAAGAAAGTATTAGACAGGCTGTATTAAGTGGATATCATCAAGAAGATGTTGATGTGGTGTTAACAAATGGAGGAACAGGCATTACAAAGCGTGATGTTACGATTGAGGCAGTTTCGGCATTATTAGATAAAGAAATTGTTGGATTTGGTGAATTGTTTCGGATGATTAGTTATTTAGAAGATATCGGAAGCGCTGCAATGTTAAGTAGAGCAATTGGCGGAACAATCGGAAGAAAAGTTGTCTTTTCAATGCCAGGTTCTAGCGGGGCTGTTCGCCTTGCGATGAACAAATTGATTTTGCCAGAGCTTGGGCACATTACATTTGAGCTGCATCGACAATGAAAAAACTCGCCGGAATTGTATTAGCAGGTGGTAGGTCGAGACGTTTTGGGGAGCCGAAAGCGTTGGCGATTTGGCAAGGACATACTTTTATTGAACACATCGTTCAGGTGATACAGACTACTGTGCAAGATGTAGTTGTAATTAGTCATCCTGATATAAAAGAGAAAATTGTTACTTTGGTAGACGTTCCTGTTATAGAAGATATTCCTTCCTATAAAGGAGATGGACCGCTTGCTGGGATTGTATCTGGAATGGAGCATATTGAAGCAGAATGGTATATCATTTTGCCTTGTGATACGCCGAACCTTTCAAATGAGTGGATTACCGCATTAGTAAAACAAATCAGTGAAGGCTATGAGGCAATTGTTCCAGTGATTGATGGCAGAAAACAGCCGTTATTAGCGGCATATCATCAGAGTATGAAAGAGGAAATTTATACGCTATTAGAGGAAGAAAAGCGAAGTATGGGACAACTTTTATCACAGTGTAACGTAAAGTATGTGATGGGAGAAGAATGGAACGCGGTTAAGGAATTGTTTGTGAATGTAAATACGAAAGAGGAATATGTCCGGGTACTCAAGGAGAACAAGACCAAAAAGGTATGACGTTATAGAAGTCATACCTTTTTTCTTTATGAATGGAACTTTCCTATTTAAGCAAGTAGTTCGGCATTATTTTGCTGAAGCACCTCTTCATATTGCATGTATAAGCTGTGAAAAATTTCATTCCAACTTTGTGTGGTGGCATAGGATCGAGCCGCTATACTCATTTGTTTACGCGCTTCTTCGCTATTTAACAATTGATAAATGGATGATAAAAATGAGTTCGTATTTTTGGGCTCGCAGAGAAAACCTGTTTTTCCATCTGCAATAATATTTTTTACTCCGCCAGAATTTGCACCAATCACTGGTGTACCACATGCGAGAGATTCAAGCACGACATTACCAAATGTTTCTGTAGCTGATGGAAATATCATAAGGTCAGAGCAGGCATAAGCTTCTGCTAGGTTTTCTCTTTCCAAATATCCAGTAAAGGTCACGTTATTGGTTGGTGTAGTTTCACTTAAATCTTTAGCAAGAGGACCATTTCCAGCAATAAGCCAATGAATCGCATCTTTTCGTTCTTTTATTGTTGTATGAATAAGCCTACGAAGGGTATCAATATCTTTTTCAGGGGCAATGCGTCCGACGTATGAAAGAATGTATGAAGCAGTAATATTATATTTTTTTCGGAATACGTCTTTATTGTAAGCAGGATGGAAGAGAGAACAATCTACTCCTCGTCCCCATATATATAAATTTCGAAATTTCTTTTGAGTTAATTGCTGCAATGTTTCAGAAGAAGGGACAAAGTTTTTTTGCATATGACTGTGGAACCATTTCAAATAATTCCATAACATATTAGAGAAAAATTCAATTTTATAATATTGTAAATAAGCGTCAAAGTCAGTGTGATAAGAACCGACAAGAGGAATACCTAGTTTTTTCGCATAATACATGCCGCAAAGCCCCATGTTAAAAGGAGTAGCAACATGAATGATATTAGGATTAAATGCAAGAAGTTCCCGTCTAATACGCGGGGTTGGAAATGCAAAGCGGCATTCTGGATATAGTATTTTCAGCGGGATGCTTCTCATCTTATTCACATTGGCGACAAAATTATCTTCTGCTGTATGTTGTGGTGCGAATACAGAATAGGCAATATTTTGTTTTTGAAAATAACGAGTTAAACGATCTAAAGTTTTTGCTACACCATTTACTTGCGGTGTGAATGTATCAGTAAATATGGCGACTCTCATCTAATCTCTCCTTTACATAACAAGTGGAATGAATTGATAAAAAGAGATAATGCCAGAACATGTGCCAAGGCACATACCTACAAATACATCAGATGGATAATGAAGTCCAAGATAGATGCGGGAGATTCCCACAATCATTGCTACTGGAAGTAAAAAAAATATTAAGGTTGGATCATAACAAATAAAGGGAACAGCTACTGAAAAAATAGCTGTTGTATGACCGGATGGAAATGAATGATCTTGTAGTGGATGCAATGGGTATTTTGCATCTTGAATCGTTAAGTAAGGTCGTTTACGTGGGTACCATCTTTTTAATATTTGCACAGGAATATGACTCATTGTTAATGAAAGAGCTGCTGCAATTGCGGCAGTGTGCAGAAGTTCTTTTGAAAAGATAAGAAGGCATAACGTGAGCGAGATAGAAAAGGTTGCACCACCGATATGTGTAATCGTGCGGAAAAAGATATTTAATGTTTTTTGATCAAAGTAACGGTTAATTCCTTTGAAAATGTAACATTCTATTTTGTATAAGGAGTTGACGGATTTAGCTTTCATGAAACCTCTCTCCCCTCATTTATATATGTATTGAGATGATATCTTTTATTTTAATAAGAATTTATTGAGGGAATAATAAGATTTTGTAAAGAGAACGTTAGAGTTTTAATGAAAAAAAGCTGCCACCTTAATGACAGCAAGCGGAACTATTTTTGAAGTGACTTATAATATTGCCCTTTTTCAACATACTGTTTACGAATGCGATCCATATCTTTTCGATCTTCATCTGTTAGTTCGCGAATAACCTTTGCAGGACGACCGAAAGCTAGTGTATGAGGAGGGATCTTCTTTCCTTGTGAAACTAAGCTACCGGCACCGATGAATGCACCTTCGCCAATTTCAGCACCATCTAAAATAATGGATCCCATCCCGATTAAAGCCTCTTTTTTTAAAGTGCAGCTATGTAAAATCACTTGATGTCCAACTGTAACATCGTCTTCTAAAATAAGGGGATACTGTGGACTTTGATGAAGCGTACATTGATCTTGTACATTTACTCTATTTCCAATGATTGTTGGCGAAACATCACCGCGAATAACAGTATTAAACCAAATGCTTGATTCTTCGCCGATTGTAACATCACCTGTAATCGTAACGTAGTCAGCGATCAAAGCACTACTCGCAATTTTCGGATTTTTATCTTTATAAGGATATATCATGTAAAGCCTTCCTTTCCTAGAAACTAGTTTTAGTGTATCAAATTACAGAAAAGAGTGAAATGGAGGAGTTTCGTATGTGGAATTATGAAGCAGAAACAGCCAAAGCGGTAATCGTGATTGTGCATGGGGCGATGGAATATCACGGACGTTATGAGGCACTAGCAGAAATGTGGACTCATTTTGGGTATCATGTTGTTATGGGAGATCTTCCGGCTCATGGAACAACTTCAAGAAATAGAGGACATATCGACTCATTTGATGAATACATAGAGGAAGTAAAATTATGGGTGAAAGAAGCAAGGAAATATCGGCTTCCTATTTTTTTATTTGGTCATAGTATGGGTGGACTTATTGTCATTCGTATGATGGAAGAAACGAAGAGAGAAGACATAGATGGAATTATATTAAGCTCGCCATGTCTAGGTGTTTTAGCTGCACCTGCTGCTCCGCTTCGAGCTGCTTCAAAGTTGTTAAATATTCTCACACCGAAACTCCAATTCCCCACAAATCTTACAGTAGAAATGTCAACTAGGAATAAAGAAATTCGCGATGCGATGGAGAATGATTCGTTGTTCTTGCGCAAGGTGTCAGTTCGTTGGTATAGTGAATTGATAAAATCAATTGAGATTGCTCATGAAAAAATTGATGAGTTTCCAGATGTTCCGCTCTTGCTAATGCAGGCGTGTGAGGATAAACTTGTAGATAAAACACGTGTCCGTAAATGGTTTGATAACTTAAAGGTTAATGATAAGACGTATAAAGAATGGTCAAATTGTTACCATGAGCTATTAAATGAATATGAGCGAGATGAAATTTTAAGCTATATCAAAGCATTTACTGAAATACATGTAAATAACATAATAGAAACAAATAAATAATGATTTGGACATTTAATAGAGGAGATGAAGGAAGAAGTGAACGTACCGAGTAATCCCATAACGCTCATGGCGAAAGTATACCGTGATGTGTTTCCGGTTGTACACCATGAGCTAGCGATGTGGAAAGAGCGTGCCTACCATATTCCGAATGATGAGCTTCATAATCAGGCTATTGCAAGTATTGAACATAAAACGTTTCATTGTGAAGGCGGTGGTATTTTAGCACTGCTTGCAAATGAACACCGTGAGGACTGTATTCGTTTTATTGTAGCGTATCAGACAATTAGTGATTACTTAGATAACTTATGTGATCGTAGTACATCGCTTGATCCAAATGATTTTGCTGCACTTCATGAATCAATGCTGGCTGCATTAACACCAGAGAGTGAAGGAAGTAATTACTATCGTTATCGTGATGATCAAGATGATGGTGGTTATTTAGATGAGCTTGTTGCAACATGCCAAGATGTTTTGCTAAAAACAAAACACTATGACAGGATAGCACCAATCCTTCACGAGCTTGCTTGTTACTATTGTGATTTACAAATTCATAAGCATGTGAAACTAGAAGAGAGAGAACCGCGCTTGCGAACATGGTTTGAAGCTCATAAGGAAAATGTACCACCGATGAGCTGGTTTGAATTTTCCGCATGTGCAGGATCTACTCTTGGAATCTTTTGTCTTGTTGCGTATGCGTTTCATGATGAATTACTTGATGAGGATATTGCAAAGATTAAGCAAGGTTATTTCCCTTATGTACAAGGTCTTCATATTTTACTTGATTATTTCATCGATCAAGAAGAAGATCGTATCGGTGGAGACTTAAATTTCTGTAGTTATTATGAAAATGAACAAGTGATATTAGAGCGAATGAAGCATTTTGTGGAAGAAGCGGAAAGAAATATCGGTGACTTACCACATGCGAAGTTTCATCGTCTTATTAGTCGCGGTCTTCTTGGAATGTATTTATCTGACCAAAAGGTATCAGAGCAAAAGAATATGCAGCAAATGGCAAGGCGCATTGTGAAATACGGGGGGTTCACTTCACGATTCTTCTATTGGAACGGGAAGATGTACCGAAAGAAAATGGCGCAGTGATGAAAAGACCACTCTTTTTAGGAGTGGTCTTCTTTACTATGTATATTTAAAAGTTGTGATTTACTTAGGAAAAACATATTCTATAAAATGAAAAGTTCGATTCCCTAATCTTTTACATATCCCTCGAGGAGGTCAAGCATGCTATGAAAACAGAGAGGATGTTTTCGATACTTATTTATTTGTTGAAAAAAGATATCGTTCCTGCTGAAGAGTTGGCTAATACATTTGAAGTCAGCAAAAGAACGATTTATCGAGATATAGATGCTTTATCGGCAATTGGTATTCCTATTATTTCTTATTTAGGAAAGAATGGTGGTTTTACGTTAATTGATAACTATCAACTAGATAAATTTACATTTAGTGAAGAGGAAAAGAAATTTTTACTAGAAGGCTTAACCTTAAAAAATGAACTATTTGATAACAATCAATTATCAATGCTACAAAAAAAATTAGAGTTATTGAAAGAAAATAAAGAGGAATATCATTCCAATATCACAATATCATCATCTACATTACATAGAGAAACGATAGAAGAAGAGACAAAACGAAAGGTCAAAAAAATACTGTCTATAATTGATGAAGGAAATAAAATCCATATTTCTTATGTGTCACAAACAGCAAATATATCTAGTCGAATGATTCAGCCTTTAAAACTAAATTTTATGAACGGTAGTTGGTATTTAGAAGCTTTTTGTGAGTCTAGAAAAGCTTTGAGATTATTTAAATTGACTAGAATAAGAAGTATGGAAATTATACATGACAATACTAGAGCGGCCTATACTGAGAAAAATGAATATGTAACGAATAAGGCAGCTAAAGTAGAGAGGATTGTATTATTATTCTCAAAAAGTGAACTTGGAAAATTATACGACTTCTTTACTGATGATGAAATAGAGTTTCTTGAAGATGAAGAGTTAAAAGTAACTTTTCAATATGATAGCAATAAAAATATATTGCCATTTCTCTTGATGTTTGGGAGGCATGTAAAGATACTAGAACCTTTATGGCTTAAAAATAAATATAGAGGTGAAATTGAATATATTTATAAAAGCTGACAGACTGTTGTCATATTATGAATGCTATACTTTCCATATTAACTAGTGGGGGGAATGATCTATGAATACAGCGATTACTGAAAAACATATTTATGGAAAAAAGGTAAGAACAAATAATCAAAATACAGATGCCATACTTAATCTATGGGAAGAATTTCTTCGTTTAGATTTAAAAGGTGATGTATATGGTGTTTATACGAACTATGAAAGTGATTTTACAGGTGATTACGATTTATATATTGGCACGGAAGAGAAACTTGTTGAGGAAAGTAATGTCATCATTCCCGCTGGTAACTACCATGTTGTAGAAGTAGATCATAATGATCCCAAAGGTGTCTTTAACGCTTGGGTGGATATTTGGAACAGTGATATCAAAAGAGCATATAAAACTGATTTTGAATTTTATTCTAAAGATGGAAGTATAAAAATATTTCTGTCGGTTGAATAGTAACTAATTAACCGGTTCCTATACAAGGAACCGGTTGTTTTGCTCCAATATCGGAAAGAATTCACAAAAAAAATCGCATTCGCCTTTTGAAGTCTGTTTCCCAATGATAACCATAAGCGAGGCGGAGTTTATTAATAAAAATCCCTCGGGTATGTTGGAGTTTTTCATAACATTGTATAGCCCATTTCAAAAGGAATATTTTTTGTTTTCATGAAATCTTCCTTCTATCTTTTTTGATAGGATACATATTTGTTTACAACGGCTTTAGCCAGACAAGTAGATGAATCCACAAAACAAAGGTTATGTAGTTCTGTACCCCATATAACATTCAAATCTGTACAAGCGATAATAACGGCATCTACGGATTCACCCAATTCTGTGCAAAGTGTACGCCATAATTCGCTTGCTTCACTTATGTTTCCAGATTTTATTTTCGATATAATTTGAGTGGCATCTCTTTGCCAGTTGTCTTTATGTATGTAGTCCATACCGCGTTTTGAAATTCCATCTTGATATATGCCAGATTGAACAGTCGCATCAGTAGCTAAAAGAGCTACTTTTTTTACGTGATCGGGTATTTCTTTTATTGTTTCATCAACCATATTTAAAATGGGAACTGAAATAGAATTTTGTAATTGATCAAAATACAGATGAGCTGTATTACATGGCATGGCGATAAAATCCACACCTGTACTTTCCAGTTTTTGTGCACCATGTACAATAGCCTGTTTCATATCCTTATGATTAATAGGCCTATCCATATAAAAAGGTGTTGGACAAGAATAAATCATCATATGTGGGAAGTCCATATCGTACTTTGCGCCGTATATCTTTTGGCATTGTTCAACTACTGTATCAACGAATGGCCCTGTTGATTTTGGTCCCATTCCTGCTAGTATTCCAATCATTGTTGTATCTCTCCCTAATTTCATAATCTAAATTTAGAAATTCTTGTTTTCATCTACATGTTCCTTCTTTTTCGTACAAGAGAAAGAAATAATCCTATTAATACAACTGAATATGCAAGTGCCCATGCAGTAAGCCAAAGCACACGGACAGGTAAATGATGTTCATGTTGACCAAGCATCATAAAATGATTAATAGGAGGGAAGAACCATAATAATTCTGGCATGTCTTTTTTGAGACGAATGGATGCGATTGTAATCAGTAATATAAATGAAAGGCTAAGCCAAGCTGTACTTGCTTTTTGTATGATATTTCGTGTAAATAAAGTTGTGATAGAAGTACCCAGTATAGATAAAGAAAAGTGGACAAGGAAACCAGTTATAAATAATGATACTGTCATTTTTTCGTTAAACATATGAAAGGCAATTGGGTATATAACAGATATAAGGGATAGAACACTACAAATGAGAAGTACTGTTACATATTTACTAAGGTATAAGGCCTGTATGCTTTTGGTATGAGAAAGAGTAATTTGTTCTTGAACAGGGTCTTCCGTATGAAACAGTGTGATGGTGATCCAAGCTGAAAGTAGGTAGAGCATAAGTGCGGTTTCTAAATATGTTGTAACAATCGGATTTGGCGTATAGGCATAGACAAAGAGCAAACTTATGATGTACATCGCGATTGGTGGAACATACTTGTACGACTTTGTATAATCAAGAAAATTGTAGCGAATGAGTGCAATCATAAAGATCCTTCTTTCGGTTTTGGAATTTAGGTTGTAGCAATGTAACGGACGCATTGTTATGTAATAAATAGTGAAGTATGTCATTTGTATAAGCCTTTTCAATTTGTAATTGAATGAGGCTCTGGTTAGATGCGACATGTATGCAGCCAGATTGTTTTTGTAACTTTGTAATAGAAAATGTATACGGTACAGTTGCTTCTATGTAGATATGCTCTTTCGGGATTGCATCAGATGTTAAAAGTCTATCCTCTGCAATCGTACGATTAGCTAGTGTCACAATTCGGTCAGCAAAATTTTCTAATAGCTGTTTCTCATGGCAGGTGAAGAGAACGGTAAGACCTTGTTGTTTTAATGTAAGCAATATTTGCTCGAGTTCTTGTTGTGATTTTAGATCAAGACCTGAAAGTGGCTCATCTAAAATTAAAAGATCTACGTTGCTAAGGAGTGCTTGGATAATACCAGCCTTGTGCTTCATTCCTTTTGAAAAATTCTTTACAACGGAATGATTGACGTGCTCTAAATGAAAAAGCTCTAGTAGGGGTGGGATTTTATTTTGTAAATGCTCTTGAGATAACCCGTGAATACGACCAAGGTGATACAAATAGTCTTCCAGTGTAAAACGAATATCCTCTGGAAAATGTTCAGGTACATATCCGATTTTCATGTCGGGTTGTTTCTTGATTGTTCCAGTTGTAGGAGTAATAAATCCAGTAACTATTTTGAGGAGTGTACTTTTTCCAGTACCATTCCCACCAATAATGGCAGCTGCTTGTCCTTTTGGAATAGATAAGTGAATGTCTTCTAAGATTAGCTGTTTTCCATATCTCTTTGTTAGCCCTTTCAATTCTATCAACAAAATATTTACCTTCCTTCTTTGTAAGGTTTACACATCCATTATATGGTAATGTTTGTCGATAGGACAATAAAAAAGCCGTGCAGTGTATGCACGGCTTATCGCTTTTCAATCGCCACGATAAATGGCGGATTATTTTGTTGGTTAATGAATCCGTAACGAAGCACGTGGGCTTGTGTTTGATCCAGTTCTTCAGCGAATTTCAGTACAGCATCACGTTCTATTTGTCCTTCAGGATGTCCGTGATAAATGACAAGAACGATGATTCCTTCTGGTGCCATGATGTCTAATAATTGTTCGATGGCAGCTATCGTTGAATTTGGTTTTGTAACGATATGTTTGTCACCGCCAGGAAGGTAACCTAAGTTAAAAATGGCTCCAGTCACTTTCCCTCTTGCTTCTTCTGGTAATACGGATAACAAAGTGTCGTGGCTGTCATGAATAAGAACAGTTCGTTCTTCTAGGCCTTTTTCTTTTAGACGAGCAGTCGAGTTTTCAATTGCTTCCTGCTGAATATCAAATCCAAATACTCTCCCGCTCTCTCCAATGATTTCCGCTAGAAAGCAAGTATCATGACCGTTTCCAAGTGTTGCATCTACAGCATAATCGCCTTCTTTAACAGCTGTTTGCAAAAGAGTGCGTGCAAACGGCAAGACACGTTCTAATTTCATACTGGTTTCACCTCGTTTGCATATTTCCCTTGCCAGCTTCCGCGGCGTACAAATTCTGCATCTATGGAATTTAATACCTCCCATTTGTTTAAGCTCCACATTGGACCAATCATTAAGTCAGGTGGACCGTCACCTGTGATACGATGCACAATCATATTTGCTGGAATAATCTCAAGTTGATCGACAACGAGACTTACATAATTCTCGAGAGAAAGAAATTCTAATTGTCCTTTTTCATATTGCTTCACCATTGGCGTTCCTTTTAATAAATGGAGCAAATGAATTTTAATTCCTTGCACATCAAGTTTGGCTACTTCACGCGCCGTTTCCATCATCATGTCGTAGTCTTCAAGTGGGAGACCGTTAATAATATGAGAGCATACTCTAATGCCGTGTTTACGAAGCTTGTTTACACCTTCCACATATGACGGATAGTCATGGGCACGGTTAATAAGATTTGCTGTGCGCTCGTGAACAGTTTGTAGTCCAAGTTCGACCCAAAGATATGTCCGTTTATTTAAATCAGCTAAATATTCCACAACATCGTCAGGTAAGCAGTCAGGGCGAGTAGCAATGGAAAGACCAACAACGTCTTTTTCTGCTAAAAGTGGTTCGAATTTTTCTTTTAACACTTCTAATGGAGCGTGTGTGTTTGTGTATGCTTGGAAATAAGCGATACACTTTCCATCCTTCCATTTTGAATGCATTTTTTCTTTCATTTCATGATACTGCGTTATAACATCATCGCGGCGATCACCAGCAAAGTCACCAGAACCGGCAGCGCTGCAAAATGTGCATCCGCCGTATGCAACTGTGCCATCACGGTTTGGACAATCAAATCCAGCGTCTAATGAAACTTTAAAGATTTTTTCGCCGAACTCTTTTCGTAAGTGATAATTCCACGTATGGTAACGTTTATTGTCATTTGTATATGGAAAAGGGTTTTGAGCCTTCATTACATATCCCTCCTAAAACCTAAAATGAAACAAAATCCATTATAACATACTCATAAGGTCAATATGGAAGGGACACACTAAGGGGGAATTAACGGCAAGGAGGAAAAATGTAATGGCAGAGCGTCAATCACTTGAAGAATATATTACGCAAGCAGAGCAAGCGATCGAATATGCAAAAGAACAATTAGATATTGGAAGTAGACAAGAGCATTACAACACAATGGAGTATTCTGATGCGCAGTTAAAATTGGAACAGGCTTATAACGATTTACAAGTAATGCAGCAACACGCAAATGATGAACAGCGTGAACAGTTAAACCGTGCACGTATGGCGGTTCGTCAATTGCAGCATCAAATGATTATTACACCACACTAATAAGGAGTGAATGAAAGTGGCAAAGCGCTCAGATCAAAACAACCCAGAGCAAAAAACACAAAATGGGCATAACGCAGAATTTTCAAATGAACTTGATCCAGTAGTACAAGCAAAACAGCAGAATCGTAAAAAGGGACAACCGCAAAAATCGAAACAATCAGAGTAAGCCAGGTCGCAGTATGACCTGGTTTTATTTTTTGTAATTTTGAGCACCTACATTATAATTAAGTTTCAAGTAAGAATAGTAACGGAGGAATGAATAATGATTGCACATATCGGTACAGTAGCAGTTTACGTAGAGGATCAACAAAAGGCACTTGAATTTTGGACGGAACAGGCTGGATTTGAAGTATACCGTAATGACCCAATGGGACCAAATGCAAGCTGGATTGAAGTAGGACCAAAAGGAACACGTTCTCACTTAGTTATTTATCCAAAATCAATGATGCCAAATGCAAATGAATTAAAAGCATCGATCGTATTTGTAACAGAAAATATTACAGAAACGTATGAAACAATGAAGAAGAACGGGGTAGAGTTTACGCAAGAGCCGAATGAAATGGCGTGGGGAACGTTTTCTATTTTTAAAGATAATGAAGGAAATGAGTTTGTTTTAAAGGGTTAGTGCTATGAAAAGTTGAGTTTATACAAACTCAACTTTTTTATCATATTTAGCGAGAAGACCCCTACCTCAAGCGCTTAACGGTAGGTGGGGGGAGTTCAATTATATTACAAAAGTGTAAGGTGAATGTAATGTTAAGCAATAGCAGATATCTTCCAAAAGGCGCAAAATAGGAAATGGAAAAACAAGCGTAGGAGGATATATATGAACAAACCAGTTGTAGACGTTAAAAGTGTTCAAAAAGTGTACGGTAAAAAAGGTGAGAGTCAATCACACGCATTAAAAGGTGTATCATTCTCAATTCAAGAAGGTGAATTTGTTGGCATCATGGGGCCATCTGGTTCGGGGAAAACAACGTTACTAAATGTAATTTCAACATTAGATAAAGCAACAGGCGGTGTTGTTGAAATTGCAGGTACGGATATTACAAAGATGAAGCAAGGTGAACTATCTGATTTCCGTTCTCAAAAATTAGGATTTATTTTCCAAGACTTTAATTTATTAGAGAACTTATCAATCTATGAAAACATCGCTTTACCGTTATCACTTCAAGGTGTTCCATCACGTAAAATTGGACCAAAAGTAGAGAAGGTAGCGGAAATGCTAGGAATTTCAGCAATACTTCAAAAGTACCCTTCTGAAGTATCTGGTGGACAAAAACAACGCTCAGCAGCAGCGCGTGCACTTGTGCATGAACCAGCAATCATTTTAGGAGATGAACCAACAGGAGCACTTGATTCTAAAAACGCAACAAGTCTTCTAGATGCGATGACAAATTTAAACGAAGAACAAGGCGTTTCTATTATGATGGTTACTCACGATCCATATAGTGCAAGTTACTGTCAGCGTATTTTATTCATTCAAGATGGAGAGCTATACAAAGAAATTCATCGCGGTGGTACGCGTGAAGCGTTCTATAAAGAAATTTTAGATGTACTTGCAGACTTAGGTACACAAAAAGCATAAGAAAGGAGGTTCAGGCATGTTATTTAAGCTTTCTATGTCAGGACTAAAAAGTAAGCTGAAAGACTATATCGTCTTACTTGTTGGTCTTGTTATGTCTATTTCAATTTTTTATATGTTTCAAACGTTAGCACTGAATAAGGCGTTTCTTGAATCAAATTCTATTATTAGGTCGATTGGATTTGTATTCCAAGCTGGTTCATTCTTACTAGCAATTATCACGTTTTTCTACATTTTATACGCGAACTCTTTCTTACTATCACTTCGTCAAAAAGAGTTCGGTATGTATATGATGCTGGGAGCAAAAAAGCATAAGATTACACTACTTATGTTTATGGAAACAATCATTATTGGAGTAGCATCTCTAGTGATTGGGATTACAGTAGGTGTAGGTCTTGCACAAGGAATTGGGCAGCTACTTATGAAGCAGCTTGAGTTTACTGCAGGTGGTTATCAAGCATTTTATGTCCCATCAATGACTGTTACTTGCACTTTCTTCTTTGCACTATTTGTGTTATCTGCAATTATGAACAGTATTAAGCTATCACGTATTTCAGTCTTACAACTTGTACATGCAGATGCACAAACAGAGCGTGTTGCGGTGAAAGGAAAATTGACGGGTGTAGTAGCATTTTTAGCAATTGTTTTATTAGGCATTGGTTATGCTTCCATGGTTTATATGGAGAAGTTAAGAGAAATGGGAATTATTATTGCGTTAATTACAACAACAGCAGGCACTTATATGTTATTTGGATCTGCCCTACCATTTATTATTAAAAAGCTAAAGAACAATAAGAAGCGTAGTGAAAAGGGGCTTAACGCATTTACATTTGCGCAATTAAACTTCCGTATCAATAGTTTAACAAAGGTACTTGCAACAGTTGCGATGTTAATTGCACTTGGTGCAGGAGCAATTTCTGGCGGTATGGCTTTTAAAAATAATGTTATGAAGACTGTTGATGGTGTTGAAATATATGATTCAGTGGTTCATAACCCAACAGCAAAAGAAAAGAAAATTTTAGATGGTATTCCATTTAAAGAAAAAAGTGAATATCGTTACAAAACAGATGATAAATATGTTTACTACTTAAAAGAAGATTTAGAGAAAAATCGCCCATTGGTACGCGATGGTGTAGGTAAAGAAAGTTTTGATAAATTTAAGAAGGTTTCTGAAGAGCTTCCCGTAGGTGCTATTTCAAGAAATATGAACGAAAAAGATGCGAATACAAAAAAACTTCCAGAAGAATGGGAGGAAGCTTTTAGAACGCTTCAGCCATTTTATTTATTCCCTGATCAAGCAATTAAAATTGTCGATCAAAAAATGTACGATGGTATAAAAGGTAAAGAAGGTATTGTATGTATTGGAAAAACAGATGATTTTGTAGCATATACAAAAGAATGGAAAAAACTTGACGAGTTGCAACTAGATAAATATAAAAATATAAAAGCAGATAATTTACAAACTAAATATGTGATGTATACTGGGTTTCACGGTATGGCAAGTGGAACAGTATTTATGGGCTTCTTCCTCGGAATTGCTTTCTTAGCAATGATGGCAAGTTGTTTAATGTTTAAAATTCTTTCTGGTGCATCAAAAGATATTACACGTTATCAAATGCTTCGTAAAATCGGTGTTCGCCGTGAATTATTAACGAAGTCTATCTATAAAGAGTTATTCTTAGTATTCTTATTCCCAGCGATTGTAGGTATCGCTCACGTATTGGTTGGAATGAACATTTTCGGATTTATTTTACTTGATCCGTATTTCCGTATTTGGCTTCCAATTGTTATTTTCGTAGTCATTTACGCAATTTATTACTTCATTACAGTTCAATTGTATAAAGAAATAGTTCTTTCGAAAGAAGACTAAGATTTAGAAAATACCGAGCAGAGGGTGCTCGGTATTTTTTGATTAAAACGTTTAAGGCGACTGTTTTTTATAAGTATTAAGGAGCTAATTTCAAAAAAACTATTAATAAGAAAAAACAGAAAAACACTTGCAAGGTTACTTAATTATAGTTTAAACTATAATTAAGTAACATGAAGATAAAGAAAGGAGAGATGAACAAGTATTGTTTAGTAAAACATAAATAAGGGATAAAAATTATGAAACAACGTATTACGAAGCCCATCTTTAGAAGATAGGAGGAAACAATTTTGAATACACAAAATGAATCGTTATTTCGTCTAGTTGGTACCATTTTGAAATCAAAAGATGTTATAGTATTTTCTCTTTTATCTCTTGTGTTTTTTGTTATTTCAACCTATTTTTATAACGTTAAATTCCCCAACCATAAATATCCTGAGTTTTTAGGGATATTAAAATCTATTGCCCCAGTTGTGTAGTGCATAAATAACTTTAATGATAACAGGCAACATACATGGAAATCTTCAGATATGATAAGATAAAATGATACAGAATAAGAGAAATGAAAACAGTGAGTATGTATCATATGATGAGGAGAATACATGTATGGAATGTGTAGAAGCATTAAAGGATATTAAGCAAATTCAAGCGATGAAGAAGTATTTAGAGGAACACTCAAAACGTGATTATTTATTATTTGTTTTAGGGATTAATACAGGCCTTAAAATTACTGAATTATTAATTATAAAAGTTGAAGATGTTTTAGATGAAGGTGGAACAATTAAAGATTTTTACTTGCTTCCTGGAAAAGATGAAAAATATAATCAAGATATTTATTTGAATTCAAAAGTAAAAGATGCTCTTTTAGATTATTTTCACTCCTCTCAAGTAGAGAAGGGGCAATATATATTTCAATCCAATAAAACGAAAAATCCGATTACGCGTCAACAAGCGTATCGCATTATTCATCGGGCAGCTGAAGAAATTGGCATTCCTGGAAAGATTGGAACAAACTCTATGCGAAAAACATTTGGTTACCATGCATATAAACGAGGAGTAGCAATTGCACTTCTTCAAAAACACTTTCATCATGCTACTCCATCTGAAACGTTAAAATATCTTGGGATCTCGAAAGAAGAAAAGTTTAAAACAAAAATTGATGTAGATTTATAAAACAAACAGTATTGCAAATTAAACATACCAAGGAGGAAATATAATGAATATTAGAGAAAGTGAGCTTCCGGGTATCGGTTATAAATTTGAAGTAATTACTAAAAATAACGAAAAAATGGTGATTGTTATTCATGATGATGGACGCAGAGAAATGTACCATTTTGATTCTAGTCATGATGAAAGTATTTCAAGTATCTCTCTTCGTGACTCGGAAGCAAGACAAATCGCTGCCATATTAGGGGGGATGGTATATAAACCACAAGCCTTAGAAACAATTGAAATGGTGTTTGAGGGATTAGCAATTGAGTGGTTTAAAGTTGAAAATAGTGCTTCAGCAATCGGTCAAACAATTGGCGATCTCGGAATAAGAAAAAAATACAATGTAACTGTGATTGCAATCATGAAAAAGAATATGAAGAAGTTATTTAATCCAGGACCAGATTCTGTAATTGACGCAGGTGATATGCTAGTTCTATCTGGAGAAAGGCTAGAGATTAAAAGATTTATTAAGGAATTACTTTCAAATGGGGGGGATTGATAGTCGATGAATACTTTGATTTTAGAAGTTGGAACAGCCTTAGTTTTAGTTGCAATTGGTGCAATACTTGCTGGGAGATTTAAATTTTCCATTATTCCCTTCCTTATCATCCTCGGAATGTTAGTGGGGCCTCATGCTCCTGTAATTGGTGTTATCGATTTCAGATTTATAGAAAGTGCAGAAGTTATTTCTTTTCTTGGGAGAATCGGTGTCCTCTTCCTTCTTTTTTACTTGGGTTTAGAGTTTTCCATGAAAAAACTAATTAAATCCGGTCGCTCTATTGTTACTGGTGGAACAATATATATCCTCATTAATTTTACTTTAGGGTTATTATATGGGTATCTTGCTGGTTTTCCTTTATTAGAAATATTAATTATAGCAGGGATTATTACAATTTCTTCTAGTGCTATTGTGGCAAAAGTAATAGTGGATTTAAGAAGAACCGGTAATAATGAAACAGAACTAATTTTAGGGATTATTATGTTTGAAGATATTTTTCTTGCTGTATATCTATCAGTAGTTTCTGGACTGGTTCTCGGAGATCATGCATCATTTTTAGGTGCAATTACTTCTATAGGTATCGCGTTAGGATATATGCTGCTATTCTTTATAGTGGCAAGAAAAGGTACCCCTATTTTAAATAAGTTATTAGATATTAGTTCAAATGAAATATTTATTATCGTAGTATTTGCAGCTTTATTCTTTATAGCTGGTATTTCAGAAACGATTCATGTTGCGGAAGCGATTGGAGCTCTTCTATTAGGACTCGTTTTTTCTGAAACAGAACATAGTGATCGAATTGAACATCTTGTTGTTCCTTTCCGTGATTTCTTTGGAGCTATCTTCTTTTTCAGTTTCGGTTTAAGTATAGATCCGTTTTCACTTGGTGGGGCTGTATGGTTAACACTAGGAGCAGTTCTATTAACAATCTGCGGAAACTTTGTAGCTGGAATGATTGCTGGACGTAAAGCGGGGTTATCCCATAAGGTTTCTGTGAATATTGGATTAACAATTGTATCAAGAGGAGAATTTTCTATTATTTTAGCGAATATCGGAATGGCAGGTGGCTTAATGGCTACAATTAAACCATTTTCAGCTTTATATGTTTTGATATTGGCATCTATAGGACCTTTACTAGCGAAGGAATCCAATAGGATATATGCTGTATTAGATAAAATATTTAAATGGAGTTCTAAAGAGCGGTCAAAATCAGAAATAGGATGAATCACCTGTGGGAAATTAAAATATAAAGATTAGTCATAAATAGTTCTATTGATGTAATTACAAAACAGAATGCAAGTTATAACAGGAAATCATGTGGGATAGAATGTATGTTTTAGAGATCGATTCCAATATAGAAAGGAGCTGCCCCAAAAGACCACTAAAAGCGGTCTTTTGAGGCAGGTCCTTTTTTTATATATACGATTTATGCTTCTGAACAAAGTTTCTTAGAGAACAAGGAATTAAAATGGGTTTCAATACACGGTTATAATAAGAATGAACCATTACAAGAAAATATTTTTTATTTTTTGTCACAAATAGCAAATTTGTGGTTTCTTTATAGTGAAAGTGGCTAATAAGGAGGAAGAAACGAGTGGAGGTGAAAGCTTCATTGTTAAATATATATGAACAAGATTCAGTTTCTAATATACAGTTTCAAGATGTATTTAAACAATATTATGCTCAAGTTGTGAGACAAATTATGCGAATTGTGCGAGAGCAAGCGATTGCTGAAGATTTAGCGCAGGAAGTATTTTTGCAATTATATCATACAGAATGGAAAGAGATTGAAAGTGTATCGGCATGGCTGGCAAAAGCATCTATTTATGCAGCATATAACTATTTGCGATCTGAAAAAAGGCATCAAGCAAGAATTGAAAAAGAAGCAAATTATAAACAATCAATGAGTAGTCCGTCATCGGAAGAGAAATGTATTCAAAAAGAAGAAATTACTCGTGTACAAAGTACATTAAAAGAAATGGATGAGCGTGAACGTACCCTCTTATTAATGAAGTTTTCGGGATTTCAATATAAAGAAATCGCGGAGGCTACTCATATGGAAGTTTCCTCGGTTGGAACATTGCTAGCACGAGCGAAAGCGAAATTTCGGAAGATGTATAGAGGGATGAAGGAGGAGTGACAAATGAAATGCCAAGATATTGGATTTATTCAAGCGTATTTAGATGGAGAATTAAACCGCGATGAAAGAAAGCAATATATTCAACATCTTGACCATTGTAAAGCATGTCAAAAGGCGTTAGAAGAAGTAAGTAAGCTTAATCAATGGGGAGAAGTTGTATTGGATGATGAATTCACAAACGTTAGTGAAGAGATTGATATCGATGTTGAACAAGCTTGGAAAACCTTTGAACAAAATATACAAAATCATAAAATGGAAGAAACAAACAGTGAAGAAAGTAAAAAGAAGGGAAGATGGCATAATATGAAGAAATCATCTAAACGTTGGATTACTGCAGCAGCAGCGGCAGCAGTTGTATGTGTGTCTTTAACAGTTCCAGAAGTACGGGCAGGAGCAAATAACTTGTTATCGATTTTTCGAGTAAAGGATGTGCAGTTCGTTCAACTTACCGATTCGGACTTACGTGAAATTGAAGGATGGATTTCTAATATGGAAGAAGGAGAGAAGTCCATTAAAGGAATTGGTAAAATAGGAATCAAAGATAATGGAAGCAAAAAAGATGCTCATTTTCAGTCGGAACAGCAAGCAAGAGAAGCTGGGTATGCAGTTCCAAAAGTGCCAAATGGATATCGGGTAACGAATGTGGATGTGAATTCGTCATTTATTATGCAATTTGAGCTCGATACAGAAAAAGCTAATAAATTATTGAAACAACTACAAAGCAATACTGAGTTTGAAAGTGCTTTGAATGGTAAGCAGTTTTCAATCACAGTTCCGGAATCAGTACGTACTCAAATAGAAGTTGAGGGCAATCGAACATCACGCGCTTTTTCCTATAATGTAATTGATGCACCAAAAATTTCTGTTCCAGAAGGTGTAAATGTTACGAAATTACAAAAAACAGTTTTAGAGCTTCCGATTATTCCAGGGAATGTGAAAACACAACTTGCAGGTATTCAAGATTGGACACATACATTGCCGATTCCCTATGTAGCAAAAGGTGCAAAAGTATCGGAGACAAAGGTTCAAGGAGTAAAGGCCGTCTTATATAGCGCTGAATATGAAAATGTACTTATTTGGGAGAAAGATGGGAAAATGCACATGGTCGAGCAACATAAAGAGCAAGAGAAAGAATTGAATGCAAACGATCTTATTAAACTTGCAAATGAATTAAAATAATGATTGAACAAGAGCGGCTCCGCGAAATGGGGCGGCTCTGTTCCTGTATAGAGCGGGGGTAAAACATGACACAAGACTGGATTATTCAAACGAAGAACTTAACAAAACAATATAACGGAAAAGGCGGTATCCACAACATTTCATTAGATGTGCCGCGCGGTACTGTATTCGGATTTATAGGCCCTAACGGTGCAGGGAAAAGTACGTTTGTGCGAACGATGCTTGGATTGATTCATGCGGATTCGGGAACAGCGCAAATGTTAGGACAGCCGATTGGGACAATAGAATCAAAACGGCGTATTGGCTATTTACCTGAGCTGTTTCGCTATCCTGATTGGCTGACCGGATGGCAGTTACTTGAAACACATGCAAAACTATGCGATCTTCCTTCTCGTGAGCGGAAAGCAAAAATGAGTGAGGTTATTGAAAAAGTTGGCTTAAAGGGTAGGGAAAAAGAAAAAATTCGCGGTTATTCAAAAGGAATGCAGCAACGTATCGGACTTGCGTGTGCCCTGCTTTCTGATCCGGAATTGATTTTTTTAGATGAGCCAACATCTGCGCTTGATCCAATCGGGCGGAAAGAAGTGCGTCATTTAATGGAAGAGCTTCGGGACCAAGGGAAGACAGTATTTTTAAACAGCCATCTATTAAATGAAATTGAACATGTATGTGATCACGTGGCGATTATTAATAAGGGAGAGTTAATTGTCCAAGGAGATTGGCGCTCGTTGATGATGATTCAAACGGAAATTGAAGTAACACTTGGTGAAAAGAGCGAATTGTTCTTTAAACAACTGCCTTCGTTTGTTAAAAATGTACGGAAGATAGAAGAACAGCAAAATCGTAAGCGTTGGATTATTACGCTACAACAAGAAGATGACATTCCTAGATTGTTAGAAGCATTTGTAGCACTACATATTCCAGTGTATCAGTTAAATCCGGTTCACCCGCATTTGGAAGATGTGTTTATGTACTGGGTAAATAAGAGAGAGGGGACGCAGCATGTGGACAATCGCCAAGTTATCATTTAAAGAAATTCTGTTAAAGCGTATTTTTACTATTACGTTATGTATGACATTTGTCTTTTTAATATTTTATGGGGTGGCCATTCATTATGCCGTTAGTGAAATTCTTCCAGGGAAATCTAGCGGTATTTCGGCAGCTCAAGACTTTATGGGTAAGAGTTTCTTTTCTACACAGCTTCTTGGAGTGGGGTTGTACTTTTCTTCGTTTATTACGGCGTTGTTAGCTATTTTAAGTAGTGTTGGCAGTATTGCCAATGAAATTGAAAGCCATCAAATTGATACGTGGTTAACGAGGCCAATCTCACGCTTTTCCTTTTTAATGGGAAAATGGATCGGCTTATGCTTGTTACTGATTGCGTACGCAGCCTTTCTATTTATAAGTATCGTGCTTATTCATCAAACAATGGGAGGGAGCGCGTTTCATTTAGATTTCACGGCGACGCAGATTATAAAAGCATTGGCTCTCTTCTTGATCCAGCCCGTTATTTTAATTAGCATCGCGATATTACTAAGCACGCGTATGGCAACATTAAATGCTGGCATTGTGTTAATTATTTTGTACGGAACTGGATTTATTGGCGGATTTGTTGAACAAATCGGTACATTGGCACAAAAAACAGCACTTGTAAACATGGGCATAATCGCAAGCCTTTTATTCCCAATTGATACAATGTATCGTAAAATGACAATCTATTTATTTGATTCAGGAGACAATCCTTTATCAATAGCCTCACAAGGAGTGTTCGGGAGTGTTTCAGCGCCGAGTAATATGATGATTGTTTATGTTGTTTTATATGTGCTAGCAGCTATTTTTATAGCGATTCGTACATTTAAATCACGTGATTTATAAGGGGATGAAATTTCAGTGTATTCTCCCAATGCTGTAAAGCGTGAACGAAAACCCACCTCTTTATGTAGATGTGGGTTTTATATATATCTATTTTAATTTTTTCGACATCTTTGTCTAGCTCTGCCTCCTAGGCCCTCATGTCTAAGAACCTTCCACACGAGAAGGTAAAAAACACCTTCTGCGTGAAAGAACCTTAGCCAACAGGCCTAAACGGTCGGCTCCGCTTTTCTTTATAAGTCACTGCCGTGCAGAATACACCATGATCGCTACTTTTAGACCTTGCATGTCGCAGGAAAAGGTCCTGACGGTTTCTATGCGTGACCAGATGCTCTTGCCTGCCTAAAAAAGAGGGTTTTTATATCGATTTTTTAATTTGTGTTTATATAGTCTACATCTCATTGTCTGAATTTCACCAACTATTAATCAGTTGCCTTCCTATTTAAAAACGACTACAATTTTACTATTATGGATAGAACGAAAAAACAGAATAGGAGGGGAAACTATGCCAAGGAAAGTATGGCTATTAGTAGCTGGGATGATCATTAATGTCACGGGTGCTTCTTTTTTATGGCCTTTTAATACAATTTATTTACACGATCATTTAGGGAAGTCTCTATCTGTGGCCGGAATGGTGTTGATGATTAACTCGTTAACTGGTGTAATCGGTAATTTGCTCGGTGGTGTGTTATTTGATAAATGGGGCGGATATAAATCAATTTTAGTAGGAATTGTTATTACACTTGTGTCGATTTTAGGTCTTGTGTTTTTCCATGGTTGGCCGTTGTATGTTGTTTGGCTAGCGTTAATTGGATTCGGGTCTGGAATGGTCTTTCCATCGATGTACGCAATGGTTGGCACTGTTTGGCCAGAGGGAGGACGAAGAGCATTTAATGCGATGTATGTTGGACAAAATGTTGGAATCGCTGTTGGAACGGCGTGCGGTGGTTTAGTTGCTTCGTATCGTTTTGATTATATTTTCTTAGCGAATTTTATTTTATACTTTATCTTCTTTTTAATTGCCTTTATCGGATTCCGTGGTATGGAGGACAAAAACGAACAAAGTATACAAACAGCGGTCAAAGCGAAAAAAGGTTGGTCACTTACACCAGGATTCAAGGCGCTTCTTATCGTATGTGTAGCATATGCTTTATGTTGGGTTACATACGTACAGTGGCAAGGTGCAATTGCGACGCATATGCAGGGGCTAAATATTAGCCTTCGTCATTATAGTTTATTATGGACGATAAACGGGGCAATGATCGTTTGTGCACAGCCGCTTGTAAGTATGATGATTCGTGCGATGAAGCGTTCTTTAAAACAACAAATTATGATTGGAATCGGTATTTTTGCAGTGTCATTTATCGTACTTAGTCAAGCGCAGCAATTCACGATGTTCCTTGTCGCGATGGTGACATTAACAATTGGTGAATTATTTGTATGGCCAGCTGTTCCAACAATTGCAAATATCCTTGCGCCAAATGATAAGATTGGTTTCTATCAAGGCGTTGTAAATAGTGCGGCGACTGTTGGAAAAATGTTTGGACCTGTTGTCGGCGGAGCGATTGTTGACTTATATAATATGGAAGTATTGTTTATTGCAATCATGGTAATGCTTGTAGTAGCACTTATCGCAACGAGTATGTATGATAAACGAGTAAAAGTAGAAGAAACAGTAGAAGAAAAAATTGCGGTTTAGTTTGACGGAACATGTAACTTGTTTTAGAATATATTTAAATTAACTCATATTGTAATAACAGTGAGAAGGAGTAGTAGTAATAGAAGCTGGTTTAGAGAGTTGACGGTCGGTGCAAGTCAATCCACGTTTCGTTATGAACTCGCCTTTGAGTTGCAGTTGTGAAATGAAGTAGCAATTGCCGTTAATCCACGTTACGGATCTAAGCGAATGTATATATTGATGCTTGTTTAGCGACCTTTACGGGACGTTTTGAACATCTTTTATTACATTAATTTAGGGTGGTACCGCGGGAATCTATAACCTCTCGTCCCTTTCTAGGGATGAGAGGTTTTTTGTATTTTAGGCGGTGAAAATAAATATAACTTGAATGGAGGATATCTCATGAGCTTTAATCATCAAGAAATTGAGAAGAAGTGGCAATCGTATTGGGAAGAGAATAAAACATTCCGTACGCCAGATGAGACAGAAAAACCAAAATTTTATGCACTAGATATGTTCCCATATCCATCAGGTGCAGGCCTACACGTAGGGCATCCAGAAGGATATACAGCAACGGATATTTTATCTCGTATGAAACGTATGCAAGGATATAATGTTCTTCATCCAATGGGATGGGATGCATTCGGTCTTCCAGCAGAGCAATATGCACTTGATACTGGAAACAGTCCAGCAGAATTTACAGAGAAAAACATTAACACGTTCCGAAATCAAATTAAAGCATTAGGTTTCTCTTATGATTGGGACCGTGAAGTAAATACAACAGATCCAAACTACTACAAATGGACACAATGGATTTTCTTACAGCTATTTGAAAAAGGATTAGCTTACGTAGATGAAATTCCTGTAAACTGGTGCCCAGCACTTGGGACAGTACTTGCAAACGAAGAAGTAATCGACGGTAAGAGTGAGCGCGGCGGACATCCTGTTGAGCGTCGTCCGATGAAACAATGGATGTTAAAAATCACTGCTTATGCAGATCGCCTACTTGAAGATCTAGATGAGCTTGATTGGCCAGAAAGCTTAAAAGATATGCAGCGTAACTGGATTGGTCGTTCTGAAGGTGCAGAAGTACACTTCAATATCGATGGTACAGATAAGAAGTTTACAATTTTCACAACGCGTCCTGATACACTATTTGGCGCAACTTACTGCGTACTTGCTCCAGAGCATGCACTTGTTGCAGAAATTACAACTGCAGACCAAAAAGAAGCAGTAGAAGCATACATTGATTCTGTAAAAGCGAAAAGTGATTTAGAGCGTACAGAACTTGCGAAGGAAAAAACAGGCGTATTCACTGGTGCTTATGCGATTAACCCAGTAAACGGTGAGAAATTACCAATTTGGATTGCTGACTATGTTCTTGCAACTTACGGAACAGGTGCTGTAATGGCAGTTCCAGCTCACGATGAGCGTGATTATGAATTTGCGAAAAACTTCGATCTTCCTATGAAAGAAGTTGTAAAAGGCGGAGACATCACAAAAGAAGCACATACAGGTGATGGTGCGCACGTAAACTCGGCATTCTTAGATGGTTTAAATAAAGAAGAAGCAATTGCAAAAATGATTGAATGGCTTGAAGTAACAAGTGCAGGAAATCAAAAAGTAACATACCGTCTTCGTGACTGGTTATTCAGCCGTCAACGTTATTGGGGTGAGCCAATTCCAGTTATCCATTGGGAAGATGGCACAATGACAGCTGTGAAAGAAGAAGAATTACCATTAGTTCTTCCAAAAACAGAAAATATTCGCCCATCTGGTACAGGTGAATCACCACTTGCAAACATTGAAGAGTGGGTGAACGTTGTAGATCCTGAAACTGGTAAAAAAGGTCGTCGTGAAACAAATACAATGCCACAATGGGCTGGTAGCTGCTGGTACTACCTACGTTATATTGATCCAAACAACAGCGAAGCACTTGTAGATCCTGAAAAAGTAAAACAATGGCTTCCAGTTGATATTTATATCGGCGGTGCAGAGCATGCTGTACTTCACTTACTATATGCTCGTTTCTGGCATAAAGTATTATATGATATCGGTGTGGTTCCAACGAAAGAGCCATTCCAACAACTATTTAACCAAGGTATGATCTTAGGTGAAAACAACGAGAAAATGAGTAAATCAAAAGGTAACGTTGTAAATCCTGATGATATCGTAGCAAGTCATGGTGCAGATACACTTCGTCTTTACGAAATGTTCATGGGACCATTAGATGCTTCAATCGCTTGGTCTGAAAATGGTCTTGATGGAGCTCGTCGCTTCTTAGATCGCGTATGGCGTCTATTTGTTCAAGATAACGGTGAACTAAGTGAGAAAATTACTTATGCACCAAATAAGGAACTTGAAAAGGCATACCATCAAACGGTGAAGAAAGTAACAGAAGACTATGCAGAGCTTCGCTTTAACACGGCAATCTCTCAAATGATGATGTTCATTAACGATGCATATAAAGCAGAAGTTCTTCCGAAAGAATATGTAGAAGGTTTTGTGAAAATGATTGCACCAGTTGCACCACACGTTGCTGAAGAACTTTGGAGCAAACTTGGGCACAGTGAAACAATCACATATGCAAGCTGGCCAACATTTGATGAGTCAAAACTTGTAGAAGATGAAGTTGAAATCGTTGTTCAAGTTATGGGGAAAGTTCGTGCAAAACTGAAAACGAAAAAAGACGCATCAAAAGAAGAAATGGAACAACTAGCGATTGAGGCAGTTAAAGAACAAATTGAAGGAAAAACAGTTCGTAAAGTAATTGTTGTTCCTGGAAAACTTGTTAATATTGTTGCAAACTAATACGAAAGAGCAGTCCTTTTTGGGATTGCTCTTTTTTTGTGATGAAGGAATTTATTTGTAGACAAACACCTATTCTCTCATGTGAAATATGATAAAAAAGGTAGGCTAAGTTGAGAGGAAGAGGTGAAAGAAATGAGAGGGATGAATAATAACGCATCACACGGCTTTATGCCAGGTGAGACGAATATGTTAAAGGCAGGGGCCATGCAGCGAGGATGCGGCGGAAACCCAACATGGATGGGGGGCGTATCAGCAGGATTCCCTACATCTGTAGTTGGAGCACAAGGAGGAGTTCCAGTAGGAGCACCAACTACATTTCCAGCATTTGTAGGCGGGGCACAAGGAGGAGTTCCAGTAGGAGCACCAACTACATTTCCAGCATTTGTAGGCGGAGCACAAGGAGGAGTTCCTGTGGGAGCACCAACTACATTTCCAACATTTGTAGGCGGGGCACAAACTGGTTTCCCTGCACCAATTGGTTCACAACCAGGATTTGGTGGTACCCCACCTATTCTAGTAGGAGGAGTAGGTACGTCTCCACAAATGATTCATGGTCATCACCCGCATCATGGTCATCACCCGCATCATGGTCATCACCCGCACCATGGTCATCACCAGCATCACGGTCATCACCAGCATCACGGCCACCACCCGCATCACGGTCACCACCCGCAACAAGTACATCATCAGCATCATGGTTACCACCCGCAACAAGTGCATCACCCGCAACATGGTCATCACCCGCAACATGGTCATCACCCGCAACATGGTCATCACCCGCAACAAGTACATCATCAGCAACATGGTCATCACCCGCAACAAGTACATCATCAGCAACAAGTACATCATCAGCAACAGCAACATCCAATATGGTATGGCGGGGCTGGAAGTGCAGGAAGTACTGCAGGACATGCTGGACAAATCGGACATTAATGGGATAAAGAAACATATTAAAAAATTCTCTTGAAAGAAGGGGATTTTTTATTTTGGGAATAGTAAAAGGGAGGGGAGGTGCTTACATATGGGAAAAGGTAGAAGTAATAATGCTGGTAAAAAGCAACCGAATTTCGATGATTCATCTAATTTCGCTAAACAAAGCCAACCGACAGAAAAGAAGAAGAAATAAGAAAAGGAGCTCTCCTTATAAAGAGAGCTCCTTTCTTAGATATATCGTTGCTTCTTTAAATATATCTGCGATTTGATACAACACATCAACCTCTTGACAAAATAAGCTGCAACAATAGAAGCTACCGGGCTATTTATTTTCCTGCTTTTGCTAATGCTTCTTGGCGTTGACGCTCAATTTCAGCACGTAACTGTGGCTCTGGTGCTTGCCAGCCTTCTGGTTTCAAAATTTTTCCGTCGCCTTCACGGAAGCGTGGTTTTCCATCAGGGAATAGTTTTGCCATATTGGCATTGTTTACAATTTCAAAGCCTTTATCAGGACGTACTCCCATTTCTGCAAATGTTCCAAACGCGAAATAAATAAGGTCAATTAATGCATCGTATTGATCTTCTACAGTATTAGCTTCTAAAAACTCTTCTAGCTCTTCTTGCATAAAGCTTGCGCGAATTTTTGCACGCTCTTCAGTTAATTTTGTTGGTACATCTGTAACAGGATGTCCAAATACCTCGTGCATTTTTGCGACAAGTTCATATCCTTTATCTAAACCTTTTTCGTTAGTCATGTTGTTTCATCCTTTCTCGTTTTGTGCCGAGTTTCATTGTAACATAAGGAGATTATTTAATAAAAAGAACATCCTATATAAAATAAGATGTTCTCTCTATCGCTACTCTTCTTTTTTTATTAAAAATGATACAGCAAGATCAATCCCAAACATCCCCACAAGTAGCATTGGTACAACAACAAGTAAATAACGTGTAAATGAAACATTTTTTAAGTATGTATGAGCAAATAAAAAGACGCTGAGAAATAGGATACCATATAAAATAGGCTTTACTAACTTTTTAGACATAAGCTCCCCCGTAAATATCTTTTTCTCTATGTAAGTAATTTTGTAAGTAGTATAAAAAACTCCTCTCTCCGTTGTATCATGACCGAAAGAGGAGTTCAATCATTATCTTACATTTTGAGGAAACTATATCTCCTATTATTCGATTACACCTGAATTTGTAATATTAACCTTATACTTTACTGTGATAGGTACGTCTTTGTACATTTTTTGCCATTCTGCTAATTTAAATGGTCTATAGTGTTGTCTAAATTGAGCTCCTAGCCCAAGGGGATCAACATTTAGAGATTTGAATTTTTTGATAAGTTTTGCGGCTTTAGCATTTAAGCGTTGTTCAACTTCTCGTGATATTTTTTTAGTGTTCTTTTTATTTTCTAGGTTTATTTGTTTCGAAAGTTCTAGAATGCGTGCATCCATTTTTACTTTAATTAAAAAGGAAGGCTTTCCAGCTTTTACATTTACAGTATACGTTGGCTTGGAGCGTATATTATTGATCATTACATATCCATTATTACTTTTAAATTCGTGTGAATCTAACCGATGTTTTTCCAATAATCCCTTAAATACGAACATATCTTGTTGATCAATTTTTCCGACATACTTATCCTTTTTTAAAAGTCCAATGCCAGTGATTTTGATTTTGTCTTTACTCTTTTTTAGGATAGGCATATAAGAATCTTGGCCTTCACGATAATAACGAAATGCACCTAAATGTAAATTATCAGTTGGTAAGGGGCCTGTTTGCATGTTATGCTCTAACATTTTTGTTATATAAATAGCAACATTAGCTGAAGTTGTATATTTTCCTTTAAACAGCTCAGGTCCATTTCCTTCTAATAATCCAACATACAATGAGTTTCCGATGCTGACATCACGAACCAATGTGTCAAAGGAGGTCGACAATCCCTTTTTGGCAATTTTTGTAGTAAACAAAGCAATGCGCATTTGTCCGCTTGCAAATGGTTGAGAAGATTCCAAAGAAGTATCAGCTTTTACTTGTTTAACGGCATTTGCTACTCCTTCGTAGACCTGTACTTTATTTCCTTTTCGTTGCACCGGACAAACCGATGTCACCTTTATTTTATTGTTTTTTGCTGTATCAAAAACAACCCCTTGAATTAACTGAACATCATCAACAATATTTTTTTGCAAACAGCCTGTTATGGTGAATAAACAAATACATGAAAGAAGAATTAGTTTTCTCTTGATTTTTTCCATTTTCTTTTCACCCACACGATAAGAAATAAGATTGGGATGTAAACATACATAAGCCAAAGACTAATTTTGGAAATATAACTAATAAAATCGTTGATATCGTGCCTGTTTGTTAAAAGTTGTGAAACAATAATGGTAATTAGTATGAAAGAAAGTAAAATGTATTTTTGCTTTACATGAAAGATTTCATGCGTTCCTCTTGTAGCGGCCCATAATGGAAGAATAGAACTTGTAAGAATTACAAGTGCATAGCCAGAGATGGCAATGTATTCTAGTCGTTCGATAAAGGGTAATTTAATAACTTGTGTCATGGAAAGTTGAGACCAAATTGTTTTTGATAACTGTTTTTCGCTAAAAAAAGCGAATGCCAAAATCGTGCTAAATAAATATAAAATGTTAGAGAACAATACACCATATTGTGCAAATTTATGAGATTTTTCGGGATTCTTCACAAATGGGTATATCATAAGCAAGATTTCAAAGCCTGTCATACTATAAATTGAAAATTGAGATGCTTTTAAAATATCTCCGAAAGAATGTGAAAAAACAGGAAGTAAATTTTCCCAATGTGCGTATCGCAACATAAAAAAACTAAGAAAAATATAACCTAATGTTCCCACGATTGAAAGTACACAGATACCGGTCATGACGCGAAATCCTGATGAGATGACGTAGTAACTTAATAAACATAAAAAGATTGTGAACATCCAAGTGGACCCGGTAGGAAACATCCATACTTGAACAATCTCAACATACGTTCGAACAACGGATATACTCAAAGCGAAAAAATACAACATGAATACAATACTAATGCCATTACCGAGCCATTTTCCAAAAGTTTGCTGATGAAGATCTATTAGGTTGCCGTTTGTATTTTTTAATAAGTAATACATCACCCAAACGAGAATATGAATGATGATTCCAGTGATAAGAACGCCAATCCAAGCATCATAGCCTGCAACTTTAGCAATAATGCGTGCAAACCCGAGAACTCCAGCACCGAACTGTGCACTATGAACTAAGAAGAAAACAAAGATGGGAGATATTTGATATTTTGTTTTGACTTTACTCATAGGTGCACCTCGTTTCTTATTCATCAAAATCAGATGTATGTTTTATTGAAATTCCTGTTGCTGATTTTTTTACGTGTTGCGGTCTTGCTTGAATATCCCTTGTATCAATCATAGATAACGGAAATCGGACCCAAGAGTCTTTTATTGATTGCTTCCTTGCTGGATAAAAGAGCGCGAATGGTTTCCGTAAAGAAGAAAGCCTGAATAGATGAGTAAATAAAAAGATAAAACCTAGTGAAATTCCAAATAGTCCACCTAATTCTGCAAATAAAAGGAATGGGAATCGTAGTAAGCGAACTGCGTTCCCCATCTTATAAATCGGTGTGATAAAGGAAGCTAACGCGGATAAGGCGACAATGATTAACAAAATATTACTTGTTAGTCCTGCTTGTACAGATGCTTGTCCGATTACGATACCGCCTACAATACCGAGTGTTTGCCCTACTTTCATTGGCAGCCTAGCCCCGGCCTCTCTAAGTAAATCAATAACTAGTTCTAGAAAGAGCGCTTCTATTAAAGGTGGGAAAGGAACTTGTGCTCTTGATAAAATTAATGTTTCGAGTAAATCGCTTGGAATTAATTCGTAATGATAACTTAAAATGGCAACATATAATGGTGCTGCGCAGATGGAAAATAGAACAGCAATGAGTCGTAAAAGTCTTGAAAACGTAGCGTAAAGCCAAGATACGTTGTAATCCTCTGGTGAAACGAAAAAATCAAAGTATGAAACAGGAGTGAGTAAGACGCTCGGTGAACCATCTACAAAAATAGCGATTTTCCCATCAATTAATGCGGTCGTTACTCGGTCTGTACGTTCTGTATTAATATATAGTGGGAAGATTGATTTTTCTCCCATTAATTCTTGAATATAGGAGCTGTCGTTGATTTGATCGTATTCAATTGTACGAAGTGATTCTTCTAAATAATCAACACTGTCTTTTTCAGCAAGATTCTCTAAATACATCATGACAACTTTTGTTTTAGAGAACGTCCCAATGATAACTTCTTTTGTTTGTAGTGCTAACACCGGAAGGCGTTTACGTACTAAGTTAATATTCGTATCAATATCCTCTACAAATCCCTCTTGTGGACCAATAACTGTAGATTCATTTAAGGGAATAGATGGTGCCCGATAATTATCAATTGTGATATTTGCTAAGATACATTTTTGATCTTGTTTATGTAACTGTACAATCGCATGCCCTTTTAAAACCATATCTTCAATTTTTTGAAGGTCGTTTGTAATCGTAATCCCGCTCATCGGAATATGTTCTTTTAATTCTTCTAATGTAGAGTATGTACGCTCTAGTAATGCTGGCATTAAATATTTTTGTAATTTTTCCCCATCAAGTGATGGCCGATAATAAGAAATCCAGTACGGCATTGTTTCATCATCTGACGTATGATAACTTACAAAATCACTAGATGCTTTTAGGTTTTCTAATAAATCTTGAAGAGAGTGAGCCTTTTCTTTCTCAGGTTTACTGAAATCATAAATGCTATTGCTATTATTATTTTGCTGCGTTTGTGTATCTTGTTTCGTATCTTGAGCAGCTTGCTGTTGTTTATTTTGTGTTTGCTTGTCTTGCTGAGCAGCTTGCTGTTGTTTGTTTTGATCTTGCTTGTCTTGCTGAGTAGCTTGAGCTTGCTCTTTTGAATCTGTTTTACTTGATTTTTTTTTCTTGCGAAACCATTTCCATATCATATGTATTCCCTCTTTAATGATGTTAGATAATGTTAGTTTGTGGGTATTTTTGTATATTATGCACTTATTTAAGAGAGTAAGAAGGAATTTCATTTTATATATATAAATTTCCTTTAAGAGAAAGTTTCTCTTTTTATAAGCTGAAAAATATATGAATGAACATGTTGGAAGAAATGTAGCGAAGGAGGGAAAAAATTGCTACATGTGAAAAAAGAAAACTTTTATTTAAAAGAATTCACATTTGAAAACGGCATGAAAATTCCCGTTCAGATTGGATATGAGACATACGGTAAATTAAATTGGGAAAAATCAAATGTGATTTTAGTCTGTCATTATTTTAGTGCAACAAGCCATGCCGCGGGAAAATATACGGAAGAGGATCCATTTCCTGGATGGTGGGATGGACTGATTGGTCCGGGGAAAGCAATTGATACAGATCGCTATTTTGTAATATGTACCGATAATATTTGCAATGTACAAGTGAAGAATCCTTATGTAATGACAACGGGGCCAAAATCAATCAATCCAATAACAGGATTTGAATATGGGATGGAGTTTCCGGTATTTACGTTTTTAGATGTGGCACGTGTGCAATATGAATTAGTGAAAGCCATGGGAATTAAAAGATTGCATGCTGTCATAGGGCCTTCAGCTGGTGGAATGATTGCACAGCAATGGGCTGTTCATTATCCGGATGTGGTAGAGCGGATGATTGGTGTAATTACGAACCCGCAAAATCCGGTTGTAACGTCGGTTAATGTTCTGCAAAATGCAATCGAAGCTATTCAGTTAGATCCGAAGTGGAATGATGGAAATTATGGGGAAGAACAGCCAATGAAAGGATTACATGTAGCAGGAAAAATGATGTTTATAAATGCATTTGATGCTCACTATTATGAAACGACATTTCAGCGTAATAGTGCAGAAACAGCACCTTATGAGAATTTCTCGGCATTACTGTCATTTGAACAAAATATAAATGCGTTGACACTTCAAAATATTACTTTTGTTGATGCGAATTCATGGATGTATACAGCAAAGGCCACATTATTACATGATCTTGCCCACGGCTTTTCTTCTTTAGAAGAAGCACTTTTTCAAATCGAGGCAGATGTGCTTATGATTCCATGCAAACAAGATTTGTTGCAACCTTCTCGTTATAATTATCAAATGGTAGACGTGCTTAGGAAGCAAGGGAAGTATGCGGAATTGTATGAGATTGAAAGTATAAATGGTCATATGGCTGGAGTAATAGATGTTCATTTATTTGAAAAGAAAGTGGATGAGTTTTTAAGGAGAAGAGTGTCTAGCCAGGTGTAAAAGAAAAGGTGCAAGTCGTTAAGCAGGCACCTTTTTTTAGATGATTTTTAAACGGAAGAGGTATGTTGCAATGCACAATCCTAAACAAGCAATGCCGATTAATAAATAGAGGAATGATCGTTCTTGAGAAGATTGTGTAGGCTTACTTTTGTTAAATACACCAAGTGAAATGATAGCAAGAGTTAAAAAAATGAGACCTATAATGAAAAGAACAAGTGTCATTTCAAGTGACTCCTTTCGTAAAACAAGTATATTGAGGATACAATGTAAAAGCTATATTTGTAAATAGATTCATTTGCAATTGTGCTGAGAAACAATAAAAAGATAAGAAGTTTCAAGTGTTTGCGTTCGTAATTTTGCATGCTAAAATTGGAGATGAATAGATGAGTAAAGAAAAAGCTGATTACTTAGAGTTACATTGTATATAAGGAGGAATTATGGATATGACGGAAGTAAAAACAATTACAACAGAAGAAGTGAAAGAACGTTTAGAAAATGGAGAAACATTATTTTTAGTAGATGTGCGTGAAGATGAGGAAGTAGCACAAGGGAAAATTCCAGAAGCTGTACATATTAAAATGGGTGATATCCCAAATAAAGTCGACTTCTTTGATAAAGAAAATGAATATATCTTTATTTGTAGATCAGGAATGCGTAGTGAAAATGTATGTCACTATTTAAATGAACAAGGGTTTAAAACGGTAAATATGGTCGGCGGTATGCTGCAATATGAAGGTGAAATTCAATAGTTCGTTCTTAAAACTTGAAACGTGTTTGTTTCAAGTTTTTTTTTTTTGCATACAGTGTACAAAAGAATCCTTTTCTTAGAAAGGAGGTTACTTATGAGTGCATTTCTTCGGAAGATTAAAATTATAAATAATCGAGGAGCGGTAAATGTAGGCGATTGTTTTAGTATCGAACCATTTGCTGTAGCGAAAATATATGCTGGTTCTGGGGCTTCAAGCGTTGCCACCTTTTTAAATGGGAAGCGCATGCCAGCAGAGGTACCGAGGGGGACTGTATTTATTCCTCCGTTAGAAACAAGTGAATTAACATTAGGTTCGTAAAAGAAAGGTTGACTGGTAATGCCGGCAAATATTAAAGAATTTATTATTGTTAATAACTATGGAAATCTATTTACGGGAGATAATTTAAGGGATACTTCATTTAGTGCATCAAAGACGTATAGTGGAGCATCTGGGCCAACTTATATTGATGTTGTGACAGTAATTGGAACAACAACAAAGGTTTGTTTACAGCCAGGAGATACAATAACTACAACGTATACGAAAGGAGCACCTGCAGGAGCAAGTGGAAATACAGATTCCGGTATAAGCGCAACTGGCATCTTACAGGCTGCACCGAATACGGATAATTTTGATTCGGCGCCTGGTCTATAGAAAAACCTCCTGCCAAAAGCGGGGGGTTTTTCACATACTTATAACATATCATCCGTTTTCGTCTGCTCCGTTTACAAGGGAAACAGGGAGAAGAGCAAGGATAATAACATGAGAGGACACTCGCAATGATTCTTATATATTGCGCAAATTTGTTCTAATGTTAGACAACGAGTGGAGTCTTTTCTGTTGCAAACAGGTTGGCAACAAATCGGTGGAGTGTGGTATAAATCCGGTAACAATGATGCTTGGGATTCAAGTGTTGTAAGATAGTAAAAACAACAAACATAGAATATGAATGTAAAAAACAGCACCTATCCTCCTATTATGAGATAGGTGCTATTTTTATTAAATTTTTGCTTTTTCAGATTCAATAGGCTGTCTTTTACGATAAATCACATAACTGCGTTGTAAATATTTCATAGGAACGCTGAAGACATGTACAAGTCTTGTAAATGGCCATGTTGCAAAGAGCCCCATCGCTGCAATGATATGGATTTTAAACCAAATAGGTACTTCTGCCATATATTCTGCTTTCGGCTGGAAAACAAAGAGGCTGCGGAACCATGGGCCGATTGTTGTTCGATAATCAAATCCTTTTGCATCAATATTGAAAAATGTAGAGGATAGTCCTGCTAACATTACGATGAATAAGAGGACAAGGGCCACGTAGTCTCCTTTTGTACTTGTTACGATAATGCGTTTTACTGTAAAGCGGCGGTACATTAAAATGACTAATCCGACGATAGAAGCGATTCCAGCAGGAAGACCGAAGCCGATAGCGACCATATGATACGTATGCTCTGAAATACTGAAAGAGCTGTATACGGATTCTGGAATTAATATTCCCATGATATGTCCACCGATTACGAACATAATGCCAAAGTGGAAGAGCAAGCTTCCGATTCGGAGCATTTTCTTTTCTAATAGTTCGCTAGATTTTGATGTCCAGCCAAATTGATCATAGTTGTATCTGAAAATGTGTCCGCCGATAAAGATTGCGAAAATGATATAGGGAAACAGTACCCATAAAAATTGATTCATCATTTTGACGACACTCCTTTCTAATTCGCTTGTACTCCCCAGGCATCGATAGCGAGGAGAATGGCAGCGATAATTGGTTCGTACATACAATTTGCTTCTTGTAGCTGCTTGTGCAATGCTTGTATATTTTTCGTGTATTTACTCATAATCGGTTCGCTATCTTCTTCATTCGCGTTTGCAAGAAACTCAAGTAGAAGTGGTAAATAATCAGGTAGTTCTTTGTCTGTTGCTGCAAAGCCAGCCTTTTGATAGTGCTGTTTTAACTCTAATAATTCAATTCCTCGTTCTCTTTGTTCACCTGTGTTCATGTAAGTAAGGTACATATTTGTTTTCTTTCCGAAGTCGAATGTATATACGTAAGAATCAATAAGTTGATCGTTTGTTTTTTCTAGTGCTTGTTTTATAAATGTTGTAAGTGATGCGCGGATTTCTTCGTGTTCAATCGTTTGAATCGCTTCCTGTAATTCTAGTAAAGCTTCTCTCCAACCTAGTTCAGGATAGGAGAGAAGAAAGGAAGAACAAGAAAAAGCGGTTTGTAAACTTTGTTTCATATTTGCCTGCCTCCTTTATTTAAGAGATCGTCATACAAGAACCTGGGCCACCTGCGAAGGAAAGACCGCAGCTTCCTTGCTCACTATATAAATCTGCAACTTGTTCGCGGTGAGATGTAGGGATAACGAAGCGATCTTTGTATTTTGCGATAGCAAGAAGGCGATACATATCTTCCACATCTTCTTTCGTTAAGCCTAAGTTTGCTAATACAGCTTCATCTGGTTCTTTATTAATTTGCAGTGCTCTCATATGCGTTCGCATAACAGCCATTTTTTTCAATGTAAGACGAATATGTGATTCATCGCCTGCTGTCAGTAAGTTGGCCAAATATTGAATTGGAATACGCATGTTATCAATAGCAGGGAAAATTTCTTCTGCTTTCCAGTTGCTTCCTTTGCCTTCCACCATATTCATAATTGGACTGAGCGGTGGGATATACCAAACCATGGGCATTGTACGATATTCTGGATGAAGAGGAAGGGCGATTTTCCAATCAATGATCATTTTATAAATAGGTGACTCTTGAGCCGCTTTAATCCATTCTTCAGGAATACCTTGTTTTTTCGCTTCAGCTGCTACTTCTGGATCGTTTGGATCTAGGAAAACAGTAAGCTGAGATTCATATAAATCTTTTTCGTCTTCAACAGAAGCAGCTTCTTTTACTTTGTCAGCGTCATATAACATAACTCCGATATAACGAATACGTCCTACACATGTTTCAGAACAAATTGTTGGCATACCAGCTTCAATACGCGGGAAGCACATTGTACATTTCTCTGCTTTATTTGTTTGCCAATTGAAATACACTTTTTTATATGGACAAGAAGATACACAGAATCGCCAAGCACGGCATGCATTTTGGTCGACAAGGACAATCCCATCTTCTTCACGTTTATACATTGCGCCAGATGGACAAGAAGAAACACAAGATGGATTCATACAGTGTTCGCAAATGCGAGGTAAGTACATCATAAAGACGTTCTCAAAATCTGTTTTAATATCTTCTTCCATTTTCTTGACGTTCGGATCTTGTAATCCTGTTATATGTCCACCTGCTAAATCATCTTCCCAGTTTGGTCCCCATTCAATTTTGTCGATAAATTCGCCTGTAATTGCTGACTTCGGACGAGCTACTGGTTGATGTTTTCGCTGCGGGCTGTTTGTTAATGTTTCATAATCATAGTTCCAAGGCTCAAAGTAATCATCGATTGTAGGCTGATCTGGATTATGAAAAATGTTCATAAGACGTTTCATTTTTGAACCAGACTTTAGCTGGATTTCACCGTTTTTTAATTCCCAGCCGCCTTTATATTTTTCTTGATCTTCCCATTGTTTTGGATAACCGATACCTGGTTTTGTTTCCACGTTGTTGAAGTACATATATTCAGCACCTGGACGATTCGTCCAGGTGTTTTTGCATGTTACGCTACAAGTATGGCAGCCGATGCATTTATCTAGGTTCATTACCATTCCGACTTGCGCTTTAATCTTCAAGCCAATCTACCTCCTTCAGTTTGCGGATTACGACGTTTAAGTCACGCTGGTTACCGGTTGGACCATAGTAGTTAAATCCATAGCTTAATTGGCCGTATCCACCAATCATATGTGTTGGTTTGACATGAATGCGGGTTGGACTATTATGCGTTCCTCCGCGGTTGCTTGTTAATTTCGTACCAGGCACGTTAATATGACGATCTTGTGCGTGGTGCATAAAGGCCATTCCTCTTGGTATACGGTGCGTTACGACGGCACGTGCCACAACAACACCGTTACGGTTGAAGCATTCGATCCAGTCATTATCATTAACGCCAGCTTCGGCAGCGTCGTCTTTGTTCATCCAAACAGTTGGACCACCTCTAAATAGCGTTAACATCGGTAATGAATCGAAGTACATACTATGAATTGACCATTTATTATGTGGTGTTAAATAGTTCAGTGTAATTTCTTTCCCTTCTACTTCAGGGCGTGATTTACGGAACGGTTTATGTTGCAAGATTGGTTTAAATGTTGCCATCGTTTCACCAAATTCTTTCATCATATCGTGATCTAAGTAGAAAGATTGTCGCCCTGTTATCGTTCTCCAAGGGATAAGACGCTCGACATTCGTTGTAAATGGTGAGTAACGACGTCCTCCTTTTTCGGAACCAGTAAAAGCAGGGGATGTAATTACCGTTTTTGGCTGCGCTGTAATTTGTTCGAATGTGAAGCATTCTTCTTCGCGTTCTTCAGCTAAATCACGAAGCTGTAAATCTGTTTGTTTTTCAAGAGCTTCCCAAGCTTTTACGGCCATATGACCATTTGTTGTAGAAGAAAGGGTTAACACTGCTTCGGCAGCATTGATTGCCTCTGTTATGTCAGGGCATCCTTTTGCGATAGAATCAGTACGAACAACACCTAATCTACTCTTTAATTGTTCATATTCTTTTTCTGCTGACCAGGAAATTCCTTTCGTACCAATAGGCTGTTTTCCAGCGTTTGGTCCAAGCGCTGTCATCTTGTCATAAATCGTTTTATAATCTCGTTCTACAACATGAATTTGCGGCATTGTCTTTCCTGGTATTGGTTCACACTCACCTTTGCTCCAGTCATTAATCTTGCCAAGTGGTTGTGCTAATTCTTGCGGTGTATCATGAAGAAGTGGTGTTGCAACAACTTCTTTCATTGGTTCAAGGTCAAGTTCTGTTGCTAAATTAGAGACTGCTTTCGAAAGGGAACAGAAAATATCCCAGTCAGAGCGAGCCTCCCACGGAGAACCGATTGCTGGATTAAATGGATGCACGAACGGATGCATATCTGTACTGCTTAAATCGTGTTTTTCATACCAAGTTGAAGCAGGTAAAACGATATCAGAATAAAGTGCTGTTCCAGCCATACGGAAATCTAAGTTGATTAGTAGATCAAGCTTTCCTTCAGGTGCTTCCTCATGCCATTTTATTTCTTCTGGTCGTAATGAATCGCTATCGTCATTCATTAATCCGTTTGTTGTACCTAATAAATGTTTTAAGAAATATTCGTGTCCTTTACCGGAACTTGAAATTAAGTTTGCGCGCCATACGAATAAGTTGCGCGGGAAGTTATTTTTGTTATCAGGGTCTTCAATGGCAAATTTCAATTCTTTATCTTTTAGCTTCTGCGCAACGTATTTCCCGATTTCTTCCTGTGTTGTTGCGCCACTAGCGACAGCTTCTTTATAAATTTCAATTCCGTTTTTCTCGAACGTTGGATACGAAGGTAGCCAGCCAAGGCGAGCAGCTAACACATTGTAATCACCGTGATGTTGATAGCGTGAGTTACCGACAACTGGCGATGCTAAATGTCCGACTGGTGTATCTTCATAACGCCATTGATCTGTTACGAAATAGAAGAAGGATGTACCGTTTTGTAGTTTCGGCGGACCTTGCCAGTCTTTTGCCATTGCGATGGTTTGCCAACCTTCTGCTGGTCGTAGCTTTTCTTGCCCAACATAATGCGCCCAACCACCGCCGTTTACACCTTGTGCACCAACGAGAAGAACAAGATTTAGAACCGCACGGTAAATCGTATCAGAGTTAAACCAATGGTTAATACCAGCGCCGACAATAATCATCGAGCGACCGTTTGTATCAATGGCATTTTGAGCAAACTCGCGAGCGATTTGAATAATAAGTTCTCGCTTTACTCCAGTCATTTTTTCTTGCCATGCTGGTGTAAATGGAACATCATCATTGAAATCTTTCGGTTCCTGCCCGCCAAGTCCGCGATTAACACCGTAGTTTGCTAACGTTAAGTCGTACACGGTTGTAACGAAAACGTCGCCTTCTTCTGTAGTGATTTTTTTCACTGGAATTGTTCGTTCTAATACTTTGTTTCCATCATCAGAGAAGTATGGGATCTGCACAGTTCTCACTGCATCTTCCATACCAAGTAAGGAAAGACGTGGATCAATTTTTTCGCCTGTTTGTTCATCTTCTAAACGCAAGTTCCATTTCTTTTCATTATCCCAACGTGAACCCATTGTGCCATGAGGTGTTGCGAAATCTTTCGTGTTATCGTTCCAAAGAACAGGTTTCCATTCGCCAAGTTTTGTTTCACGGCCGATATCGTTCGCATTTAAGAAACGATCTGCAACGAATTGGTCTCCTTGTTGTTTGAGTGTGACAAAGAATGGGAAATCAGTATATTGTTTTGCGTAATTTGTGAAGTATTCCACTTGTTTATCTACGTAAAACTCTTGTAGGATGACGTGCCCCATTGCCATCGCAAGTGCACCGTCTGTACCTTGTTTTACGCTAATCCAGTCATCAGCAAATTTTGTGGATTCCGCAAAGTCAGGGCTTACGGAAACAACTTTCGTTCCTTTATAGCGCACCTCTGCTAAGAAGTGGGCATCTGGTGTTCTTGTCATTGGTACGTTTGAACCCCAAGTCATAATGTAACCTGAGTTATACCAATCACTACTTTCTGGTACGTCGGTTTGATCACCCCAAATTTGCGGGGAAGCTGGTGGCAAATCAGCGTACCAATCGTAGAAGCTAAGCATCGGTCCACCCATAAGCTGCATAAAGCGACTACCAGCAGCATGGCTCAGCATTGACATGGCTGGAATTGGTGAGAAACCAACGTTTCGGTCTGGACCGTACTTGATTACTGTATAAAGTAAAGAAGCGGCAACAAGTTGTAATACTTCATCCCAATTTGCACGGATGAATCCACCTTTACCACGTGCCTGCTTGTAAGTACGTGCTTTTTGAGGGTTTTCTACGATACTTTTCCAAGCGTCTAATGGTGATTTATGATTTTGTAGCTCCTCTTGCCACATATTCCAAAGAACACCGCGTACATATGGATATTTCACGCGAAGCGGACTATAGATGTACCAAGAAAAACTTGCTCCACGCGGACATCCCCTTGGTTCGAAGTCTGGCATATCAGGACCAGTGGATGGGTAGTTAAGTTCTTGACCTTCCCAAGTCACAATTCCATCTTTTACGTAAATATTCCAACTACAAGAGCCAGTACAGTTAACGCCGTGTGTAGAACGGATTACTTTATCGTGTTGCCATCGTTTTCTATACACATTTTCCCATTCGCGATCTTCGTATGTTTCTTGTGTATGATTATCGTTATAGCGATCTATTGGAGAAAAATATTTTAAACGTTTCATTAATGCTGAAGGTTTCTTTTTCATACTGTTCACTCCTTTATTGCGTCTCTCTTGCTTACTTTCACTATAAGAGAGCGTGCAAAATAGAGATGTGATATCTATCACAGTTCAACAGATTGTCAAAAAATCAGATTCGTAACATTTTATGGGAAAGGTGTGATATTTTACACATCACAAAATGTAGGTTTTTTGTAGAATCAAGGAGAAAGAAAAAAGAGTAGCATCTCAAATAGAGAGGCTACTCAATACTACAAATAGAGGCAGGACAATCTTCACAAGCAATTTCACATTTTAAAAATTGCAAATTATGAATCGTAATCTTTCCCTTATGAATAGAAATAATTCCTTGTTTTTTTAAATCATTTAACATACGGTTTACACTTTCACGTGAGGTTGCACAGAAATTCGCAAGCTCTTGGTTTGTTAAAGGTAGATCGATAAGAATGCCATTCTCTTTTAATATTCCATAACTGTTTGTCATGCGAATAAGTGTGGAGTAAAGAGCTCCTTTTTTTCCATGTAACACTAAATCACGAAATTTTGTTTGCATCCTTCGTAAATGTTCACTAATCCATTTCATAAATTCAAATGCGAGAGCAGGTTTTTGAAGCAATGCCTTTTCTAAAGCATCTCGTTTAATGACGCCAACCTCAACATCCTCGAGGCATTTCGAATTCAATAAATATTTTGCATTCTCCGTAAATAATGTTAATTCTCCAATAATATCGTGTTTCGAACAAATGCGAAGTGTTAACTCTTGGCCATCAGCGCTAATTTTACTAATTTGTACTTTTCCAGAGTGAATAATATAGAGTTCTTTCGCTTCCACGCCTTCTTGGAAAATATAATGTCCTTTATTAATCTGTGCTTTATATTCAACAGATGCAAGGAGTTCTTTTAAATCGTTTGATAATGCCGTACGGTTTGTCACAGCAATCACCTTTCTTTTTAAAGCAGTCTACTTCTTATTGTGGATGTAAACATGGTGAAAATGCAAGAAATTTCTTTTTATTTATAAGTGATAAAGTGATTTTTAGCTGTGAACAAGTTTGCTTTTCATGCGGAAAAAAGAGTGTCTTTTGTAGACACTCTTTTACATTACTTAATCCATTCAACAATCGTATCCATTGATTGACGAGTTTTATCATGTTTCGGTTCTTCTGCGCGATAACCGAAAGCAACTAGAACAGAAACACCGAATGATTCATCTGAAAGAATACCTTCTTCCTTTAAAACAGCTTCTACTTTTTCTTTATTGAATCCTTCAATAGGACAAGAATCAATGCCGATTTGGGCAGCGGCAGTCATCATATTTCCGAGAGCGATATAGGTTTGTCTAGAAGCCCAATCAAACATGGCACGGTCGCTTTCTAGTAATTGAAAATCAGACTCTTGAAATTCTTTATAAAAACCACGTTTCATCGTTATCACTTCTTCAGGGAGGTGTTGAATGTTTTTCATAAAGTTAGAAATATAGGATGAGTTATAAATCATCTCTTCTTTTTTACGAGCTAATATAATGACAAAGTGACTTGCTGTTGGTAATTGTTTTTGTGCACCCCATGCTACAGGGAGTAGTTTGTTGCGCAATTCTTGGTTTTGAATGACAACAAATCTCCAAGGCTCGAAGCCGAATGAACTTGGAGAAAGACGACCAGTTTCTAAAATAAAATGAAAATCCTCATCAGAGATTTTTTTATTTACATCAAATTCTTTACATGCATGTCTAAATTGATACGCTTTTAAAATTTCTTCTTTTGTAGGTTTCATTTAAACAACCACCTTTTTTAATTTACTTTTTTATAGTAAGTTGATTACAAAATTGATTCTACAATAGTACAATGAATGATGTAAGTACGCACATTTTTAGCATATAGTATCAATTTGTATACTAATGGAGAGTGAAAATATGGAACAGAAACATATAAATCGTTGTTCAGTAGAAGTAACGCTTGATGTAATCGGTGGAAAATGGAAAGGTGTTATTTTGTTTCATTTGATGAATGCTGAAGAGATACGCTTTAATCAATTTTTAAGATTGATGCCTGGTATTACACAACGCATGTTAACAAGGCAGCTTAGAGAGCTCGAGGCTGCAGGTGTCATTCACCGTGAGGTATATAAAGAAGTTCCACCAAAAGTGGAGTATTCTTTAACGAAATTCGGAAAATCTCTTACACCAATTATTACTCTTATGCGTGAGTGGGGAGAAGAATATCGTACACAAATAAAGTAGTTGTATCTGAAATGTGAATAAAATTTGAACGAATTTGTGAAGAATTTTTGAATGAAGAAGGCGATGTGAGAAATATCACAACGTACCTTCTTCTTCTTTTCTATGATGGAGGCAACTAAAAAACATAGAAAATGAATAAAGAGCTTAAGCAAAAACATCGCAGTTTAAAAATATATTATAATAGAATGAAGACAGATAGAATTTAGCAGAAAAGGAGGGGTGACGATGCACGAGAAGATTACAGATTCTTTAGGGCGTCCACTTCAAGATTTACGCATCTCTGTCATTGATCGTTGTAATTTTCGGTGTACATATTGTATGCCAGCTGAAGTATTCGGAACTGATTATGCATTTTTGCAAGAAGAATTTTTGCTTACATTTGATGAGATTGAACGATTAGCAAAATTATTTGTAAACCTAGGTGTAAAGAAAATTAGATTAACAGGCGGTGAACCGCTGCTCAGAAAAGATTTACCCAAGCTTATTGAACGGCTTGTGAAGCTTGAAGGTTTAACGGATATTGGACTTACAACAAATGGTATTCATTTAACAAAACAAGCAAAGGCGTTAAAGGAAGCGGGATTACACCGAGTGAATGTTAGTTTAGATGCGATAGAAGACGAGGTATTTCGCAAAATTAACGGCCGGAATATTAGTACAAAACCTGTGCTAAAAGGGATTGCAGCAGCAAAAGAAGCTGGACTTGATGTGAAAGTGAATATGGTTGTGAAAAAAGGAATGAATGATAGTCAAATTCTTCCGATGGCCTCTTATTTTAAAGAGCAGGGAATTCCGCTTCGCTTTATCGAGTTTATGGACGTTGGCAGTACGAACGGATGGAATTTTGAACAGGTCATTACGAAACAAGAGTTGATTGAAAAGATTAGCAGGGTATATCCGATTGAACCTGCAGAACCTCATTATTTTGGAGAGGTTGCGAAGCGCTATCGTTATGCCAGAAGTGATGCGGAAGTTGGATTCATTACCTCAGTTTCTGAATCTTTCTGTTCTTCTTGTACAAGAGCACGGATTTCGGCAGAGGGGAAATTTTATACGTGTTTATTTGCAACGAAAGGAAAGGATTTACGGACGCTCCTTCGAACAGGAATTTCTGATTCCGATTTATTAGAGGCAGTGAAAGCTGTATGGGAATACCGGACAGATCGGTATTCTGATGAGCGAACTGAAGAAAGTGCAAATAATCGTCCGAAAATTGAAATGTCTTATATCGGAGGATAAGAAAGGGGGATGCAGCGTGCAGGAGCGTTATTCAAGACAAATATTGTTCTCGGGAATTGGCGGGACAGGACAAAGGAAAATAAGAGAAAAGCATGTACTCATTATTGGTGCCGGTGCACTAGGAGCAGCAAATGCAGAGGCGATTGTGAGGGCGGGAATTGGAAAACTGACGATTGCAGACCGCGATTATGTTGAGTGGAGCAACTTACAAAGGCAACAGTTATATACAGAAGCAGATGCAAAAGAGTATAAGCCAAAAGCAGTTGCAGCGGCTGAACGTTTAAGGCAGTTTAATTCTGAAGTAGAAATCGTACCGGTTGTAACGGATGTAGCGGTGCAAGAAATGGAAGAGCTCATTCAGAATGTAGATTTAATATTAGATGCGACTGATAATTTTGAAACACGTCTTCTCATTAATGATATTTCACAAAAATACAATATTCCTTGGATATACGGAGGATGCGTTGGAAGCTACGGCGTCACATATACAATTATTCCGGGGAAAACACCGTGTTTTCGTTGTTTGATGGAGCATCCATCAAGCGGCGCGACATGTGATACGGCTGGAATTATACAGCCAGCTGTACAAATAGTTTCCAGTCATCAAGTGACAGAGGCACTTAAAATATTGGTAGAAGATTTTGGGGCGCTTCGTGAAACGATGCTGTCATTTGATCTTTGGAACAATCAGTATATGGCGTTTAAAGTAAATAGACAGAAAAAAGATACGTGTTTATCTTGTGGAAAACTGCGCACGTATCCAAGTATAGCGTTTGAATCGCAAATGAAAACCGAAGTATTATGTGGACGAAATACGGTGCAAATCCGTCCGGGAGTGCCACAAATTCTTAACCTAGAAGAAATTAAAAAGCGCTTACAAAAAAGTGTGGATGTACAAATGACACCGTACTTATTATCGTTTCTGATTGATGAATATCGTTTTGTGTTATTTACAGATGGTAGAGCGTTTATTCACGGAACGAATGATACGACGGTGGCGAAGGGATTATATGCAAGATATATAGGATGAACCTAAAGGAAAACCTTTAGGTTCAAAGGATTAGGAATGTGGATTTCTCGCGTAGTCTCCACTCTTCCCGCCTGTTTTTTCAAGTAAATATGTCTCGCCGATAATCATACCTTTATCAACAGCTTTACACATATCATACACAGTAAGAGCGGTCGCAGAAGCTGCTGTTAAAGCTTCCATTTCAACGCCAGTACTACCTTCTGTTTTGACCTTTACTTCAATAAGCAGACGATATTGTTCTTTCGCTGTTTCCCAGTCGAAGGAGACATCTACTCCTTTTAGAAGTAAAGGGTGGCACATCGGAATAATATCAGAAGTGCGTTTTGCAGCCATAATACCAGCAATTTGTGCGACGGCTAATACATCGCCTTTACCAATTTCATTACGGGAGATTTTATCATAAATTTCTTTTGTAACTAAGATGCTAGAACGAGCAATTGCTGTTCGCACTGTTACTTTTTTATCGCTAATATCGACCATTTTTGCACGGCCTTGGTCATTAAAGTGAGTGAATGAAGACATGGGATTCCTCCTTGAAGTAATTGCTATTATGATTAGCATTGTACAATATAAAGTGTAATCAAGATGTGATATTTTGCAAATATGGGGTGAAAACAATGTTAGAAAAACGAGTACCAATTCCAGTTGCTGAAGCAGTAGCGAGGGTGATGAGGTATGCTGAGCAAGGTGAAACAGAAAAAGTTTCTATTACCGAAAGCTACGGGAAAATTCTTGGAGAAGATGTTGTAGCAGATCATGATGTCCCTCATTTTGATCGTTCTCCCTATGACGGATTTGCGATTCGAGCAGAAGATACGAAAGAGGCGAGTCAAAATCATTCGATTGAGTTTGAAGTGATAGGAGAAATCGGAGCTGGTTCTGTTTTTACAGATGAAGTAAAGAGCTTCGAGGCAGTTCGGATTATGACCGGGGCAGCGATTCCAAAAGATTGCGACGCAGTTGTTATGTTGGAGCTGACAGAAGGATTTGAAAGAAACGGAAAAACATATATGAAGTTAAAACGTTCTTTTCAAGCTGGTGATAATGTTTCATTTAAAGGTGAAGATGTAAAACAAAATCAAATACTTGTGAAAAAAGGCACGAAGATTAACCCTGGTGTAGCGGCGCTTTTAGCTACATTTGGCTATAGTTCAGTAAACGTGATAAAACAGCCTGTAGTTGGGATTATAACAACTGGAAGTGAATTGTTAGAAGTACATGAACCACTTCAGCCAGGAAAAATTAGAAATAGTAATTCTTATATGATTGCAGCTCAAATCACTAAAGCCGGCGGGAAAGTCAAATATTATGGGCAACTTGCTGACGATTTAGAGGTTTGCTATGAAGCTGTAAAAGCGGCACTGGATGAAGTGGATATATTGATTACAACGGGCGGTGTTTCGGTAGGTGATTATGATTACTTGCCTGAGATTTATGAAAAATTAAATGCCAATGTTCTTTTTAATAAAATTGCGATGCGACCAGGGAGTGTAACGACTGTAGCTGAAGTAACTGGGAAGCTGTTGTTTGGGTTATCCGGTAACCCGGCCGCTTGTTATGTCGGATTTGAATTACTTGTTCATCCGGTTATGCAAACATTCCTTCATGCGAAAGAACCACATGCATATCGTACAGATGCCGTATTACAGAAAGATTTTCCAAAGGCAAATCCATTTACACGATTTGTAAGGGGAAAGGCAGAGTTTATGAATGGCCAGCTACAAGCTATGCCAGTAGGACTCGACAAATCAAGCGCAATTTCTTCTCTTGCGGAAAGCAACGCTTTAATTGTACTACCAGGAGGAACAAGAGGATTTGAAGCTGGAATGATAGTTTCAGTGTTATTACTAGAATCAAGCCAAGGAAGTGAGTGGCCGTGGGCAGAACCGCTCCAATCTTACAAATAGTCGGCTATCAAAATAGCGGCAAAACGACGCTCACTGAGAAATTGATTGAAGCTTTTTCACATGAAGGTATGAAAGTTGCCACAATTAAGCATCACGGACATGGGGGCTATCCTGAGGTACCGCAAAAGGATAGTGAACGTCATAGGCAAGCGGGTGCGATTGTTAGCAGTGTAGAAGGAGCTGGATTACTATCACTTTCTTCTCTTCGGGATAAGTGGTCTTTGCAGGAAATCATTCGATTATATGAGTTTTTTGAAATAGATCTTATTTTAATTGAAGGATATAAAACAGAAAATTATCCAAAGGTAGTTTTGCTTCGTTCAATTGAGGATATTTCTTTATTAAATCAAGTAGAAAATGTGATGGCGGTTATCACCTGGAATGACGCCATAGAAGGTTTACGAGAAACATATAAAACTTTCCATATAACAGAGGAAGAAACTTATATGAAATGGCTCGTACAAACAGTAAGGGGTGCAAGATGACACATAGGTATTATGAAGTAGTAGATACACCAATTTCAATTGAAGAGGTTACAAATAAAGTCATTCGCCGTGAATGTGGTGCTGTGACAACTTTCACTGGTACTGTAAGAGAATTTACGAAAGGGCGCCGTACGTTATATTTAGAGTACGCAGCCTATAAGACAATGGCTGAAAAAATGCTTGCAAAAATTGGAGATGAAGTGAAAGAGAAGTGGCTTGGGACACACGTTGCGGTTACACATCGCATCGGCACACTTCAAATTTCGGATATCGCCGTTGTTGTTGCTGTATCAACACCGCACCGGAAAGCTGCGTATGAAGCGAATGAATACATCATGGAACGCATTAAACAAATTGTTCCGATTTGGAAAAAAGAGTTTTGGGAAGATGGCGATTCATGGATTGGTGATCAATTAGAAAAAACGCCTTATCCAAATGGAGAACCTGGAAAGGAGATGAGAAAATGATTCAAGTATTATTATTTGCGCATTTACAAGAAGAAGCCGGAACAAACGAGCTAAAAATGGACTGTGAAAATATTACCGTTGCAGAATTAAAGGATATGATTGCAAAAGAACATCATATCGCAGTTTCAGAGCAAATTATGGTTGCTATCAATGAGGAATATGCAAATGAAGATGACAAAATACAATCTGGTGATGTTGTCGCATTGATTCCGCCAGTGAGCGGTGGTTGATTTTTTCCAGTCTAATCACGGAAGTACGTGATTAGACTGGAGGGAATTAACACATATTGTGAAATATTGAACAAAATAGGGGGCGGAAAGGATGAAAAGTCCGAATTTTCAGTTAGGTTTGCAAACTTCTAATCTTATTATTGGCTTTATGGTATGGGTGATTTTATCTTCGCTAATGCCATTTATTAAAGCAGACATTGCGTTAACAGCAGGACAAATTTCCCTTGTTACAGCAGTACCCGTTATTTTAGGATCGGTGCTTCGAATACCAATTGGTTATTGGACCAATCGTTACGGAGCGAGAAAATTATTCTTTATAAGCTTTATTATTTTACTATTCCCTGTCTTGTATATTAGTATTGCGAATTCGATGATGGATTTAATTATTGGCGGTTTATTTGCAGGGATTGGCGGAGCTGTATTCTCTGTAGGGGTAACGTCCTTACCGAAGTATTATCCAAAAGAGCGTCACGGTTTTGTAAATGGTATTTACGGTGTAGGAAATGCAGGGACAGCAGTTACATCTTTCTTAGCACCTGTTATTGCGACTTCATTTGGATGGAGAGCAACTGTCCAATCCTTTTTAATCTTACTTGCTATTTTCGCACTTCTGAATTTTTTACTAGGTGATCGTAATGAGAGAAAAGTGAACACACCATTAATGGAACAGTTAAAAGGTGTATACAAAAATGAAAAACTTTGGTTCTTATGTATTTTCTATTTCTTAACTTTTGGCTCATTCGTTGCATTTACAGTATACTTACCAAATTTCCTAGTATCTCATTTCGGACTTGAAAAAGTAGATGCAGGTATGCGGACAGCTGGATTCATCGTATTGGCAACGATTATGCGCCCAATTGGTGGTTGGCTCGGTGATAAATTTAATCCATTTAAAATTTTAATCTTCGTATTTATTGGTCTCACATTATCTGGAATTATTTTATCGTTTATGCCAAGTATGAACGTATATACATTTGGTTGCTTACTAGTCGCATTCTGCGCTGGAATTGGAAATGGAACAATCTTCAAACTAGTACCAATGTACTTTTCTGAGCAAGCAGGGGTTGTAAATGGACTTGTCGCAGCTTTAGGGGGTTTAGGAGGATTTTTCCCGCCATTAATATTAACGTTACTATTCCAACTAACAGGTCATTATGCAATTGGATTTATGGCACTGTCAGAAGTGGCGCTTGCATGTTTAATTATTACAGTGTGGATGTACAGTCAAGAGAAGTTGTTAGTGATGTTAAATGGTAAATAATACAAGAAAAAGATGTCTGTAAGTAGACATCTTTTTCTTGTTTAGGCAAAAAAAAATAGCCGAATGCTATTTTAAATTTGTATATTAATGATTGATTGTATCTTGAAGGAAATCAGTTGCTTGATTTTCTGAAAGATCTTGCACAAGTGCAACTTCACTAACTAAAATTCTGCGCGCGTTGTCTAACATTTGTTTCTCACTTGCATTTAACGCTCTTTCTTTATTGCGGTGAATTAAATCACGAACAACTTCAGCGCCGTCTAGGAGATTCCCGTTTTTCATCTTCTCCATGTTTATATTGTATCTTTGTTTCCATGAGAGTGAGTGGTCAGGTTCGCCATTATGAACATCAACTAATACATCGTTTAATGTATCTTTGTCAACAACAAAACGTATACCTGAACTTTTAACTTTATCCACAGGAATCATCACTTGCATATCACTAATAACCATGTGTATTACACAGTACTGACGTGTTTGTCCTAACACTTCTTTATCCTCAATTGCTTCGACTATTCCTGCTCCATGCATAGGGTAAACAATCTTATCACCAATTTGAAACAAATCATCCACCTCCATATGTGGTAACTACTCTTAATGATAACACATGTGTATAAAAATGTCAAATTTTATATAATATCATAAAAATGACATTCGAGTCAATAATTTTTGTGGCGATTTTTAGGGTGTTTTTTGTAAAAGATAATTGTTCGTAAAAATAAGAGGCATATCCACTCATTTTTAATCATAAAATGCAAAATCGTTAATACAATATACCTAAATCCGTTCTTTTTAAAGGAGGGAGAGAAGGTGGGGCGCACAATTAAAATTGATATTACGAATAGGGTAGTAGCAAGATTTAAATCAAATTATTTAGAATTATATACAAGTAAATTTATGATAGGTAAGTTTTATGTCTATACTGAAGATAAGCAATATGTATTAGAAGACGGATATATATATGAAGATGGTAAGTTTTATCGCATCATAGATACGCACCGTGGCAATAATGGAGCGGCGGAGAGCTGTGATCTAGGATGGTGTTAACATGATCCGCGTTAAGGTGTTTGATGAAAGTCATGAAAAGGACTTAGAAGATTCCGTAAATGTGTTTTTGAAGAAGCTGGATGATGAACAGTTTGTAGATATTAAATATCAAGTTGGTGTATCGATTAATGACGATGAAAATCAAATTTATTGTTTCTCGGCGATGGTAGTCTATAAAACATAAAAAAGAGCTGGGGATCCAGCTCTTTTTTATGTTTTAAGTAGACATTATATGGATTGGTAAAGTGTTCATAATGGATTGTAGGGCCAGTTTTTCTTTTCTAGCTGGAACTGTTTCACTGGTGTTTGTCCTGTTGAAAAAATGTTGAGAATTTCTCAACAGGCAAATGGAGATCTCTTGACGTGAAACTAAAAGGTGTTATATTATAAAGCGAAACCAAAAGGTGTTACATTGTAACAGCCTATATAAAGGAGAAATAGTATGGATCAGCAAAATACATTACAAGATATTAAACAAACAGTTATTTTTGAAGCGCCTATTCAAAAAGTATGGAATGTAGTATCAACTTCAGAAGGGATTACGTCTTGGTTTATGCCAAATGACTTTGAGCCGAAGGTAGGACATGAGTTTCATGTACAATCACCTTTTGGACCATCTCCATGCAAGGTGTTAGAAATTGATGAGCCTTATCGTTTATCTTTTTCATGGGATACAGATGGTTGGATCGTTTCATTTATTTTGAAAGATTTAGGGGATAAAACGGAGTTTACTCTTATTCATGGTGGATGGAAGCAGCCTGATACAATTCTTCCGAAAGCAAACGAGAAAAGTTCTATTATTCAGGGTAGAATGGCAGGCGGCTGGGTAGCGATTGTAAATGAAAAACTGAAAAGGGTTGTTGAAGGATAAGTGTCCTCATCAGCAGCGAAATATGATGTCTTTCAAGCAATTGCTGATCCAACCCGTAGAGAAGTACTCCGGTTATTAACAGAAAAAGAATTACCAATTTCTAAAATAACAGATCACTTTCCAATGAGTCGTACAGCTGTAGCGAAACACCTTTACATTCTTTCAGAAGCGAAATTAGTAAGCGGAAGAAAAGTTGGGAGAGAAAAGATATATAGGTTGCAACCTGAGCCGTTAGCTGAATTACAAGAATGGCTTTCCTATTATGAACAGTTTTGGAACAATAAATTGTCCATGCTGAAATATGTGGTGGAAAATGAGGAATAAGTGTTGTGAAATATGAACGCTTGATAAATAGAAAAGGATGATCGTTATATGCGATCATCCTTTTTTTTACTGTTCAGCCGTCTGACTGCTAGGCTTTAATAGAAGCCAACCGATAAATAGTGTAAGAAGTGCGAGCACAAATGTACTCATATAAATAACATGGACACTAGAAGCTAATGCTTCTTGTGATTTTGTTACGACATTTGCTGTGCCGTGCCCGCCTGAGATAAGGTCCACGTTTTGTATTCCTTGTTTATGAATCATCGTATTAAAGATTGTTCCGAAGATAGCGGCACCTAATGTTTGGCTAAATGTATTAATAAATGTGTTTAAGCCGACTGCTGTACCGCGTGTATGTGCAGGAACAGCTGCTTGTATGGTTACCATATAAATTGGTGTAATAAGCCCCATTCCTAGGCCGAATAGTCCAACAGCAACATAAATTAGAAATGCTGGTGAATGAATTGATAATGTGAATAATAAGAAGGTAGCGACTGATAAAATGCTAGCTCCAAGTAAAATGATTTGTTTCGTTTGTAACTTACCAACTAAATTCCCAGAGAAAATTGCACCGAATGTCCACATAACAGGAATTGGCATAAGAATAAGTCCTGCTTCTGTTGCATTTTTTCCTAATACACCTTGGCTCCAAATTGGAAGGTACATTGTAATACTAATAATCATGGCGCCAGCAATCAATGTTAGGATGTTTACAGTTGATAACGTACGATTAGAGAAAAGTGTTAACGGAATTAATGGTTCCGGGGATTTTCTCTCAACGAATAAGAAAATAAGGAATGAAACAGCCGCAAAGATTAAAAGACCTATAATTGTAATGTCGCCCCAGTTTTGCTTACTGCTTCCTGTTAAGAGTGCATAGAGTAACGCGATTGTACTTAGTGAGAAGATGATTGCACCAGGATAATCGATATGGTGTTTTGCTGGTTTGATTGACTCTTTGTAAGAAATTGCAATCATCGCACAAGCAAGAATTCCAAATGGAACGTTTAAGAAAAAGATGTAGCGCCAAGAAAGAGAATCAACTAAAAATCCACCTACTAGCGGTCCAACAACACCTGAAACGCCCCAAACAGCACTCATCCAGCCTTGTGCTTTTGCACGGTCTTTCGCTTCACTATATAAGTCTCCGATAATCGTCATTGTAATTGGCATAACAGCGCCGGCACCTATACCTTGAAGAGCGCGAAAGAAGATTAATTGTTCCATCGATGTCACGATTCCGCATAGTGCAGAACCGATTAAAAAGATGGCTGCGCCGATGAGCAGTACTTTTTTACGTCCGAATAAATCGGCTAGTTTTCCGTAGATTGGAGTCGAGACTGCAGTTGCGAGCATATAAATCGCATATACCCAGCTAACAAGTTCAACGCCTGATAAATCACTCGTTATACGAGGGATTGCTGTACTAACAATCGTTCCTTCCACAGCGGAAAGAAACGTCATTAACATTAAAGATATCATGACTTTTTTTCTCATATGTTTTCCCCTTTATAATATTCAACAATATAAAATATAAAGCTACTAAGCTACATAAGGCAACAAAAAAGAAACAGGAGTGGAAAAAATCCCCTCTTGTCTCTTTTTTAGTACTGCACTTTTGCATTTTGCCCAGCAGTTGTTCCGGCAATCCGGCCTGTCACAAGAGCGGAAGTAATATTATAGCCGCCTGTATAGCCATGAATATCAAGAACTTCTCCGCAGAAGTATAAGCCATTCATTAATTTAGAAGACATTTCTTTCGGGTAAATTTCTTTAACAGAAACGCCGCCGCCTGTTACGAAAGCTTTTTCAAGTGGCTGTGTACCGTTTACTGTTACTTTGAATTCTTTAAAGTCTTTCACAAGTGCGCGAATCTTTTCGTGAGAAACTTGCCCAGCTTGTTCGCTACCGTCAATTCCGTTTCTTTCTAATAAGAATAGGAAATAACGTTCAGGAACATATCCTTTTAACACATTTTTGATTCCCTTTTTCGGTTCTTCTTTCATTTGTTTCATCATGCGCTGGAAGAGCTGTTCACTATTTTCTTCTGGCAGTGCATCGATGCTCATTTCGACCGCACGCATTTTAAATTTTTTCATCGTTTTTACAACGAATTGGCTACAGCGAAGAGCAGCTGGACCAGAAATGCCAAAGTGGGTAAAGAGCATGTCCATTTTATGAGAAATGACAATTTTTCCTTTTGGATTTAATACGCTTAAGTTTACATCGCGTAAAGCAAGACCCTGCAGTGTACGGTCACGGATAAATGGTTCATTTGAAGTAATTGGTACCTCTGTTGGGAAAAGCTCAGTAATTGTATGCCCAGCTTTTTCAGCCCAAGCGTAACCATCTCCAGTTGAGCCAGTATGAGGAACAGATTTCCCGCCAACAGCAACTACCACATGATTTGTTTCAAGCACTTCACCTGTTTGGAGTACAACGGCTTTCGTTTGTCCGTTTTCATATTCAACAGTTTCAACGGGTGTATTTGTACGCACCTTAACACCGAGTTCTTTTAGACGTATTAATAACGCATCAACAACAGATTGCGCTTTATTAGATACAGGGAACATGCGGCCATGGTCTTCTTCTTTTAGCTTTACGCCAAGCTTTTCGAAGAATGTAATAATATCTTCATTATTAAAAATAGAGAAAGCGCTGTATAAAAAGCGACCGTTTCCTGGTATATGTTTTACAATTTCATCAAGTGGTAAACGGTTTGTGACATTACAGCGCCCGCCGCCAGAAATTGCAAGTTTACGTCCTAATTTATTTCCTTTATCAAGAAGCAAGACACGCGCGCCTTCTTCCGCAGCACCGATTGCGGCCATTAATCCTGAAGGGCCGCCCCCGATGACAATCACATCATAATGCATAGTATATCGACCTCATTTTCTACATTTCCTGCCTAAAAGAATAGCATGTTTTCGTAGAAAAGAAAAATTCAGTGAGGTACTGTTTCTCTGAAAAATTGTGGTACAATACAAAGGTTAGAGTTCAGCGTTATATATGTAGGAGGATCATCTATGTCCGATTCAAAATTTCTGCGCGGAACGCTTATTGTGACGTTAGGAACTTTTTTAGTTAAGTTCTTAGGCATGATTTACGTCTTTCCATTTCATGCATTAGTTGGCACAGAAGGCGGAACGCTCTATACGTATGGATACATTCCATATACAATCTTTTTAAGTATTGCAACGGCGGGAGTGCCGCTTGCTGTTTCAAAGTTTGTTTCCAAATATAATGCACTTGGAGATTATAAAACGAGCCGGAGAATGTTCCGTTCGGGAATGGTTATGATGATTGCAACAGGGATTCTTTCTTTCCTAGTGCTTTACATGACTGCGCCATTATTTGCACACGCAATGCTCGGGAAACAAAGTGTACACAATAATATAGAAGACGTTACAATGATTATTCGTCTCGTAAGTTTTGCGCTTATTGTTGTACCTGCAGCAAGTTTAATTCGTGGTTTCTTCCAAGGTCATCAATCAATGGGACCGACGACAGTTTCACAAATTATTGAACAAATTATCCGCATTGTCTTTTTACTAGCGGGTAGTTTTATTGTTATTAAAGTGATAGGTGGCTCGGTAGCAACCGCTGTTGGAGTGGCAACTTTTGCAGCATTTGTTTCAGCTGTGGGAGCGCTTGGTGTGTTGATTTGGTACTGGTTAAAACGTAAAAAACATCTCGATCAATATTTAATTGAACAAACTGTACCAGAATCAACAGTAAGTACACTTCAATTATTTAAAGAATTATTTGCATATGCAATTCCTTATGTTGTCATTGGATTAACAATTCCTTTATATCAACAAATTGATACATTAACATTTAACTCTATTATGCAAGCGATTGGACAAGGGGATATTGCAGAGAGAGCACTTGGTATTTTTACGATGTGGACGCATAAGTTAATTATGATTCCTGTGTCGCTTGCAACGGCGTTTAGTTTAACGCTTGTTCCAGCAATCACAAAATCATTTACAGAAAAACAATTTCGTTATTTAAAATTACAAATTACGCAAACATTCCAGGCAAATATGTTTTTAACATTACCAGCGGTAGTTGGTATTTCTACGCTTGCGTATCCAATTTATACAGCGTTTTATGAAAAGGATCCATTAGGTGGACAAATCCTTATGTGGTATGCACCAGTTGCGTTATTATTTGCTTTATTTACAGTGACTGCGGCAATCTTACAAGGGATTAACCAACAAAAACATGCGATTATTGCGCTTGGCATGGGCGTTGTTTTGAAGTTTTTATGTAATGTGGTTTTAATCCGTTACTTCGGTACAATTGGAGCTGTTTTAGCAACAGGTATTGGATTCTTAGCTTCTATTTTATATACGAATAAACAAATTCGAAAACATGCACACTATTCATTCGGTGTTGTATATAAACGAACATTCCAAATTGCAATATTAACAATTGTGATGGTCGTTGTCGTAAAACTATCACAAGGACTTCTATCCTTTGTGATTTCACCTGAGAGCCGATTTGGTGCACTTATTACCGTTGCAGTTTGTGCAGGGATTGGTGGCCTTACTTACGGACTTTTAGCAATCCGCACAGGAGTACTAGAAAGAGTATTTGGCGGGGAAGCTTTAGAAAAGATACAGCGTAAACTTGGTCGTAGATTGAAATTAAAGATGAAGTCAAAAGGGGCGTAATACACGTCCCCTTTTCTATGATAAATAAAGAAGGTGAAAGAATTGAGATTAGATAAATTGTTAGCAAACATGGGATACGGAAGTAGAAAAGAAGTAAAGAAATTATTAAAGGATGGCGTTGTAAAAATTGATGGAATGCCAGTAAAAGATGCGAAGTTTCATGTGAATGTAGAGGAGCAAGAAGTTACAATTCATGGAGAAGTTGTTGAATACAAAGAATTTGTATATTTAATGATGCATAAACCACAAGGCGTTATTTCTGCAACAGAAGATGACAATCATGAAACAGTTGTTGATTTATTAGAACTTGAAGATGCGATTTTTGAGCCGTTTCCAGTTGGAAGACTTGATATTGATACAGAAGGTTTTCTACTATTAACAAATGACGGTAAATTAGCGCATCAGTTATTATCTCCGAAAAAGCATGTGCCGAAAAAATATTATGCACACGTAGCTGGAGTTGTAACAGAGAAAGATATAGAAGAATTTGCAAAAGGTGTTATTTTAGATGATGGCTATGAAACAAAGCCGGGCGATCTTACCATTTTGAAAAGTGACGATGTTTCTGAAATCGAGCTTGTGATTACAGAAGGGAAATTCCATCAAGTGAAGCGTATGTTTGAAGCGGTTGGGAAAAAAGTTGTCTACTTAAAGAGAACAGAGATGGGACCTTTAGTATTAGATGAAGAATTAGAGCTTGGTCAATACCGTGAATTAACAGATGAAGAAGTAGAAATGTTAAAAACGTATCAAATTCAAACAGAGAGTCAAGAGTGAGACCGATTCCAAAAATAGAAAGAACCCCTTTCTGATTTCACAGAAAGGGGTATGTATTATATTTTAGATACAATTGTTTTCGTTACGAGGTCATTCTCACTTTCTTTCCTGTTGTTGTCCACTTACCGCGGCAAGGGCTATACACGAGTTCATTAAATTGCAACACATTCAGATCACGTTGTATCGTTCGCGGTGTGATCCCGAACTCATCTACAAGGTCTTTCGTCGTTACCGTACCATTCTCATTGATGTACATATAAATTGATTTAATGCGTGTTAGCATACGAGTAGTCGTAGGTTTCAAGAGAAAACCACTCCTCTACTAGTTTTTTTGACCCCATTCAGGAAAGAAGGTCTTTACTTCCATTGTACTCCACTAGACAAATTTCATGCTTAAACCTAGTTAAATTTTACAAAAGTTTAACAAATATGAAAATAGAAAAATATTGGTAGTTGACATTCTATGTCTCTTCTATCAACTATCACATAAATTTCTACGTAAACCGCCAAATTCCTGCAAATTTTTTTAAAAAATAAAAGAAAAATTAATGTGAAATATCTGAAATATTGTAATTGTTCGTCATTTATTCTTCTCTTATTGGCATATCTGATTTTCGTTTGCTATGATGAAGGGGAGAATATAGAAGAAGGTGAATACGTGATGACAGCAATTAATTGGACAGAAGAAGTTGAAAAACGAAAAAATGAATTAATTCATGACGCACAACAATTTTTGCAAATTAAAAGTGTATGGGAAGAAGAAACAGCAAAAGAAGGTGCACCGTTTGGAGAAGGTGTAGCGAAAGCACTATCCTTCATGTTACAGAAAGGGGAAGTAGAAGGATTTACTTCTAAAAATTTAGAAGGGTATGCAGGGCATCTTGAAATGGGACAAGGAGAAGAATTGGTTGGTATTCTTTGTCATGTTGATGTTGTTCCAGAAGGAGATGGATGGACAACACCTGCATATAGCGCTGATATTCGTGATGGAAAGATTTTTGCACGTGGTGCAATTGATGATAAAGGGCCAACAATGTCTGCTTACTATGCAATGAAAATTGTAAAAGAATTAGGCTTGCCGCTTTCAAAACGCGTACGCATGATTTTAGGAACGGATGAAGAAAGCAACTGGAAATGTGTCGATCATTATTTTAAAAATGAAGAAATGCCAACGCTTGGGTTTGCACCAGATGCTGATTTTCCTATTATTAATGCGGAAAAAGGGATTTCTGATATACAAGTTGTGCAAAAGAATAGTGAAACACAAGGCGGGGAATATGAACTTGTTTCATTTTCTTCAGGGCGTCGTTTAAATATGGTTCCTGATTTTGCAGAAGCAGTGATTACGACCGAAAAGGTAACGGAACTTCGCGCTGCTTACGAACAATACTTACAAACTGTTAAGAAAACAGGAAAAGCAAATGTAGAAGGAAATACTGTGAAGTTACAAGTGGAAGGGATTTCAGCTCACGGTTCTACTCCTGAAAAAGGTGAAAATGCAGGTCTCTTATTAGCGAACTTTTTAACAACGCTTGCTCTTGATGGTAAAGGTGCTTCATTTGCGGCATTTGTTACAGAAACATTTACGAATGATACGCTTGGAGAAAAAGCAGGGATCTCTTATAAAGACGAAATTAGCGGACCGTTAACGATCAATGTAGGTCGCCTTTCTTTTACAAAAGAAGAAGGTGGAAACTTAGGTTTAAATGTACGCTATCCAGTAACAACTAATTTTGAAGAGACAGTGCAGAAATTAAAAGACTATGTCGGTCAGAAAGGCTTCCAAGTAGCTGATTACTCTAACTCACGTCCACATCACGTTGATAAAGATCACGTTTTAATTCGTACATTGCAACGTGTATATGAAGAACAAACAGGAGAGAAAGCAGAGCTATTAGCAATTGGTGGCGGTACATATGCTCGTTCATTAAAAGCTGGTGTTGCATTCGGTCCACTATTCCCTGGAAAAGAAGAACTTGCGCATCAAAAAGATGAGTATATTGAAATTGAAGATCTATTAAAAGCAACAGCAATTTATGCGCAAGCAATTTATGAATTAGCGAAATAGGCTGATTGTATATTGAGATATGACCGCTCTCCATTCGGAGGGCGGATTCTTTTTTGAATGAGATACAAAAGAAAAGCAACAATAACAAGAAAGGAGAAGATATAAATGGTTCCACATTATTTTTTAGCAGTTACCTTACCGGATCATATAAAAGAAATACTTGCAAATTATAAAGAGGAAGTGAAGGACAAGTTACCATTTCGCTCGTGGGTACATAAGGAAGACTACCATATTACACTTGCTTTTTTAGGGAGTGCGGCGCAGGAACAATTGCAAGGAATAGAGAAAGGGTTACAAATCCTTGTGAATACAGCAGAATTAGATCTGACGCTACAAAATTTTTCTACATTCGGTCTAGTGGAGAGTCCACGTATATTTTGGGCTGGATTAAAAGAAAATCGAGCATTATTTGATTTGCAAAAACAGGTGCATGCTATTTGTGAGAGAAATGGTTTTTCACTTGAAACACGTCCTTATCATCCGCACATTACTGTTGCTCGTAAGTGGGGTGGAGAAGAAAATTTTAATCTTAAAGATCTGAAGCAACTGGATGCAGTGTTGTTTCAGGCGGATACCATTACATTGTACGAGTCTCACGTCCATCAAATTCCAAAGTATAAGCCAATTTATGAAATAAAGTTACAGAAACTTAAAGTATAAAAACGTTTCTTACGAATGTGAATATACTATAGAAAATAGTAAGCTTGTGTGTACATGAATACGAATTGAAAGACCAACATAAAACTATTCCTTATACGGGAGAGAGGATCTGCTTAAGGATAGAAACGGACAGTGCTTTTTTTAGCCCCCCTGCCATGTGAAAACAGAAGTAGAAAATGAGTGGAAATCTCTTTCTGTTCGACATAGCCGCAATTTATCCTCTTTATACGCGGGCGGAAGATCTCTACCTCAAGATTCAGAGAGAAATAAGAAAGATAGGTGGGGGATGAATTCTCCCATCCCCGCTTATGGAAGTTTCATTTTAATTTCGAGAATGATGGTGATTTTTTATGCTGAAAGTAAAGCGTCCATTTGAAGCCTATTTAGATGAAATGAATAAAATTACAATTTTGCTCCCGCATGCGTACGGAACCAGCCGAACATTTTGTATGCAGGAAGGAAATCATGTATGGGAGCTTAAAGTTTCTCAAATCATTTCTCTTCCAGATGCAACGAAGTATGAATGCTGTGTAGAATATCCACTTGATGTGGGGAAGTATTACACAGTGAGAGATGAGCGAAATGAAGAAACAGACTTACAAATTGGAGCGGTTATTCGAACAGCTGTATTTGATGAAAAATACTATTATGCTGGTGGAGACTTAGGAGCTTGTTATAGGAAAGAAGAAACAGCTTTTAAAATGTGGGCACCCACTGCAAGACTTGCGAAAGTAAGGATTTATAAAAATGATAAAGAGTATGCGGATTATGAGATGCAAAGAGGAGAAAATGGTGTTTGGTCTTATATTTTACAAGGAGACTTGGAGCTCGCTAGGTACACATTTCTCGTTTGTATTAATTTAATTTGGAATGAAGCTGTAGATCCATATGCAAAATCCGTATCAGTCAATGGTAAGTATGGAATTGTGATTGATCCTCTAAAGACATATATAAAAGAACAAACTGCATTACCTAAACTGGAATCTTTCGCTGATGCAATCCTTTATGAATTGCATATTCGTGATGCCACTATGCATCCAAATAGTGGCGTAGCAAAAAAGGGGACATATGCAGGGTTAACAGAAGAGAATACGAAAGGAAAACTTGGGACAAAAACGGCCTTCTCCTATATAAAAGAATTAGGAGTTACACATGTTGAAATTTTACCTCTTCATCATTTTGCTGGAGTAGATGAAAAACGGCCGTTTGCGGCGTATAACTGGGGCTATAATCCACTATATTTCAACGTACCAACGGGAGTATATGCAAGCGATCCTACCGATCCTTATAATCGAATCAAAGATTGTAAAAAACTTATTGAAAAATTTCATGAACATGGAATCCGTGTGGTTTTGGACGTTGTATATAATCATGTATATGAACGAGAAACATCATCTTTTGAAAAGCTTGTACCAGGATACTATTTTAGACATGATGAAAATGGCATGCCATCAAATGGAACAGGAGTTGGGAATGATCTAGCATCTGAGCGGAAAATGATGCAGAAATTTATAATAGACTCTGTTTTATATTGGCTTACTGAATATAATGTTGATGGTTTTCGATTTGATTTAATGGGAATTTTAGATGTAGAAACGATGAATGAAGTAGAAAAGGAAGTAAGAAACATAAAAAAGGATGCGCTGTTATTAGGGGAAGGCTGGGAGCTACAAACACCGCTTCCGGCAGAAGAGAAGGCTACGCTTAACAATGCGAATAAAATGCCACAAATCGCGCAGTTCAATGATCAATTTCGTGATGCGATAAAAGGCAGCACGTTTGATGTAAGTAAACGTGGCTTTGCATTTGGAGGAAGCGTAGACCCTGTGCATTTGCAATATGTGTTAATGGGAAGTCTGGCAAATGAAAAAGGAGATGGGTTATTTTTAGAACCGATTCAAAGTATTAACTATGTGGAATGTCACGACAATATGACGATGTGGGATAAACTCGTGCGCAGCAATCAGGAAACGGAAGAAGTGCAAAAAAGGCGCCATCGTTTAGCCACCGCGATGACATTACTCTCACAAGGAATTCCGTTTTTACATGCAGGACAAGAGTTTTATCGTTCTAAGAAAGGAAATGAAAATAGTTATAATGCGCTTGACGAAATTAATCAACTCGATTGGGATCAAAAAGAGAAAGAAATAGAAACAATTGCTTATATACAAGGGTTAATTGCAATTCGTAAGACACATGGAGCGTTGCGCTTACAGTCAGCGAATCTTATAAAGAAGCATATGACATTTTTACAAACATCTCCTACTGTTGTTGCTTATCATTTACAAAATGTAGGGGAGTTCGGTCCTTGGAAGGAAATTGTGGTGTTGTTTCATAGTGGTATGCAAATAGAAACGATTTTACTGCCGAAACATGAAATGTGGTGCGTATTAGCAGACAGTGCAAAAGCAAAAGTACAGCCGATTTCTTCATTTCAAGGAAATGAACTTCAAATGGCTCCGATTAGCTCGTATATATTGGCGATAATGTGACAAATCGCTACTTGACGATGCGAATATAATAAATGTAGAATTGACAAAGGTGACGATTTTGATAAGTTGTCATTGTATTATTGGTTTTGTAAAATATAAAAGAATAGACGGTTAGTTTGTCTTGATTTCTTGGCCCATACCAAGTTTTCTTTTATCAAAAAAAGCAGGAAAACTCCATCCTTAAGGAATATGCGTAGTATAGTTTTGGTGGATGAAGATGAATTGCTAGTAACTGTCTTTATATAAAATATTAAAAAAGTAGTTCCAGGGGGCATTTGCCAGTGGAATAGAGGGGTTGTGCCATCAGGCAATTAACTCCACTTGTGTTAACCATCTGTTAGTGTAGGTGCACGAGAAATCATCGCTTCAAGATTCAAAGGATCTAGGTCGCGGGAGTTTTCATATGAATCCACAACATGTTCAAAAGGTGTTGCGGTTTTTCATTTTATGACTATAAAAGATAAGGATTTGTTAACGGGTAATGAATATGGAATGGTTGGAACAATTATTAGGAGAAGAGTGGAGTCTTATACCCGCTGGTGGGGCAACGGGCGATGCATATATTGCGCAAAATGGACAACAAAAGCTATTTTTAAAGCGGAATACATCGCCTTTTTTAGCGGTATTGTCGGCAGAAGGAATTGTTCCAAAATTACTTTGGACAAGAAGAGTGACGAACGGTGATGTGATTTCAGCTCAAAAATGGCTTCCAGGACAAAAGCTAGAGCCAGAGGATATGAAACTTGAGCGTGTTGCGAAGCTTTTAAAAAAAATACATTCGTCTAAAGCACTTGTGCAGATGATACAAAGGCTTGGAAAACAGCCCCTGCATGCGCAGGAGTTATTCGAGCAATTGTATTTTGTTTTAAGAGGAGACTTAAGAACGGATGAAACGATTCAGACAGGACTTCGATATTTAAAAGCTACATTGAAAGATGTTGAATATGATGAGTTTGTTGTGTGCCACTGTGACGTCAATCATAACAATTGGTTATTATCGGACGAAGATGAATTATTTTTAATTGATTGGGATGGAGCGCTTATTGCGGATCCTGCTCTCGATCTTGGCATGTTATTATATTGGTATGTTCCGCGTCACGAATGGGACGAATGGTTAGCGTATTATGGAATTGAAATGAATGAATCATTGGTTCATCGTATGAAGTGGTATGTAGTGGCACAAACTATTTTATCTGTTCAATGGCATACAACAAAAAAGCAGCAAGCAGAAGCTGAATATTGGCATCAATATTTACAGCAACTACTTGCTTCAGAATAAATACTTTAAGAAAAATTGTCCATTCCAGAAATCCATTGCGTAAGTTGTTCTTGATTACTAGAAATATGGTTGTCTAAATCAGGAGAATATTTACCCGATTGACTATAGTAATATACATCATTTAGCATCGCTTTTACGTCGCTGTTCACATTATCGTTTGCAAGCAATGATTGAATGAGCCGTTCTAATTGTTCGCATTCAGAAACCGTTCCACAGCAATCACTTTGGTGATTGACTAGAATATCTTTTAAAATTTCTAATTGATGTTGTTGATTAATCGGCACGATTGGATCATCCTTTCGATTGTTGTTCAATTTGAACAAGTAAGAGAAATTTTCTATTTCGCCAAGGAGTAGCTAATCATTGGCTAACGAAACGTTTCAGCAGGAAAGTTTCGTTCTATGCTCTTGGTAGTTTGTATCAAAATGGAACACCTTATACTTGAAAGAAACGGACCGAGTGCTCGTACGTACTTGGTTTTTTGTTTGATAGAATAATTAAAAAAGAAAGAAGGAAGGAACCTTCTACAAATAGTCTAGTAAAGAGAGGAAGACATCTATGCGTTTAAGACATAAACCATATGCAATGGATCAAATTAATGAGTATTCACAGTTTGTAATTGGAAACCCAGAGGAGCGTTGTGGCAATTGGAAAGAGGTATTTGGAAATGACCATCCAATCCATATTGAAGTAGGAACAGGTCGCGGTCGTTTCGTTTATGAGATGGCAAAAGCAAATCCACATATTAACTATATTGGAATTGAAAAATTCACAAGTGTTATCGTAGATGCGCTTGATAAGTTAATTGAAGAAGAAGTACCAAATTTAAAATTAATTAATAAAGATGCTGAAGATTTAACAATTTTCTTTGCAGAAGGCGAAATTGACCGTGTATATTTAAACTTCTCAGATCCATGGCCAAAAAATCGTCACGAGAAGCGTCGTTTAACGTATAAAACGTTTTTACGTAATTATGAAGAAGTGCTAGTAACGGGCGGGGAAATTCATTTTAAAACAGATAACCAAGGTTTATTTGAATACTCGCTTATGAGCATGGCCGAGTATGGTATGTTGTTAACGTTCTTGAGCCTGGACCTTCATAACAGTGACTTTGAAGGAAATATTATGACCGAATATGAAGAGAAATTTTCTAATAAAGGACATCGTATTTATCGTGTTGAAGCGAAATATCGTACGGAACCTGTGCAATAATGCACAGGTTTTTTGTTGCGGAAAACATTCTGAATTTTGTGTTAAAATTAAAAGGGAAAAAAGGGGGAATAGAAATGGAATGTTTACAAATTGGAGAAATCAAAGTGACATGGCTAAGTGGTGGGAATACCCACTTAGACGGAGGTGCAATGTTTGGTGTTGTACCAAAAGTCTTATGGTCACGTAAATATAAATATGATGATACAAATCATATTTATTTAAGAACAGATCCGTTGCTTGTACAAACGAAGAAAGGAAATATGCTCATTGATTCAGGAATTGGAAATAATAAAATGACTGAAAAAATGAAGCGGAATCAAGGTGTAACAGAAGAATCGTCAGTTGAACATTCTCTAGTGGAGCTCGGTCTAACAGCCGAAGATATTCATTACGTATTAATGACACATCTTCACTTTGATCATGCATCAGGATTAACAAAATGGGAAAGTGATGAGCTTGTTCCGACGTTTCCAAATGCAAAAGTGTATGTGTCAGAGACAGAATGGAATGAAATGAGAAATCCTAATATTCGCTCTCGTAATACATATTGGAAAGAAAATTGGGAGCCGATTGTAGAGCAAGTTGTTACTTTTAAAGAGGAAACGCAAATTACAGATGAAGTAAGCATGGTGCACACAGGTGGGCATAGTGATGGACATGCTGTTATTGTTCTCGAAAGTCAGGGAGAAACAATGCTTCATTTAGCTGATCTACTGCCAACACATGCTCATCAAAATGTATTATGGGTGATGGCATATGATGATTATCCAATGACTTCAATTGAACATAAGCAAAAATGGATGAAGTATGGCGCAGAAAAGAAAGCGTGGTTCACCTTTTATCATGATGCATATTATCGCGCTGTGAAGTGGGATGAGGAAGGGATTATGATTGAGAAGGTAGAACGAATAGAGGAAAAAGTATCAAGTGAAGTGTAAGTGACTGCCTTTCTACTAAAAAATTGAAACTGCTTATGTTCTCTTTCAATTACAAAATACTTTGTTGTAAGAATTTGTCCTGCTATTCAAGAGAAGTAAGGCCCTTATCTCAACGTTCAGCTAGAGCAAAAAAGATAGATAGGGCGGGCTAATAATCAGTGGGAGATGAAAAAAACCACTGATTAAAGTTCCGCGTTATCGAAAGAATTACTTTTAAAATATTCTGAAAATTGATATAATATCTCCGAGTTACTACATTGCTACATGCTCTATATGAGAAGCGTTTTATTTGAAAGGGGGAAATATATTGTATATAACGATTGGAAAATTACTTGAACTGACTACTGGAAAGTATCCGAATCAAGAAGCAATTGTTGAACCGCAAAAAAATATTCGCTGGACGTATACAGAATGGAATGAACAGGTAAATAAGCTAGCTCATGCACTCCAAAAAAGTGGTATACAAAAAGGTGACCGCGTTTCGACATTTCTCTTTAATAGTAGCGAACTAGCAACCACATGTTTCGCTTGTGCGAAAATTGGAGCCGTATTTAACCCAATTAATTTTAGACTAAAACCACAGGAACTTATTTATATATTAGAAGATGCTTCTCCAAAAATCGTACTTTTTGAAAAACAATTATCCTCTCAAGTACAAAGTATTCATAAGCAATTCCCTCATATTCAGTTCTGGTACATTGATCAAAATCGTCCATCGTTTTCTATTTCCTATGAAGAGAAACTATCCAATGCGTTACCGAAATTTGAAGCAGTAGAAGTAAAAGAAGATGATATTTGTTCTATTATGTATACAAGTGGAACAACCGGTTATCCGAAGGGTGTACTTCACCGTCATCGAGAAATTATTGACCACAGTTTGATGGGAATTGCGTATTTACATTACAACGAGAATAGTCGTGGTCTTGTAACAGCACCGATGTTTCATTGTGCGGAGCTGCATTGTTGTTTCGTGCCAAGGGTGCATAGCGGTGGTACAAATATTATTCTGCACCATTTCGATGCCAAGAATGTTCTTGAAACGATTGAAAAAGAAAAGATTACTGTTATGTTTGCAGCACCTACAATGTGGAATATGATGTTGCAGGAAGACTTAATACAGTATGATCTATCATCTCTTCGGTACGGTTTATATGGAGCAGCTTCAATGGCACCGGCACTTGTAAAAGCATGTGATGAAAAATTGAATGTTTCATTAGTACAAGCTTATGGTATGACAGAAATGGGGCCTGCAATTACTTTTTTACGAGAAAATGAGCAGATTACTAAAGTAGGTTCTGCAGGAAAAGCTGCCTATAATCATGAAATTCGCGTTGTTCGTCCAAATGAAGAAGGGCCATCTGAGCCAGATGATATATTACCACCGTATGAAATTGGAGAAATTATTGTGCGAGGTTCCTGTTTGATGAAAGGGTATTACAACAATGAAGAGGCGACAGCAAAAGCGCTCTATAAGGGCTGGTACCATTCAGGTGATTTAGGTTATGTAGATACAGATGGTTATTTGTATGTTGCAGATCGTGTTGACGATATGGTTGTTAGTGGCGGAGAAAATATTTATCCGCGTGAAGTCGAGGACTTTTTGTATACGCATGAAAGCATTTTAGATGTTGCAGTGCTCGGCGAGAAAGATGAGCTTTGGGGAGAAAGTGTTCTAGCATACATCGTTTCAAAAGATCAGTCTCTTACCGAAGAGATATTAGATGAGTACTGTAAATCAAGTGATAAGCTTGCTGATTATAAACGTCCACGTCGCTATATATTTGTTGAACAACTGCCCAGAAATGCGAGCGGTAAAATTCAAAAATTTATTTTACGTAGCCAAGTGACAGAAGTGGAATCCAAGGAGAGGATATGATGAAGCATAAGTATTTACAGGAAGAGCATCACATTTTTCGTGATGCTTTTCATAAATTTTTAAAAAAGGAAGCATATCCATACTATAACGAATGGGAAGAAGATGGGATAATTCCTCGTTCTTTCTGGACGAGTATGGGGAGTAAAGGTTTTCTTTGTCCAATGGTAGATGAGCGGTATGGTGGAGCTGGTGCTGATTTTGGGTATTCGGTTATCGTCAACGAGGAACTTGAAAAGGTTGGATCGAGTCTAATCGGAATTGGTTTACACAATGACATTGTCGTTCCATATTTCATGCAGTATGGAACGGAAGAACAGAAGAAGCGCTGGTTACCAAAATGCGTAAGCGGTGAATATATAACTGCAATTGCAATGACGGAGCCAGGAGCAGGTTCGGACTTGGCGAGTATTCGAACAACGGCAAGGAAAGAAGGGGATTATTATGTCGTAAATGGTGAAAAAACATTTATTACAAATGGTATTCATGCAGATTTAGTTATCGTTGTTTGTAAGACAGATATCAACGCTGCTCATAAAGGCATGAGTTTACTCGTTTTAGAAAGAGGAATGGAGGGATTTAAGAGAGGGAAACAGCTTAAAAAGGTTGGCTTACATAGTCAAGATACAGCAGAACTTATTTTTGAAGATGTAAAAGTCCCTGTTTTGAATTTGTTAGGGGAAGAAGGAAAAGGTTTTTATTATCTTATGGAAAAGTTGCAACAAGAACGTCTCATCGTTGCAATCGCCGCGAAAACAGCAGCGGAAGTAATGTTACATATAACGAAAAAATATGTCCAAGAGCGAAAAGCGTTTGGGAAAAGTATAAGTGATTTTCAAGCGGTACAATTTCGATTAGCAGAAATGTATACGGAAATTGAGATTGGTAGAACATTTGTAGATGACTGTATTATAGGTCATATGAATGGTGAGGACATCGTAACGAAAGTATCGATGGCAAAGTGGTGGTTAACAGATCTCGCAAAAAAAGTGTCAGCAGAGTGCATACAACTACACGGTGGATACGGATATATGGAAGAATACGAGATTGCGCGGCGTTATCGTGATATTCCAGTCAGCGCGATTTATGCTGGAACGAATGAGATTATGAAAAATATAATTGCGAAAGGTATGGGCTTATGATGTTGAAAGGAATAACAGGTGCTGATTCTTCTCACTACTTACCAGGCCTATATGCATTGTTTGCTAATATTCAACACTATTTCAAAACATATTGTCTTGTTGTTGGAATGTATGCTGTGGAAACAAAAAGAAAATGATTAAAGGGGGAAAATAATGATTCAAAATATCGCGGTAATTGGTGTAGGAATTATGGGAAGTGGAATTACCCAAGCGTTAGCAATGGGCGGTAAAGATGTGAAAATGTATGATGTATCAGAAGAAAATTTACAAAAGGCTTATGAAACGATCAACAAAAGCCTGAGTCGTTTCGTGCATGCAGGGCGTATGACTGAGGAAGAGAAAAAACACATTCTAAATCATATTACTCCTACAGTTATATTGGAAGAAGCTTGCCAGAATGTAGAACTTGTTATTGAAGCAGTACCAGAAATATTACAGTTAAAGAAGGAGATTTTTCAAAAACTAGATTCGTATACATCACAATCTACTATTTTAGCAACGAATACATCTGAGTTAAGTGTAACTGCGATTGCAAGTGTGACAAGTCGTCCAGAGAAAGTAATAGGGATGCATTGGTTTAATCCCGCTCCTGTTATGAAGCTCATTGAAATTGTACGAGGAGTAGTTACGGCGGAAAGTACGATACAAGCAGTAAGAGCAATCTCAGAAGAAATAGGGAAAGAAACAGTTGTTGTAAAAGATACGCAAGGATTTGTGACCACGCGGGCAATTGCTATTCATATGTTAGAGTGCATGCGTATGTATGAAGAGGGAATTACAAGTAAAGAAGACATTGATAAGGCGATTAAGCTTGGTTTGAACTATCCAATGGGGCCATTTGAATTAGCGGATTATATAGGACTCGATACGCTGTTATTTGCGAGCGAAGGGCTAATAGAAGCATTTGGTGAGAGGTTTAGAGCGCCACAAATACTTGTGAAACTTGTAGAGGCGGGGCATCTTGGAAGGAAGACTGGGAAAGGTTTTTATGATTATTCAAAAGGGAAAGTGGGGGAGAAAATATGAAGCGAGACGTTGTTATTGTTGAAGCTGTACGTACGCCAGTTGGGAAAAGAAATGGTGCGTTTCGTGAGTTACACCCAGTACAGCTTGCGGCAGTTGCGCTGGATGCAGTAACAAAACGGGGGAATATAGAAAAAGGTCTCATAGAAGATATTGTTATGGGGTGTGTAACGCCAATTCACGAGCAAGCATTTAATATTGGAAGACTTTCAGCACTTGAAGCAGGTTTTCCTATAACAGTTCCAGCGGTAACGATTAATCGACTTTGTGGTTCTGGACAACAGGCTATTCACTTTGCGGCGCAAGAAATTAAATCAGGCGATATGGACATTACGATTGCAGCTGGTGTTGAACATATGACAAAAGTTCCTATTTTAACTGATGGAAATGAGCGAACCATCCCAAGTAGTCTTCATGAAAAATATCAAATTGTACATCAAGGTGTATCTGCTGAGATGATTGCCGAAAAATATGGAATTACCCGTGAACAGTTAGATACTTACGCGCTAGAAAGTCATAGACGAGCAATTCAAGCGATTGAATCTAGACGCTTTCAGCGAGAAATCGTACCACTGAGTGGTGTAGATAAAGAAGGCAACGAAATATTAGTTGAAAGTGATGAGGGACCAAGAAGAGATACTTCGTATGAAGCATTAGCAAATTTAAAAACAGTGTTTAAAGAAAATGGAGTGATTACAGCAGGGAATGCAAGCCAAATTAGCGATGGTGCTGCAGCAATTTTGCTGATGGATAGTGAAAAGGCGAAAGAACTAGGTTGTAAAGCACGTGCTCGTATTGTGAATCAAGTAGTTGTTGGTTCTGATCCAACGACAATGCTTGACGGCGTTATCCCTGCAACGAAAAAAGTACTGCAAAAATCCAATTTAACAATTCAGGATATAGATGTTATAGAGATTAATGAAGCATTTGCATCGGTTGTTTTAGCATGGCAAAAGGAGATGGAAGCAGATTTACAAAAGGTAAATGTTAATGGTGGTGCGATTGCACTAGGTCATCCACTTGGGGCAACGGGTGCAAAATTAATGACTTCTCTTCTTCATGAATTGGAGCGGAGGCAGGGAAGGTACGGTCTGCTGACAATTTGCATTGGACATGGGATGTCAACAGCGACGATAATTGAAAGAATATGAAAAGGCGTGCAGAAATTCATCTGCACGCTGTTATCCTTCTACTGTCTGTAAATACCCCGATGGGTGAGGCGTACTAATCATCAAATGATATGGAAAACCACTACTAATCAAAGTTTCGCTTTATTTAATACTGTCTCTTCGGATTAGCCGAGTTCCTTTACGCCGCCGTTACTTCTAAAACAGTACCTGTTTTTGCATCTACTAAAAATTCAAATCGTTCTTGTATATCATTTAAAATTGTTGTAAGACCGCCGCGATATACTTCGTATGCGACATCATATTTTTCAAACGTCTCTGGAACCATATGTACCCAAGAGCCAGTAATTTCGCCTTTATGACTGAGTGCTTGTTTCACCATTTTCAATGCTTTTTCTGAAGAAATATGGGATTGTTCTTGAACTTTGTTTGCAACAAGATAACCAGCCGCAAAACCAATGCCAACCCCAGCTAGTAAACCTTTCCAGTTCATATATTCACCTCAATTCTATAAAATAGTGTATCGATGATAATTATAATGCAATTTTAACTAAAAAAGAAGAAACTAGAAACATTTCGAAAATTTCGTTACAATAAAAGAGGAATTCTACTAAGGTTTGAAAGAAGGGAACTTCGTGAATAAAGAGACATTAGAATTATTTCGTACGTTAACAGAACTACAAGGTACATCAGGATTTGAACATGATGTACGCCGTTTTATGAAACAAGAACTAAGTAAATATGCAGATGAAATTGTTCAAGATGGTTTAGGTAGCGTGTTCGGTCTTAAAAAAGGGGATGAAAATGGCCCGCGCGTACTTGTAGCTGGTCATATGGATGAAGTCGGCTTTATGGTTACGCAAATTACGAAAAACGGAATGATTCGTTTTCAAACGCTAGGCGGTTGGTGGAGTCAGGTACTATTAGCACAGCGTGTACAAATTATGACGAAGAATGGCCCGGTTATTGGGGTTGTTGGATCTATCCCCCCTCATTTATTAAGTGATGCGCAACGTGCAAAACCGATGGATATAAAAAATATGTTAATTGATATTGGTGCAGATAGTTACGAGCAAGCACTTGACATTGGTGTGAAACCAGGACAACAAATCGTTCCAATTTGCCCATTTACACCAATGGCAAATGAAAAGAAAATTATGGCGAAAGCTTGGGACAACCGTTACGGCTGTGGCCTTGCGATTGAATTATTAAAAGAATTAAAAGATGAAACTCTGCCGAATACATTATATTCTGGTGCAACTGTACAAGAAGAAGTTGGTCTTCGCGGGGCACAAACGGCTGCAAACATGATTCAGCCAGATATTTTCTATGCGCTTGATGCAAGTCCAGCAAATGATGCATCTGGAGATAAAACGCAGTTCGGTCAATTAGGAAAAGGGGCGCTTCTTCGTATTTATGATCGTACAATGGTAACACATAGAGGAATGCGTGAATTTATTTTAGATACAGCAGAAACACATAACATCCCGTACCAATATTTTGTTTCACAAGGTGGTACAGATGCGGGCCGGGTACATACGAGTAACTCTGGTATTCCGTCAGCAGTAATTGGTGTTTGCGCTCGTTATATTCATACACATGCTTCTATTTTACATGTTGATGATTATGCTGCAGCGAAAGAATTGATTACGAAACTCGTGAAAGCAACGGATAAAACAACATTAGAAACAATTAAAAATAACGCTTAAAAGAAAGGGCCAGTTTTGGCCTTTTCTTTTCGTATAAATATAAAACCCCTTTTTTTAGGTGGAAGAGAGTGTCCGTTCATGCATAGTAGCGGTTTAGTCTCAGGGCATGTGAATCTAAAAAGAGGAAACGAGATGGGATTTCTTTTGTTTTCATAGTCGCAAATTATATGTTGTGAAAACGAAGAGGATATATCATGAAGGGCGGAGATAAAGTCATCCTTTTTCCTACATACAGAGTTAAAATCAAAGAAAGAACAAGAATGTTAATTACCTTTTGTTTTTTGTAGCGCTGATTTATATAGAGGTGAAGAATATGAAAGTAGTAGTTGGATCGAAAAACCAAACAAAAGTAGGTGCCGTAAAAGAAGTATGGAAAGAGGCGAACATTACAGCCATTTCTGCTTCTTCAGGAGTAGCGGCACAACCATTTTCTGATGAAGAAACGATGCAAGGGGCAATCAATAGAGCCAAGCGAGCACTGGAGAAAGAACAAGCTGACATCGGTATCGGTCTAGAGGGCGGCGTCATGAAAACAGAGCATGGCTTGTTTATGTGTAACTGGGGCGCTTTAGCAACAAGTACAGGTAAAATATTTGTAGCGGGCGGGGCACGTATTAAGTTGCCAGATGATTTTGTTGCTCCTCTTGAAAGTGGGAAAGAGCTAAGTGAAGTTATGGAGGAATTTGTAAACCGAAAAGACATCCGTAGTCATGAAGGTGCAATTGGAATCTTCACAGATCATTATGTGGATCGTACAGGATTATTTGTCCATGTTGTAAAGTTGTTAGTTGGGCAATATAAGTATGACGAAAAACAAGCATAAATCTTGCAGCATACGTGATGTATGGTAGTATAAAAGAAAGATTACATATGAAAAGATACACTTCGTTAGAGGAGGAAATATAGATGAAATCATTAGAAAGCATGGAGCAATTCCAAGAACTAAAAAATGAAGGGAACGTTATTTTTATGTTCTCAGCAGAATGGTGTCCAGATTGCCGTTTTGTTGACCCATTTATGCCAGAAGTAGAAGAGAAATATAGCGATTTCTCATTCTACTATGTAGATCGTGATGAATTTATTGATCTATGTGTAAAATTAGACGTATTTGGCATTCCGAGCTTTGTAGCGTACAATAAAGGAGAAGAAACTGGGCGCTATGTAAACAAAGATCGTAAAACACAAGAACAAATCGAAGCGTTTATTGAAGGTTTAAAATAAGGCGATCAGCCAATTAAATTGTAAAAACAACCTCTACCTTCGCGGGGGAGGTTGTTTTTTTGGAAGGGAGGCAAACGAGATGAAAATGACAAGCAAAAAAATGAAAGAAGCACTAATGAACAGGCTAGTTCGTCCAGAATGGGACTTTCATTATGATACCGAAAAAGATGTGCTTCGTATTGAACAAAAGGATACGAAGAAGGGAATTAATGTATCGCTTCCAGGAGTTGTAGCAAAATGGGAAGTCAAAAAAGAAGTAGCGATTGAAGATGTCGTCTATTACGTACAAGAGGCATTAGTTGCGATGCATAAAGAAGAAAGTAGCACAGCAAAAATTCTGCCGGTAATTCGCTCTACATCTTTCCAGAAACAAGCGGAAGAAGGCAATCCCTTTATCATGACAGATCATACAGCAGAAACGCGCATTTATTATGCATTAGACTCTAATAAAACATATCGATTAATTGATGAGCGTTTATTACAAAAGCTAGGACTTACTGAGCAGCAAGTACGTGAAATGGCATTGTTTAATGTCCGCTCATTAAGCTATACATTTAAACAAGATGAAGTGGCTGGGAATACATTTTATTTTTTAAACACAAATGATGGCTATGATGCGAGTCGTATTTTAAATGAATCGCTATTACAATCGATGCGCGAGAAGATTTCAGGTGACATGGTGGTGGCTGTTCCGCATCAAGATGTATTAATTGTTGCTGATATCGTCAACGAAATCGGTTATGATATTATTGCACAAATGACAATGAAGTTTTTTGCCGAAGGTCATGTTCCGATCACATCACTTTCATTCGTATATGAAGATGGCAACTTTGAACCAATCTTTATTTTAGCGAAGAATCGGAAGAAGACAAATGGAAAAGAGAAAGGATGAACATAGTGAACGTTTTTTATAACCTTGAAGGAATTGGCGACACATTAATCGTTGCCTTACAAGATATTACATTAGAAAACCGTACATTTGACCGCAAAGGAGATGTTGCTCGCGTTTATGATCGTGAAAGCAACGTAACAGGAGGATTTAACATCTTTAATGCGTCTTCTTATGTAGAAGTAAAAGAAACTGGGAACATTACTTTAACAACTGAGCTTGTAGAAAAAATCAATGACATTTTAGCGAAAAACGGCTTTGAAGAAAAAGTAGAAGCAGACCTTACGCCAAAATTTGTTGTTGGCTATGTAGCTGAAAAAGAAAAACATCCAAATGCAGATAAATTAAACATTTGTAAGGTAGAAATCGGTACAGATACATTACAAATCGTATGTGGTGCACCAAACGTTGATGCGGGACAAAAAGTTGTTGTTGCAAAAATCGGCGCTGTAATGCCAAGTGGTATGTTAATTAAACCAGCCGAGCTTCGCGGTGTTCCATCTTCTGGAATGATTTGCTCTGCACGTGAATTAGAGCTTCCAGATGCTCCTCAGGAAAAAGGGATTCTTGTACTAGAAGATAGATATGAAGTTGGACAAGAGTTTAAATTTTAATTGATATAGAAAAAGTGGCCTCATTATAAAATGAGGCTATTTTTTTTGGCTTAAATATTCTTATATTGTAACGCTTTTCCTAAAAATCCATGTTGTATTTCAAAAACAAATTAGTTAAAATTTAGAAAAAATAGAAGGCAAGAATATATGAAACAACATCCAAAAGTGAAAGAACTTCTGGGGCTTTATGTTGAAAAATTTGTAGAGTATGCACAAAATAGATGGGAGAGAAACGATGAAATATATAAAAATGATGTGTGCAGTTATATTACTTGGAATATATATGAGCGCATGCTCGAAGGAACAAGAACAGAAAACATCATCTCCTGTACAAGAAGAGAATAAAAAAGTTGTAGAACAAAAGAAAGAAGCACCAATAGAGAAGCAACCTGAGGAAAAAGAGAAGAAAGCAGAAACAGAATTACCGGTGGGACAAAATGGAGACCAAGAGAAAAAAGTTGAACAAGAGCCACCTGTGGAGCAAAGTAAAGAACAATTGCCGCCAGCTGAACAAACTGAAGCAAAAACAGATGCTGAGAAAAAACAAGGAAAGTTTCTTATTGTGATTGATCCAGGGCATCAAGAGAAAGCAAATTTAAATTTAGAACCAATTGGTCCAGGTGCAACTGAGAAAAAATATAAAGTGACTGATGGAACGACAGGTGTTGTGACGAAAAAGAGAGAATCCGCTCTTACACTTGAAGCTGCTTTTATATTAAAAGAGAAGCTTGAAGCAAAAGGCATGCAAGTACTTATGACAAGGACAACACATGATGTTGATATAAGTAACAAAGAGCGAGCTACATTCGCGAATGAGCATCAAGCAAATGTATTTTTACGCCTTCATGCAGATGGATCTGAAAACCAGGCACAAAAGGGTTTTGCTGTGTTGACGCCAGCCGAAGGAAATCAATATACAAAAGATATTTATGCAGAAAGTTTACAAGTTTCTCAGATTATCGTGGAGAAAATGAAAGAAAATAGTCAGGTGAAAGTAAATGGGATTAAGTTTCGTGATGATCTTTCTGGTTTCAACTGGTCAAAGGTTCCAGGAGTTTTACTTGAGCTAGGGTTTATGTCGAATCCTGAAGAAGATCAAAAACTATCAGATAAGCAATATTTAGAAGCTTTACTGCAAAGTGTAACGGAGAGTATAGAAGAATATCGGAAGAGTAAAGTTTAGGTATATATTAAGCAGTTCAGATAACATAGAGAAACTGTATAAAATAAAGAGTTAAATTGTTTTTTGAATTCTACGGTGAGGATATGGAAGAAGAGTATTTGGAGATAGTATTGCTACGATTAGAAGGGGGATGTAAATACATGAAAAGAAAAGCAAAAGAAGGCGATATAAATTTTCAAAAGATGATAGATGAAGGGCACCTTGAACATTATTAAAATGATATTAAATTCATTCGTGAACATGGAAAAGAGTGGATTTAATGAAATAAGTCGTATACAAAAGTAAAGCTCAAAGTCATATAGGGACTTTGAGCTTTTTTTGCGTGTTATTTACTACGCCAATTAACCCGTGAATGAATATGTTATGTAGCTCGTTATTTTAGATTTTCTCCACAATAACTGAACTACTTATATATAAATATAGATGAAAACATTTCTTTTTGTTTAGAAGAGGTTAGTACCTTGTTTTGCTCCATGCCGAGTGAAACCAAAAGGAGAAAACAAGTGTAGGTCTTCTTTTATCCTGCATTAAAGAGCAGCAAGACCTCTGCCTCAGGATTCAAAGAGAAACAAGGAGGATAGGTCTGGGATGAAGAAAATCCTAACTGATTAAAGTATCACTTTATATTGTACTTACTGAAAACTGGAATATGATGGACAAAAGGCAAGGGCGTAATTTTACCTGCACTTTTTGCTGAATGCTGATACAATAAAGGATGTTACTATTTAGTAGAAAGAGTGGTAAGCATGTTAGATTGGATGAAAAAGCTGTTTAACAAAGAGGAACATCAAGAAGAAAAAACAGCGGTGAATAAAGAAGTACCGAAGAACACTGAAAGTAAGTCGAAACGTCCTCGTGTAAACCACTACACTGAAGCAAGAGAAGCGCAAATGGCTAGTCGAAATTCAGGTGTGAAATGTCGATTTCCGTTAGTGCCTGATGATGGATTTGATGAGGAGAATGTGGAAGAATCAACACATGTTGAAGAATCAGCATATGTTGAAGAGCAGCCACTGCCGAGAGTAATAAACGTGGAGAGGCGCGGGCCGAGATATGTAGAAGAACCAATCCATACATTTGCCCCTCAACAAGTTGAACAAGAAATTGAGCCAAAGCCTTTCATACCAAAAAAATCTGTGCCAACACAAGAAAGCAATCGAAGACCATTTCGCCCAACAGAGATGATTTCACCGATCTTTGGATATAAACGTCCGTCTATGGAGAAAGAAGAGGTGAAGACGGAAGAAAAAAGGCAGGAAGATCTTGAAATATCGGTTGAAGGAAAATCGGTCGTCGATGCATGGCTAGAGAAAAAAGGATACTCACTGGCGAATTTATCAGACGAATCTTTTATTCCTTCAAAGGAACGAGAGCAAAGCTTTGATGATGATCGACAACAAGAAAGTAAAAAAGAAGAAAAATCCGTTGTTGATCAGTGGCTAGAGAAAAATGGTTATGATTCTGAACGTTCATTTACTGCGGTAGAGGAGAAAGAAAAGACGGATGTTTCTCCAGACTCTCGTCCATTTGCAACGGATGGCTTGTTACATAAAGCAGTTGGACAGGATAACAAGAAGGAAGAACATGCTCTTCATAACGGACAGGTAGTTGGACAAGAGCCAGATGTAGTGGTGTTATCACAAGATGATATCGGAGAAAATGAAGAATCTCTACAAAATCAATTACAAGACTCTATTGTCAAGAACATCAATACAACGTCAATGGAAGAGATTGAATATAAGAAAGAAACAGAAGAACAGCTAGTAGAGAACACTGTTTTAACAGAATGTGTTATTGAAGAAGCAGAACCAGCGACTGAAGTAGAAGAAGAGGAAGAAGCAGAACCAGCGACTGAAGTAGAAGAAGAGGAAGAAGCAGAACCAGCGACTGAAGTAGAAGAAGAGGAAGAAGCAGAACCAGCAGCTGAAGTAGAAGAAGAGGAAGAAGCAGAACCAGCGGTTGAAGTAGAAGAAGAGGAAGAAGAAGCAGAACCAGCGGCTGAAGTAGAAGAAGAGGAAGAAGCAGAACCAGCGGTTGAAGTAGAAGAAGTGAAAGAAGCAGAACCAGCGGCTGAAGTAGAAGAAGAGGAAGAAGTTGAACCAGCACTGGAAGTTAAAGCAGAGGAAGAAGCTGACATAGCAGAAGCAACTGCTCAAGTAGTAGTTGAAGAACCAGCAGAACCACAGAAGGTTGTTTCTAAAGTAGAAAATGATATTTGTGAAACATCTTTAGCAGCAGAAGAGCACACGAAGGAAGCTGTTCAAAGCTTTGCAAATGTATTAATTGAAGAAGCAGAAGAAAAGCAAGAAGTGACTGTAGAAAAGCCCGTTGAGAAAACTGTAGAACCAAAACGTGAGAAAAAGCGTCATGTGCCGTTTAATGTTGTGATGTTAAAACAAGATAGAAGAAAGTTGATGGAGAGACAGGTGGCAGGAATGAAAACGCCGCAGACTCCTGTACAACAAGTAGAAGAAGCATCACAAAGAAACGAACAACTAATGCAGCAAGTTGTAGTGGAACCGCAAATGGAAGAGAGACCAACGCAGCAAGTTGTAGTGGAACCGCAAATGGAAGAGAGACCAGTGCAGCAAGTTGTAGTGGAACCGCAAGCGGAAGAGAGACCAACGCAGCAAGTTGTAGTGGAACCGCAAATGGAAGAGAGAGCAATGCAGCAAGTTGTAGTGGAACCGCAAGCGGAAGAGAGACCAACGCAGCAAGTTGTAGCGGAACCGCAAATGGAAGAGAGACCAGTGCAGCAAGTTGTAGTGGAACCGCAAGCGGAAGAGAGACCAACGCAGCAAGTTGTAGCGGGACCAGAAGTAGAAGAGAGACCAACGCAGCAAGTTGTAGTGGAACCGCAAGCGGAAGAGAGACCAACGCAGCAAGTTGTAGCGGAACCGCAAATGGAAGAGAGAGCAATGCAGCAGGTTGTAGCGGGACCACAAGTAACAGAGAAGCCAGTTCAGCAACCGGAAGTGAAGGTACCTGTTGCAAATGCAGGAGTACAAGAAAAAGCATATGTTGTAGCTAAAAGAGAAAATGATATGCGTAATGTGCTGCAAACACCGCCTGAATATACAATGCCACCATTAACCTTGTTGACGATTCCAACTCAAGCAACATTGGATAATACAGAATGGTTAGACGAACAGAAAGAATTATTGGATACGACGTTTAATAATTTCCATGTTGGGGCTCAGGTTATCAATGTTTCACAAGGACCGGCTGTAACTCGCTTTGAAGTACAACCAGACCCAGGAGTGAAAGTAAATAAAATTACAAACTTAAGCGATGATATTAAGTTAAGTTTAGCAGCAAAAGATATTCGAATTGAAGCGCCGATTCCAGGGAAAAGTGCAATTGGAATTGAGGTTCCAAATAAAGAGAGTAAGCCAGTATTTCTAAGAGAAATCTTGAGAAGTCCTGTGTTCACGAAGAGTGAATCACCGCTTACAGTTGCACTTGGACTTGATATTTCTGGAGCGCCGATTGTAACGGATATTAGGAAGATGCCACATGGACTGATTGCTGGTGCGACTGGTTCAGGAAAAAGTGTGTGCATTAACGCGATTTTAACAAGTATTTTATATAAAGCGAAACCGCATGAAGTGAAATTGATGTTGATTGATCCGAAAATGGTTGAGCTTGCGCCATATAATTCTGTTCCACATCTTGTAGCACCTGTTATTACAGATGTAAAAGCAGCTACAGGGGCGTTAAAATGGGCTGTAGAAGAAATGGAGCGCCGTTATGAATTGTTTGCCCATGCTGGTGCACGTGATTTAACTCGTTATAATACAATTGTGAGTGAGCGAGAAGTTCCAGGGGAGACATTGCCATATATCGTCATTGTAATTGATGAGTTAGCGGATTTAATGATGGTTGCACCTGGTGATGTTGAGGAAGCGATTTGTCGTATCGCTCAAAAAGCGCGTGCTTGTGGTATTCACTTATTAGTTGCAACGCAGCGTCCGTCTGTGGATGTTATTACAGGGTTAATTAAATCAAACATTCCAACGCGTATTGCGTTTACAGTATCATCTCAAGTGGATTCCCGTACAATTATTGATATTGGGGGCGCGGAAAAATTACTTGGCCGCGGTGATATGTTATTTTTAGGAAACGGTACGTCTAAACCAGTTCGTGTGCAAGGGGTATACGTATCGGATGATGAAATTGAAAAAACGGTTGACCATGTGAAAAAGCAAATGAAGCCGAACTATTTATTTAAGCAAGAAGATTTATTGGCGAAAACAGAGCAACATGAGGCTGAAGATGAACTGTTTTTTGATGCATGTCAGTTTGTTGTAGAACAAGGGGGAGCGTCCACATCTTCTGTACAGAGAAAATTCCGCATCGGTTATAATCGCGCGGCACGTCTTATTGAAGAGATGGAAGCACAAGGAATTATTTCCGAAGCAAGGGGAACAAAACCGAGAGATGTCCTTATTTCAGAGGATGAGTTTGCTGCGATGCAGGAAACGAATGTATAGGAAGTGGTTTTGCTGTATACTAAGAGAAAATGTTGGATAGTAAAGTAGGGAGTAAACGAAATGAAAGAAATTGAATTAAAATTAAAAGGTGAAATCAATCGACTAACAAATAAAACATTTAAATTTGATGAACGAGTTGGAGAAGGCTGGTTTTCTGCCGTTTACTTTTTAAAAACTCGTGATATTATTCAAGAATTTCGCCCAAAAAGTATTGTAACAATGCAATTTTTCCAGAAAGAGCATGCGGTACTTTGCGGAACAGATGAAGTAATCGCATTGTTACAAACGTTTGCTACACATCCTGAAGAACTTGAAATTCATTCTTTAAAGGATGGTGACAATATTAATCCATTTGAAACAGTTTTAACAATTACAGGGCCTTATGAATATTTCGGGTTTTTAGAAGGTGTAATTGATGGGATTTTAGCTCGTCGTACATCTGTTGCAACAAATGTGTATAATGTTGTACAGGCTGCTCGCAGCGGTGAAAAAGAAAAACCTGTTATTTTCATGGGAGACCGTGATGATCATTATACACAGCAAGCTGGTGATGGGTATGCTGCGTATATTGGTGGTATGAGCGCACAAGCAACGCATGCAATGAATGAATGGTGGGGCAAAAGTGGAATGGGGACAATGCCTCACGCGTTAATTCAAATGTTTAATGGAGACGTTGTAGAAGCTGCAAAGGCGTATCATAAAAAGTTTCCAGAGGATGATTTAGTTGTACTGATTGACTACAACAATGATGTTATTACAGATGGGCTTCGCGTTGCACGCGAATTTGGTTCAGAATTAAAAGGTGTACGCATCGATACATCACGTACAATGATTGATCAATATTTCATTCGTCATCCAGAAGTGCTTGGAACATTTGACCCACGTGGTGTCAATCCATCACTTGTTTTCGCTCTTCGTAAAGCGCTCGATGAGGAAGGATTCCAGCATGTAGATATTGTTGTAACTGGTGGATTTGATGAAAAGCGTATTCGTGAATTTGAAGCGCAAAATGTTCCTGTGGATCTATACGGAGTAGGGAGCAGTTTATTAAAAATGAACATTGGTTTTACAGGTGATAATGTAGAATTAAATGGAAAACCAGAAGCAAAAGCTGGACGCAAATATCGTCCAAACCCACGTTTAGAACGTGTTCAATTAGAAAAAAGAGAAGATATGTAAGAAACAGAAAAACTGATAGGTGATTGACCCTATCAGTTTTTCTGTTATCATAGTATAACGGATTGTTTTTTGCTATAATAAGTTTGTTGTGGACATATAAGAAGTACGTACGTGTTTATCCTGATTGGCGAGAGCTGATGAAAGTTCCGCTGTATCAAAAATGTATGATGATTACCAAAATAAGAAAAGATTCATATACTGTCTTATAGATAGGCCGTTGTATTAGTTCGAAATGTTGGAGGTTCTTTAAGATGACAGTTTACCATTTTGTAGGAATTAAAGGAACAGGAATGAGTTCATTAGCACAAATTCTTCATGATATGAAGCATACTGTTCAGGGTTCTGATTTTGAAAAACGTTTCTTTACACAAGTTGCTTTGGAAAAGCGTGGTATCTCCATCCTTCCTTTTGATAATAATAATGTAAAAGAAGGACAAGTGATTATCGCAGGAAACGCGTTCCCTGATACGCATGAAGAGATTGTAGCAGCGAAAGAATTAAATATTCCAGTACATCGTTACCATCACTTTTTAGGGGATCTTATGAGTAAGTATACAAGTGTTGCTGTAACAGGTGCACATGGAAAAACATCAACAACTGGTTTGTTAGCCCATGTAATGCAAGGTGCACACCCGACGTCTTACCTTATTGGAGATGGAACAGGGCATGGGGTAGAAAATAGTAAGTATTTTGTGTTTGAGGCATGTGAATATCGTCGCCATTTCTTGTCGTACTATCCAGACTATGCAATTATGACAAATATTGATTTTGACCATCCAGACTACTTTACAGACATCAATGATGTATTTAGTGCATTCCAAGAGATGGCACTTCAAGTGAAAAAAGGAATTATTGCATGTGGTGATGATGAAGAACTTCAAAAAATTCAAGCGAAAGTACCTGTTATTTTCTATGGATTTGGTGAAGATAATGATTTCCAAGCTCGTAACATTCAAAAGAGAACAGATGGCACTGTATTTGATGTGTTTGTTCGTAATACGTATTATGAAACATTCAAAATTACAGGATACGGCAATCACAGCGTATTAAATGCATTAGCAGTTATTGCGCTTTGTCATTATGAAAATGTTGATGTAGAAGCAGTGAAACATCAATTAACAACCTTTGAAGGTGTAAAACGTCGCTTTAATGAAAAGCCGATGGGAGAACAAGTCATCATTGATGATTATGCGCACCATCCAACAGAAATTAACGCAACGATTGAAGCGGCTCGTCAAAAACATCCAGAGCGTGAAATTGTCGCTGTATTCCAGCCGCACACATTCTCACGTACAGAAAAGTTCTTAGATGAGTTCGCAGAAAGTCTAAGCAAGGCTGATCAAGTATACTTATGTGATATTTTCGGATCAGCACGTGAAAACAAAGGTGAATTAACGATTCAAGACCTGCAACAACGCATTGATGGTGCAGAATTGATTACAGATACAACAACGGATGTATTAAAGAAACATAAAAACGGCGTTCTTATTTTCATGGGCGCAGGCGACATCCAAAAATTCGAAGCAGCTTATGTGAAAGAAGTGCAAGTTGCAGAGAAGTAATAAGGAGGAGACGTGCAGCGGTGGTTGCACGTCTTTTTTTGTTTCTATAGCGAATGTGGGTTAACAGATTCTTCGAAAAAATGTTAGAATAATAAGAAAATAAAAAAGGGGATGGAGAAATGTTCACACTTCGAGTCGATGATGAAATTGAACTTCAATTACTAGAAAAACATCATAAAGAGGAACTATATCAATTAATTGATGAAAACCGTAATCATTTAAGAAGGTGGCTTCCATGGGTGGATGGGACAAAATCTGCTGATGCGTATGATGAAATTTTTCCAATGTGGCTAAAGAAATTTGCAGAGGGAGACGGTTTTGAGAGCGGTATACGTTATAAAGGAAAGCTTGTTGGGATGGTAGGTATTCATCCAGTGACCTGGAGCAAGAAAGCGACGAGCCTTGGATATTACCTTGCAGAAGATGCAGGAGGAAAAGGGATTATGACGCGAAGTGTAAAGGCTGTACTTCGCTATGCGTTTGAAGAATTAAAATTGAATAAAATAGAAATACGTTGTGGGGTAGAGAATCAAAAAAGTCGTGCGATTCCAGAACGTCTTGCTTTTCAATTAGACGGCATTCTGCGTGAGGAAGAATGGCTGTATGACCATTTTCATGACATTGCTGTATACAGTGTACTAGCTTCAGAATGGGAGAAAATCCGATGAACGATTCGATTTGTATTACTCCGTATGAGAGTAAGTTTCAAAGTGAAGTAGTGGGTCTCATTGTTCACATTCAGCAAAAAGAGTACAATGTGCCAATTACGAAAGAAGAGCAGCCTGATTTATTAGAAATAGAAAAGTTTTATCAAAGGGATAATGGGGATTTTTGGGTAGCGACGTATAAAGGGAAAGTTGTGGGAACAATAGCTTTATTAGATATTGGAAACAATCAAGTAGCTTTAAGAAAAATGTTTGTGAAGAAAGAATTTCGCGGGAAGATGTGGAAGACAGCAAGTTTGTTACTACAAACAGCAATTTCTTGGGCAAAGGAAAAGAACTTAGAAACTATCTATTTAGGAACAACAGTCCAGTTTTTAGCGGCGCATCGCTTCTACGAAAAAAATGGATTCCAAAGTGTGAGTGTGGAAGAGTTACCGAGGAATTTCCCAATACTTGAAGTGGATAAAATATTTTACAAATATCCTCTTTAATTAATAGGATAATTAGGAAAGGGGTGATGATATGAGCTTTCCTATCCAAAGAAGCAAGCCTATAATGATTTTTGTAAGTGTGATGTTGATTCTTATGGTTGCTTTGCCAGTTGGAATGCTCATTGTAAACAAAGAAAACTGGGGATCAGCACGAATTGGGATGGCCTTTGTAGGCATTTTAGCAGTTGTACTTTTGTTTTATTACCATTTTCGTCAAATTTGAAGCAAATGGTAGGAAGTAGAGAAATAATATCGCTTTTTTTAATATATCGACCGTCTCTCGCAATATATCGATAACATGGACTATTCGACAAAACAAGTGAAAAAAGCTCTCCTGTCAAAGGAAGAGCTCTTTTTCACTTATTTTAAGTTCTCAGGATTTAAAGCTTCTAATTCAGATACAACGAAGCGTCCGTCTTTACGGATTAATACATCGTCGAAGTAAATTTCACCGCCGCCGTATTCAGGACGTTGGATACATACTAAATCCCAGTGGATGTTAGAGTTGTTGCCGTTCCATGCATCGTCGTAAGCTTGTCCAGGAGTGAAGTGGAAGCTACCATCAATTTTTTCATCGAATAGGATGTCGCCCATTGGATGTAAGATGTATGGGTTTACGCCGATTGCAAATTCACCAACGTAGCGTGCGCCTTCATCTGTATCGAAAATTTTGTTAATGCGTTCTGTATCGTTTGCAGTTGCTTCAACAATCTGTCCATTTTTAAATGTAAGTTGTACGTTTTCAAATGTATAGCCGTTATATGGTGACGGTGTGTTGTAAGAAACTGTACCGTTAACAGAATCGCGAACTGGTGCAGAGTATACTTCACCGTCTGGAATATTTAAATGACCAGAGCATTTAATAGCTGGAATGTCTTTAATAGAGAATGTTAAGTCAGTTCCAGGACCAACAAGGTGAACTTTATCTGTTTTGTTCATAAGTTCAACAAGGTTATCCATTGCTTTGTCCATTTTACCGTAATCTAAGTTACATACTTCAAAGTAGAAGTCTTCGAATGCTTCTGTGCTCATTTTTGCAAGCTGTGCCATAGATGCATTTGGATAGCGAAGAACGACCCAGCGAGTTTTCGGAACGCGAATGTCTCTATGAACTTTTTTGCCAACTGTTTGACCGTGGATTTTCATGCGTTCACTTGGAACGTCAGCCTGTTCATTAATGTTATCACCAGAGCGAAGGCCGATGTAAGCGTCCATATCTTTCATTACGCTTGCTTCATAGGCAGCGATTTGCTCGAAGTGTTCTTCAGTAGCACCCATTAATAAAGAGCGATCAACTTGATGGTCTTTCAATGAAACGAATGGGAAACCACCAGCTGCATATGCCTCTTTCACAAGTGCAGTTACAAGTTCTTTTTGCAAGCCAAAGTTTTCAATCAATACTTTTTCGCCTTTTTGTAGGCGAATGGAGTAGTTAATTAAATTATACGCTAACTTTTCAATACGTGGGTCTTTCATATGTAAAAGCCTCCCTACTAATTATGTATCCTTTCTTATTGTAACCTACTTAGTGGAATTTGTTGAATAATTTATGTTACAGTTAACAAACAAGTATGAAAATTCTAATGAAAATGTAAGGGTTAGAACGAAACGGAAAATGATTGTATAATAGGAGAAAGTATGAAAAATATAAAGGAAGTGATGAAATGCAAGTTCTTTTATATGTAAGTGCAGCTATTATCGCAGTTGCTTTTGCTATATTAGTGGTATATGTATGTAGAACACTACTATCAGTTCAGAAGACATTAGAAAACGTTGCAGGTACACTAGAAGGCTTAGAAAAGCAAATGCAAGGAATAAGCGTAGAGACGGAGCAATTATTACATAAGACGAACGCGTTAGCTGATGATATTCAGCAGAAATCTCAGTCGTTAAATAAAGTAGTAGAAGGCGTAGATGGAATTGGAACGACAATTCATTCTTTAAATACGAAACTTCGCAATGTATCAGATTCTGTAACAAATGAAATTGAGAATAATGCAGACAAAGTTGCGCAAGTTGTACAATGGAGTAGCGCAGCGATTGAAGTGTATAATCATTTTCGAGCTACTAGACAAGAAAAAAAACTAGAAAAAGCAGAGAAGAAGTTAGAGAAGGTAGAGAAAAAAGAGAAGCGCTCTAGACTTCCAATTCGTATGAGAGGTGAATAACATGGACATGACAAAAATCGAAACAATGGAAGAGTTTGAAGCATTAGTAGAAACAGCGGAACCATATATTCTTTTTAAACATAGTATAACGTGTCCAATTAGCCAAGGAGCGTATGCTGAATTTGAGGCATATTGTCATGATGAAAAAGAAACGCCTGCTTACTATTTATACGTGCAAGATGCAAGAGATGTTTCGAATCGTATCGCAGAGCATTTTGGTGTTAAACATGAGTCACCACAAGTATTATACATAAAAGATGGTATGGCGGTATGGCATACATCCCATTGGAATATTAAGAAGCAAACTTTAGAAGAGAATGTGAAGTAGGAAGAAGGAAGAAGCAAGCGTAGATGCTTGTTTCTTTTTTTAGGATTTATAATTAGCAATCATAAACTTGATGTATCTAACGATAAATTCGACTTTAGGAATCAATAATGAAGTTATATAAAAGCCATATAAAAAAGTTGTGGAGCATATTTTCTTTAAGTGAAAGAGAACGATTTTACCTGTAGTGTATATCATGTGACAACCTAACATCTATCGGATATAATAAATTATCTTAACTACGATAATAAGGTAATTTCATATATATACAACTTTGAAAGAGGTGGCTATCTTATGGCATCACAAGAATTAGATCTTTTACGTTCTCAAATTGATCAAATAAACCTACAAATTTTAGAATTACTAAACGAGAGAGGTCGTCTTGTTCAAGAGGTCGGTAAATTAAAAGAAGTGCAAGGTGTGAAACGATTTGATCCTGTACGTGAGCGTAATATGCTTGATTTAATCGCTGAGAAGAATGATGGGCCGTTTGAAACATCGACTCTTCAACATATTTTCAAACAAATTTTTCAAACAGGTTTAGAATTACAAGAAGATGATCACCGTAAAGCGCTTCTTGTTTCACGTAAGAGAAAATCAGAAGATACAATTGTTGATATAAAAGGTGAAAAAATTGGTGATGGCAATCCGCATTTTATTATGGGACCATGTGCGGTGGAAAGTTACGAGCAAGTGCGCCTAGTTGCTGAAGCAATGAAGGAGCACGGATTAAAGCTAATGCGCGGCGGTGCATTCAAGCCTCGTACATCTCCTTATGATTTCCAAGGTCTTGGCTTAGAGGGCTTGAAGATTTTACGTCAAGTGGCGGATGAATATGATTTAGCGGTTATTAGTGAAATTTTAAATCCAAATGATATTGAAATGGCATTAGATTATGTTGATGTGATTCAAATTGGAGCTCGTAATATGCAAAACTTTGAATTACTTAAAGCGGCAGGATCGGTGAACAAACCAGTATTATTAAAGCGTGGTTTATCAGCAACGATTGAAGAGTTTATGTATGCAGCAGAATATATTATCGCACAAGGTAACGGAGAGATTATTTTATGTGAGCGCGGCATCCGAACTTATGAAAAGGCAACACGTAATACGCTAGATATTTCCGCTGTGCCTATTTTGAAGAAAGAAACACATTTACCTGTCGTAGTGGATGTAACACACTCTACAGGGCGACGTGACCTCTTATTACCAACTGCAAAAGCAGCGATGGCAATTGGTGCTGATGCGGTTATGGCTGAAGTACACCCAGACCCAGCTGTTGCATTATCAGATTCAGCGCAGCAAATGGATATTCCAGAATTCAATGAGTTTATGAAAGAGCTAAAAGCATTTCGTGCTAGATAATCAGAAGTGCTTATAAGGTCTATGCGATACTTGTTGCATAGACTTTTTTGCGGGAAATATCCTTTTTTACATGAAAAATACGAAAATAGGAGAAAAGAAGCGAATTTTTTCGAAACTTTTGCGGGAAAATATTGTATGAGCCTGTATTTTTATCGTATCATTAGTAAAAGGACTCGGGAGTGACATCTTCAAATAGAGTTGATGTCTTTTTTTCATTTAAGTGAACCGATACATAAGGATAGATAATATATATAGAAGGAGTGTGTGAAGAGATGAACGTAACAATCTATGATGTAGCGCGCGAAGCAAACGTTTCGATGGCAACCGTATCACGTGTTGTAAACGGTAATCCGAATGTAAAGCCTACAACAAGAAAGAAAGTATTAGAAGCAATTGATCGTTTAGGGTATCGCCCAAATGCAGTAGCACGTGGACTAGCAAGTAAAAAGACAACAACAGTAGGTGTTATTATTCCAGATATCTCTAATACGTTTTATGCAGAACTTGCACGTGGAATCGAAGATATCGCAACAATGTACAAATATAACATCATTTTAAGTAACTCTGACCAAAATAGAGAAAAAGAATTTCATTTATTAAATACAATGCTTGGTAAACAAGTGGATGGTATTGTATTCATGGGTGAAGATATTACAGATACGCATGTAGAAGAATTTAAAAAGTCTCCAGTACCAATCGTCTTAGCAGCATCATTTGATGAGGAAAATGAAACATCATCAGTAAATATTGATTATACACAAGCTGCTTATGATGCAATGAAGCATTTCCTAGAACAAGGCCATAAGCGTATCGGTTTCGTATCAGGTCCTTACATTGATAAAGCGGGAAGTGCAAAGAAATTACAAGGTTACAAAAAAGCTTTAGAAGAAGTAGGTATCGCTTATGATGAAAATCTTGTAATTGATGGAGATTACACATACGATTCAGGTCTAGAAGCATTTGAAAAGCTTTGGGAACTTGATGAAAAACCAACAGCAATCTTTGTATCTTCAGATGAAATGGCACTAGGTGTAATTCATGCAGCACAAGACGTTGGTTTAAACGTCCCAGAAGATGTAGAAGTACTTGGTTTTGACAACACACGTCTTGCGTTAATGGTACGCCCGCAACTTTCAACAGTTGTACAACCAATGTATGACATCGGTGCAGTAGCAATGCGTCTGTTAACAAAATATATGAATAAAGAAAAAGTAGAAGATCATACAGTTATCTTACCTCATCGTATTCAATTTAGAGATTCAACGAAGTAAGAATAGGAAAACTCACAGCGTGGTGCTGTGAGTTTTTTTATTATCCATGCTTCCTTTTATAAATGATACTAGCTTACGATGGAAGTCGATATGTAATCGATGAGACCATTGATAATGGAGATATGTTGGAATTCTGCGTAGGACATGTTTTCATACATTTCAGGTTGAAAAACATTCATTTTGTTCTTTTAACGTTTTATTGTATTAGATTGGATTGGGGTCACAAGTGAAAAGTATATTACAACAATGATTAGTGAAATTTATGCCTTTTGGAACGATTCTCTCACGGGTGGAATGATATCTTAATATAATACTGAAAAGAAAACTTGGAAATAAAAATGCTATCGTATCTATTTTTTGTAAGGTTTTTATTAGAATATTTTAGTTTACACGTGCTTTGTCAATATTTGTTCTATTGAGAAAAGTTGTATTTTCCATTTTTAGAAAAAAATCACAAATTTTGAAATTATGTTATATTGAGTGCGGGGAAAAGGGACAATAAATATAGGGGTGGATACGATGAAAAAAATGAATCGAGTTATCATTGCGTTTTTAACAATCATTACGTTTGCAATCCCGGTAGGAATTGTTTCGGCAGCATCAGTAGCGAATGGGGAGTTAATTTATAAAGGCGGACAAACAGATTCAAAAGTATACTCTGATATTAGAGATGCGATACCTACTAATAATAATAAATATATGGTATGGGCAGCTGTAAAAGTTTGTGGCAACACATATTCATCTGGATGGAAAGCAGATCAAGCCTATAAAGATGCGGACAGAAAATGGTATTGTGATGAAACTTCACATTACGATTATTATAAAAGATAATATTTAAAAATTTTTGCCCTTTTCCCTTCCTAACAATACTTTCGGATTGAATATGATGTGCAGGAGGATAGTATGAAAAAACTATTGTTTATCTTTCTAATTGGGCAGCTATTTCTGCTATCTTATATATTTAATAAATCTGTTTATGATATATATGAGTTGAATAATTTAGGAGATTCATCTCTTGATGGTTACATTGTAGAAGATGTTTCAGGGCATAAATTGAACGAGTTATATGAGAAAATGAATTCGGCATGCTTGTCGAATAATACGTGTCAATTACAACTCGTTAAAACACCTGTATCTAAGCATAATGAGTTTATTTATGATATATATCATAGTCAAGAAAAAGATATAAATAAGCCGAAATCAATTTCATCTGATACAGTTTTAAATTATCACCCATTAACAAAAGAAGATTTTGTTGATAGTAATGGCGTGTTTTATACGAATTTATCATTGGATCGATTAAATGATTTATCAAAGGCAATAGGAATTACTATTAACCCGTATCATAATGATATTGCTTATAGTCAAATTGTTACATACAATGTTTTAAACTTTGTCATTCTCTTTATACTGACACAATTGGTTTTAGTGATTTACACATTTACAAGAATCAAAGTAAATGCGATTAAAAAGATGCTCGGTTATTCGAAATTTAAAATGGTACAAGCGTCATTAAAAGATTTTATAGTGATGGAAAGCGTGATACTTGTTATTACGTTAGGTGTTCATTTTCTATATTATGTATTCGTTGGTAGCGTTGTATCACGTTATTTTTATTTATTGTTAGTGTTTTTAGTACTAGTGATCGTAATAAATGTTGTCATGTTACTATTTACGCAAATTAGTTTAAGATTTATCGATATAAATTTGATGATAAAGAACAAAGTATATTCGAACAGATTAAATTATATTTTATATGTAATTAAAATCCTGCTAATATTATCTATCACAGTTTCGGTTTCCTCGTTTATCTCGAATTACAGAGAATATAAAGCTAAGTCGAGAGATTTAGAGCGTTATACGAAATTAGAGGGGTATTTTACATCGAATGGCTTTAACTCTAATGAGGATGAAAAAGCACGCAAAAATCCGAAAATAATCGCAGAATATGGTGATGCTGTTCAGAAAATGTATCGTCATTTTGATGAACAAGAAAAGTTATACGTGAGTGATGCTTACATTCTCGAATTATTAAAACCAACATATTTAGAAATGAACGGATTAACAAAAGAGGATTTATATACTTCTATAAAAGATAATTACATAGTAGTTAATGAAAGATATATAAATGATTTTATGAAAATTAAGAATGAAACAGGAGCGAAAATAACAAATTTCCATGTAACAAAACCTACTATCCTGGTGCCAACTAAGTATAAGTCCGAGGAATCAAAAATTAAAAAGATGTATATTGAACAATACAATCAGTTGCTGAACTATAATGAAAATTTTGGAATTCCTAAATCCGACTCGAAGAACATTGATAATGTAGAAGTTATCTACATTGCTAATAATCAAGAACATGAATTGTTAGGTAAAAATATGTCTGAAGATGATTCTGATATGAAACTTAAAGATACAATTATTATGATCGATCAAGGAAACTTTGGTAGCTTATATTATTATGATCAGTTAAGTTCGGGTAACGTTTATTTTCATTTAAACCAAAGAGATGAATTTAACCAAATACTTGCGAAGCATCATTTGAATAAACTCGTAAATGTTGGCACGCTGTTAACGCCTTATATGGATAAAGTGCATTTTGTAGAATTTATTATGTACAATTCTTTAGTCTTTACGTCACTATTCTTATTCACATTAATCTTTGTAATTTGTATTTCAAATTATGTGGATATCATATCGAATAGTAAAAGGTACGCAATTCAATATATGTATGGCTATAGTATAATGAAAACATTTAAATTACATTTGATCGTATATGCGATGTTGCTAAGTATGATCGTTATGAATATATTTATAGAATTTAACGTTCCTTTCTATATTTGCATACTCGTAATAGATTTTATTGTTTTATTATATTTATACAAAAAGATTATTAAAAACGATATTCACAAAATCGTTAAAGGTGGATAAAGATGGAGATTATAAAACTCGTGAACGTGTCTAAAACATATGAGAAAGAAGAAGTACTCTCAAATGTTAATTTAACGGTAGAGAATGGTGAAATGATTGCAATTACTGGAGAAAGTGGAAAAGGAAAAACGACACTCTTAAATATTATTGGCTTAATTACGAAAAAAGACAAAGGGGATTTATTGTTATTTGATACAAAAAATCCGTCGATTCATTCGAAAGAAGCGATGATGTTCAGAAGAGAAAAGATAGGTTATTTATTTCAAAATTATGGGTTAGTGGATGATGAAACGGTAAAATGGAATTTAAATTTAGCCCTAGAATACAAGAAGTTAGGCAAAAAGGAGAAAATCGAAAAAATCGATGTGCTTTTGAATGAATTTAAACTATCTCATTTGAAAGAAAAAATGGTCTATCAATTAAGTGGTGGAGAGCAGCAACGAATTGCACTCATACGATTAATCCTACAAGAAAGCGATTTAATACTAGCAGACGAACCAACTGCTAGCTTAGATGCCGAAAATGAAAAAGTAATATTGCAGTATTTGGAACAATTAAATAAAAAAGGAAAAACAATCGTGGTTGTGACACATAATCAAGATATCTTACCTTATTTTTCGCGTGTCATTCGTTTACATGAATTGTCTTAAAGGAAGAAAAAAGTGCAGAGTTATGAGTGGAAACCTCCAAAACTCTGCACTTTTCTATTGCCCAACATAACTGGTTCTTTTATTTGTGTAAATAAAAATAAAGTCTTAATTATTTTCAATAAATGCCCATAGTTCATCCGTATTACACAGATTATTATCCCCTGTATTGTACATGATCCAAAATCAAATTTCCCTATAATTACGCAATGTCATGTATAATAGAAAGAAAAGGCTTGTGGGGGGGAAGAGATGATTATTCTTTGGATAATTACGCTTTGTATGACCGCTTTTTTTGCATATATGACGTTAAAACAAAATGGCCTAAAGCGCTTTGTTCCAGGAAGTATTCTTGCAGGAATTGCCCTTATCACGTATGTAGCTTCTATTTTTATTGAAAGTATTTCAGTCAATGTAAGCACGGGCCTCGTATTTGTTGCGATTACACTATTTGCAGGTTCGATTATGGTACTCGTGGTTGCTGGTATTATTTTATTCATTCATATGAATTCGGAAACGTTATAAAATATAAAGAAAGGCATGTCCCACGAGGGGCATGCCTTTTGTCCGTTCAATTATGCGTTGTCTTTTGAAGCATTTTGTTGTTTCAATAAGTCGCGAATTTCGCCAAGAAGTACTTCTTCTTTTGTTGGTTCTGGAATTTTTTCTACTTTTTCTTCTTCTTTTTTGAATGCTAGTTTATTAAATAGCTTAATGAATAAGAAGATAGAGAATGCGATGATTAAGAAATCAACAACCGTTTGAATAAACGCACCATATTTTACAACAGCGCCTCCAAATTTAAAGGAAAGCCCTGTGAAGTTTATTCCTCCAAGTAGTAATCCAACTAATGGCATGATAACATCTGCTACTAATGAAGAAACAATTTTACCAAATGCACCACCAATTACAACCCCGACAGCTAAATCCATAACATTCCCTTTTAAAGCGAACTTTTTGAATTCGTTCAACATGTGTAATACCCATCCTTTCCACGATTCAGTATAAAATTTATAATTCCTATCAACATATTCTATAGAAGTTTTTGTTAGAAATAAAGAGAAAATGGGAATGAAAGTAAATTCTGAAAAATGTATCCGTTTTATTTTATACCTTAAAATATAAATATTAATTTTTCATAAACTGCTGCTAAAATAACTATAAAATCGCTTGAGTATTCGGAAATATCTTCTTATGCTTATGAATAACATAGGAAAGTTTATAAAGTGAGGAATTGAGTCATGTCTATTAAAACAAGGTTTCTGTTGTCTTATATTGCAGTTATTTTTGTTTCAATTACTCTGTTGTTAGTTATGGGTTTTTTGATTATTTTTTCTATAACAGGGAATTTGGAGTCAGTGAAAAATTTCTATAAGAGTTCGTATATTCAAAGGCCACTGACACCAGAGGAAGAAAATGCTTTTCTTGAATTGAAATCAGCAGCTAAGCAGAATCAATCACAACTATTAGATGAAGCCATGATGCCGTCATTAGAGAAAGAAGATGTGAAAATAGTTGTAAGAAAAGGAGACGCAATTTCATATGCGTCAAAAGCAATTGGAAGTTCTAATTTAAAAGAAGCTCTTCCGAAATTTGAAGCAACGAATATTAATAGTCGTGGTACGGTTGAATTAAATGACACATTTTATCGCTACGTAAAGTTTGATTTTTATTTTCCTCATAATGAAGAAGGAAGTATATTTGTATTGAATAAGCAAAGTTCGTATGTGGAACTAACCGAAAAGCTATTTCCCATATTATTTATATCGTTATTACTGTTGGCTATTTTCATCATTGGATTATTAAGTTATTTCGTTTCAAGAAGTGTAATAAAGCCTATTCTTATATTGAAGGATGCAACTGGAAGAATTAAAGAAGGGGATTTACATTTTCAAATTCCAGTTACGTCTCATGATGAAATTGGTCAATTAAACCAAGCATTTGAAGAAATGAGGCAGAAACTAAAAGAATCAATTGAAGTGCAAGCACAATATGAAGAGAATCGAAAAGAACTTATTTCGAATATTTCCCATGATTTAAAAACACCCATTACATCTATTATTGGATATGTAGAAGGAATAAAAGATGGAGTTGCAAATACACCCGAGAAGATGAACAAATACTTAACAACAATTTATACAAAAGCAACACATATGGATATACTTATTGATGAACTCTTTTTATTTTCAAAATTAGATTTGAATCGTGTGCCATTTCAATTTGAAACGATAGAACTGTATACGTTTATGGAAGATTTAATAGAGGAAATGCGAATGGACTTGAGTAAGTATGGAATTAACTTGCACTTACAATCACTTAAAGCTTCGCAATTCTATGTAATAGCTGATCGTGAGAAAGTAAAACGAGTTATATCCAACTTAATTCATAATAGTGTGAAGTACATGGATAAACCGCAGAAAGAAATTACGGTTACATTATTAGATGAAGAGAATGCGGTAATTGTGAGAGTTACAGATAATGGATTGGGTATAGAATCTGATAAACTTCCATATATTTTTGAACGTTTTTATCGTGCAGAACAATCCCGTAATTCTAGTACAGGTGGAAGTGGACTTGGTTTAGCCATTGCAAAGCAAATTGTTGAAGAACACGGCGGAAAGATTTGGGCGGAAAGTAAATTAGGAGAAAGCACAAGTATTTTCTTCTCATTGAAAAAAGTACAGGAATGTGGTGAGTAGAGTGAAGAGGATTTTACTAATTGAAGATGAGGTAAGTATTGCAGAATTACAGCGAGATTATTTAGAGATTCATGATTTTCACGTGGATGTACAACATTCAGGTGAAACAGGATTGCAATGCGCTTTACAGGAACAATATGATCTAATTATTTTAGATATCATGCTTCCAAAAATGAATGGATTTGAAATTTGTAAACAAATACGTGCTGTGAAAGATATTCCTATTTTGCTTGTTTCAGCTAAAAAAGAAGACATCGATAAAATCCGTGGGCTTGGACTAGGGGCTGATGATTATATTACAAAGCCGTTCAGTCCAAGCGAATTAGTTGCAAGAGTAAAAGCACATATTGCCCGTTATGAAAGATTGTCTGGAAATATGATCAAGCAGAGAGATATGTTACACATACATGGGATTTCTATTGATCAACGAGCGAGAAAAGTATTCATAAACAATGAAGAAGTTGCTTTTACAACAAAAGAATTTGATTTACTTACATTTTTTGTGCTGAACCCGAATCAAGTGTTAAATAAGGAACAGTTATTTGAACGTATTTGGGGATTAGATTCAGCTGGAGATTTAGCTACAGTTGTTGTTCATGTGCGGAAGTTACGTGAAAAAATTGAAAGAGATCCTGCTAATCCGCAATATATTGAAACGGTGTGGGGAGCTGGATATCGCTTTAACGTATAGTGAACCTGTCAAAGTATTGACAGGTTTTTTATGTTTAAGGGAAGTAAGGTCAACAGAATTAAAAATATATTACCTTTATTTAATCTTTTTTTAAGAATTTATTTATTGGCAATTTATACTTGCCATCTACTATAGGTATCACAGGAACAAAGTGAACAGATAAGAAGATATGAGGAAACAGGTATCTGTTATATGTGCACGAGGTGGTTGAATATGAAATGAAAATAATTATTTGGAGGTTTGATGAGGATGAAAACAATAAAATTTTTAGTACCAGCTATGATTGGCTTTACAGTAATGGTAACAGGATGTGCGCAAGGGGAAACGAAAGCAGAAGCAAAACAGGAGACAAAACAAGAAGCGAAAAAAGAAAAGAAGAAGCAAGAAGCGCAGATTACAAAATTACAGCCATTAAACGCGATGACATTGCAACTGACATTTTCTAAACCTTTATCAAAAGAAGAGGTGAAATTAGAAAATTTAGAGGCAATTAAGAAAAATTTTGTTTTTGATAATGGTTTAGAAATTGTGAATGTACCACGATTAAAAACAGGTGCCACAAGTACATATATTGTACCTGTTACAGTTCAAAAACCCGGTACAGCATATAAGGTGAGTTATAAAGGTGGAAGAAAAGAGAAATTCGAGGCGAGTACTGAAAAAATTAATGTTCGCCAAGCGAAACAAGTGACAAATGATACGTTTGAAATTGAATCATTTTTAGAAGATGGCGTGACAGATTATGCAAACATTATTGAGGCATACAAAGCTGGAAGAGGAGATCAAGCGTTTCAATTAGATGAAGAAAATAAAGATAAAGAAGGAAAACAATATCAAATTATTTCTTCACTACGTGATCGAAAACTAACCATTACATCAAGTGCAGGAGAACAAATTGTAGTAGGGTATGTTCCGTTTACACAAGCCGCAGATGGCAGACAAGCACCTAAGTTTCGTCTACCTGCTGGCCAAACGTTACAACCAGGTGTGACGTATACAATAACATCGGATTGGGCGACGATTAAGAATCCGACTTTTACTGCGGAAACTATTGAGCCACTTGCGATTCAAAGCGCTGAAGCGATAGATAATAAGTCAATCCAAATTACATTAGGGAAAGATCCAAGTATGGAACTGTTTGCTGGCCGAAAAGTAGAATTACAAGGTGAAGATGGAAATCGAGTAGAAGCACAATATCGTTTTTCTTCTCGAAAAGGAGCAGTAGGAATCTTTGATTTACAAAATGGTGCAACGTTGCAGCCAGGTAAGAAATATACAGTTGTACCGATGAATGGCTGGGCAACTGCAAATCAGGTGGCGTTTGTAGCGAAATAAAGAAAAGTTTTAAACCAGCAGCAAGTGATTTAGTACTTGCTGCTTTCGTGCTGTAATGATTTATAGAAGGTTTTAATGATAGATGCAAAACGATTGCTTTCTTCTAAAAAAGGATAATGGTTACTATACTCAAATGGAATAAATATAGAATTTGGTATACTTTCGTGCATCTCTATTGAATATTGCAAGGGGCACTGAACATCGTGTTTCCCACAAATAATTAATGTGTTTACTATGATAGATGAAAGCTGATCTTTCAAATCAAAGTGTAGATATTCTTTAGCAAAAGCATTCATTCGACTTACTGCCATTATTTTATAAATAGGTTTTGAAAAATATATTTTGTAGTGTTCGGGTTCATATAAAGATAACTTTGTTCGCTTGGTTGATAATGCACTTCGCTCTTCTTGTGTAAGATGAGAGAGTTTCAGTTCTTCGATAATGTCTTGCATATATTGAAATTGTGGATGGTCTGGATGATAAATACAATCTGGTGTTTTTGTGTAGTTACTAGCAGCGGCACCGACAACAACTAAGGATTGCAAGGAGTCTGGGAAAGTAATAGCGTATAGCAGTCCAAGCATCCCTCCTGTAGAATGACCAGCGAAATGCCATGATGAAAATTGTAATGTTTCTTTTATAGCCTCTAAGTCTTTAATTGTCTCACTCATGCTTAATTCATTTTCCCTTGTAGCTTTCGTAGAACGACCAGCATCTCGCAAGTTGATAAGAAAAACACGGTGAGTAAGAGTAAAGCTCTCCGCAAAATAATCACCGGTTTCGTTAAATTGTGAGTAATGATGAGTAATACAAAGTGGTTCTCCGCTGCCTTTTATAAAGATTTCAAAAGTACCGCGTTTCGTATGTATGAGTTGTCCTTTCCACATAAGATATCACCTTTCATGAAAAAGAATAGGAGAAAACCTCCTATTCTTGTAAATTAATATAAAGCCTTTTTCGTATTATTCCGAATAATCTCGAGGCATTTTGCCACTGTTAATGCATTTTTTTCTTCAATTTCTGGTTTTCGAGGGATGGGGTTATACATGTTGTTAGGGTCTTCCCATGTAAGCGGAAGTCGGGTAGGTGCTTGTCCTTTCCAAGTTTCAATCCATTCTGGAGGGAGATAACCTGAGATGTTTTGGATGTTGTTCATTTCGAGCCAAATGAGTGCCCATGCTCTTGGAACGACGCGCCATATGTCGTAGCCGCCACCGCCAACCGCAATCCAGCGTCCATCGCAGTACTCATTGGCGATTTCATGAGCAAGCTTTGGAATTTCATGATAAATTTGCATCGTTGCACAAAGGTGAGTAAGGGGATCATAATAATGTGCATCGGCTCCGTTTTGCGTTAAAATGATATCCGGTTTAAAGTAAGCTGCGACTTCTTTTACAACAGTGCGATAAGAATGTAAAAAAGATTCGTCTTCTGTAAAGGCATCGAGTGGAACGTTAAAAGAATAACCGTAGCCCATGCCTTGGCCGCGTTCATTTACAGCACCGGTTCCAGGAAATAAATAGCGCCCGGTTTCATGTAGTGAAATGGTGCAGACGTTAGGGTCATCATAAAAAGACCATTGTACACCATCACCGTGATGGGCATCTGTATCAATGTATAAAACGCGCAAGCCATATTTTTTCTGCATATATTTTATAGCGATAGAGCTATCGTTATAGATACAAAAACCGGATGCTTTACCTCGGAATCCGTGGTGCAGTCCACCGCCTAAATTTAATGCATGCTTTACTTGACCTGAAAGTACGGCATCTACAGCTGTTAATGTCCCACCAACAAGTAAGGCACTTGCTTCATGCATATTGGGAAACATGGGTGTATCTTCTGTCCCAAGACCATATGAAATTGCGACTGATTGTTCTAATTTTCCTTCTCCAGCACGTTTTACCGCATTTATGTATTCCTCTGTATGAATGAAAGCAATCTCCTCATCTGTTGCCATTCGCGGTGGAATGACTTGAGAAGGATGAATAAGCCCGCTTTTTTCTAATAAATCGTAAGTGAGTGTAACGCGGAGCTGATTAAAGGGATGTTCAGGGCTAAAGGAATAGCCCCGAAAATCATCTGAATAAATGAAGGCGCTCGTCATGCTTGCATCCCCATTATATTTGGCCATAAAACATGGTAGCCTTTTTTCTCTAACGCTTCAATCACTCTTAGCGGATTCATTGTTTGGATGCGGAAAACGAGTACTTTCTCATTCTCATCTTTTGCTGGATAGACGAGAACGCTCACAATATTAATGTGTAATTCACTAAAAATCGCAACGACTTTTCCAAGAATACCAGGTTCATTTTTTACTTGAATTTCAATTTGTGAACTTGGTTGATGAGCACCTGTTAGCTTGACGAGTGTATGCAATACTGTGGATTCCGATATGATTCCAACAAGTTTACCACCCTTTGTAACAGGAAGACAGCCGATTTTATTTTCAAAAAATAGCGTTGCAATTTCCTCAACAAAATCGAGAGGATGGCATGTCATAACAGGTTGTTTCATAATTAATTGAATCGGTTGCTTAAGCATATCCTTTGAAACTTCTTCATCGAGAATTGAGGGACTTGCATCACGTACGTCGCGGTCGGAAATAATGCCGACTACGTTGTTGTTATGACCAACAATTGGAATGTGACGAATGCCCTTTGTACGTATTGTTCGAATTGCGGTTTCAATTGTGTCATCTGGTTGCAGTGTAATTACATCATGATTCATAATTTCTTCTACAATCATTCCATATGCCCCCTTTCTTAGTACATAAACCGATTTTGAAAGCGTAAGCGGTCAAATGCTTGGATGGAGTTTGTATCAACACGGTTGCCAATGCGGACCATTAAGCAGTTAGCAGGGTGAGAACAAATTTCTGGGTCATCCGTTGCCATCCATTGTAAGCCACCAGCATTCATCATTTTCTCCATCACTTTTCGGTATTCCCAAACATTTAAACCAGTTTGTTTTAAATCCCAGTGCCAATAATATTCAGTCGTTAATATAATATAATCTTCCATATGATCATCCATCATAGAAACTTCTAATAGATTTTTTCCAACAGAGCATCCGCGAAATGCTGGAACGACCTCAATTGCTCCAAGTTCAATTAAATCGTCCATTTTTCCTTCTGACCATCGTTCTAATGGATCCGGATATAGGTATGTAACATAGCCAACAATCGTTTGATCATGTCTAGCAATAATGAGACGAGCTTCTGGTAATTTAGAAATTTCGACAATTGCTTTATATTGTTGTTCGGCAGGACGGAATGCAACTAAATCTGGATGAAATTCATACATTTCAAGATTATGGGTGGACACAGGACCTTCGATAATTAAGGTTCCTTTTGCTGTTTTTAAGTTTCTTGCATTATATATTTTTTTATGAATCAATGTTTTGCTCACCACCTTGAGGGTTTGTGAATCTACTTTATATCGTATCTTACAGTATATGCGATGTGAATCGAATTTTGTCAGTAAAAATTTGTCTAAAAATCAACAAAAATACTGAAAATTTTAAATAATGTTATTATAATAGATAATAGAATACATAGGAGGGGGATGTAAAGTATGAAAGTAGAAACACTTCCTGTTATTAAAGGAAAAAATAATTTGCTTGATTATAAAGAAGCATATGCAAATTTCAACTGGGAAGAGGTTAATAAAAACTTTTCTTGGTTTGAAACAGGCCGAGTAAACATGGCATATGAGGCAATTGATAGACATGCGAAATCTGATCGAAAAAATAAAGTGGCCCTGTATTATCAAGACGGATCGCGTAAAGAGAAATATACGTTTAAAGAAATGAAGGAGTTCTCCAACAAAGCGGGAAATGTCCTGAAAAACTATGGTGATGTAGAAAAAGGCGATCGCGTCTTTATTTTTATGCCGCGTTCACCAGAATTATATTTTGCACTTCTCGGTGCAGTGAAATTAGGAGCGATTGTTGGCCCGTTATTTGAAGCATTTATGGAAGGAGCAGTACGAGATCGCTTAGAAGATAGCGAAGCAAAAGTGCTAATTACAACACCTGAATTGTTAGAGCGTGTTCCGCTTAATGATTTACCAGCGTTAAAAACAGTCTTTCTTGTTGGAGAGAATGTAGAAGAAGGCGGAAAACTTGTTGCGTTTAATCCATTATTTGAACAAGCTTCTAATAAATTGCAAATTGAATGGTTAGACCGCGAAGATGGATTAATTCTTCATTATACGTCCGGTTCTACAGGGAAGCCAAAGGGCGTTCTCCATGCGCAAAATGCGATGGTGCAGCATTATCAAACGGCAAAATGGGTGCTCGATTTAAAAGAAGACGATGTATACTGGTGCACAGCTGACCCAGGCTGGGTGACAGGAACTGCCTACGGCATTTTTGCACCGTGGTTAGTAGGTGGATCAAATGTCGTTTTAGGAGGTCGCTTTAGCCCAGCGGCATGGTACGAAGCGTTGCAAGATTACGGTGTAACAGTTTGGTACAGTGCACCAACAGCATTCCGCATGTTAATGGGAGCTGGCGACGGAGAAATTAAGAAGTACGATTTATCAGCACTACGTCACGTACTAAGTGTTGGTGAACCATTAAACCCAGAAGTAATTCGCTGGGGAATGAACGCATTCGGCCTTCGAATTCATGATACATGGTGGATGACAGAAACAGGAGGACAAGTAATCTGTAACTATCCTTGTATGGAAATTCGCCCTGGTTCAATGGGGAAACCAATTCCAGGTGTGAAGGCAGCAATTGTTGATAATGAAGGGAATGAAGTGCCGCCATATACAATGGGGAACTTAGCGATTGCTAAGGGATGGCCATCAATGATGCGCGCTGTTTGGAACAATCCGCAAAAATATGAGTCTTACTTTATGCCAGGAGATTGGTATGTATCGGGTGACTCTGCTTATATGGATGAAGATGGCTACTTCTGGTTCCAAGGACGTATTGATGATGTAATCATGACGTCTGGTGAGCGCGTTGGCCCATTTGAAGTAGAAAGTAAATTAATTGAACACTCTGCAGTAGCAGAAGCGGGTGTAATTGGTATTCCAGACCCAGTGCGCGGTGAAATTATTAAAGCATTTATCGCGCTACGCGCAGGATATGAAGCATCTGATGAATTAAAAGAAGAGATTCGTCAATTTGTGAAAAAAGGCTTAGCAGCTCATGCAGCGCCGAGACAAATTGAATTCCGCGATAAATTACCGAAAACGAGAAGTGGTAAAATTATGCGACGCGTGTTAAAAGCGTGGGAGTTAAACTTACCGACAGGTGATTTATCAACGATGGAAGATTAAGAAGGAAAGGTCTGAATGTATTATTTCGTTCAGACCTTTCTTTTTTTGTGTTATCATAAGGAAAATAACTTATATATACGTGTTTGGGGGAAGGGAATCATGAAACCGGAAAAAGAAAAGATGATCCAAGGTGAAATGTACGTACCAGCTGATCCAGTATTAGTACAAGACAGGGAACTGGCTCGTATATTAACAAGAAAATTAAATGAAACACCGGAAACAAAGTCTGAAGAACGTAGTTTGCTAGTAAAAGAATTGTTTGGATCCACAGGTGACAACATTCACATTGAATCTTCTTTCAAATGTGATTACGGCTATAACATTCATGTTGGTGAAAATTTTTACGCGAACTTTGATTGTGTCATTTTAGATGTATGTCCAGTTACTATTGGTGATAACTGTATGTTAGCTCCTGGTGTACATATTTATACGGCTACACATCCGCTTGATCCAATCGAGCGCATAAGCGGTGCTGAATTTGGTAAACCAGTTACAATAGGAAATAACGTATGGATTGGCGGACGAGCGATTATTAATCCTGGTGTCACAATTGGTGACAATGCCGTTATTGCTTCTGGTGCAGTTGTAACGAAGGATGTTCCTGAAAATGTTGTAGTTGGTGGGAATCCTGCGAAAATCATTAAAAAAATAAATTGAATTTTGAACCAGTTGTCTCCTTTGTTTGTATAAGTTTATGATTGTCTTTCATGTTTCACTATTAGCTGGTGTTCCAATTCTTTCTCTTATTACGATATTAATCGCGAGTTTGTAAAGGAATGGAAGACTAAGAAACTTCCACCTCTATTTGACACGCCTATACAAATAATGATATAAAGAAAAGTATATAAATAATTGAGCGTGGAAAGGGAGAAGTAGTGATCATTTCCCTGTTTTAGAGAGCTGATGGTCGGTGAAAATCAGCACATAGATGATCGCGAATTACGCCCCTAGAGCATCTTTTTTCGATTGAATCGTATTCAAAAGGGAAAAGACGGTGCTGAGCCGTTATGTGAATGAGGTGGTAGGCTTTTGCCTGCAACTAGGGTGGTAACGCGATAATCAAAATCGTCCCTTATTTGAGGGGCGATTTTTTTATGTTTTCAAATTTCGCGCTCGATTAATTTAAAGGAGAGTATGTAGGATATGGGTATTTTACAAGATCTTGAATTTCGCGGACTAATTAATCAGCAAACAGATGCTGAAGGTTTACAACAATTATTAGAAAAAGAAAGTGTAAAATTATACTGTGGCTTTGACCCAACAGCGGACAGCTTACACATCGGTCATATGCTACCAGTATTAATGTTACGTCGTTTCCAATTAGCTGGTCATCAACCAATCGCACTTGTTGGTGGCGGTACAGGAATGATCGGAGACCCAAGTGGTAAAAAAGCAGAACGTACATTAAATACGAAAGATACCGTTGCTTACTACACAGAAAGCATTAAAAATCAGCTTTCAAACTTCTTAGAGTTTGAAAATGTAGAAAACCCAGCAACAATGGCAAATAACTATGACTGGCTTGGGAATTTAGACGTAATTACATTCTTACGTGACATCGGTAAAAACTTCGGTTTAAACTACATGTTAGCAAAAGATACAGTTGCATCTCGTTTAGAAACAGGTATTTCATTTACTGAATTTAGTTATATGATTTTACAATCATACGACTTCTTAAATCTATATCAACAACAAGGTTGCCGTCTGCAAATTGGTGGTAGTGACCAATGGGGTAACATTACAGCGGGTCTTGAATTAATTCGTAAATCAGAAGAAGATGCGAAAGCATTCGGTTTAACAATTCCACTTGTTACAAAATCTGATGGTACGAAGTTTGGTAAAACAGAAGGCGGCGCGATTTGGTTAGACCCAGAAAAAACAACGCCTTACGAGTTCTACCAATTCTGGATTAACACAGATGATCGCGATGTTGTAAAATACTTGAAATACTTCACGTTCTTATCTCATGAAGAAATTCTTGAGCTAGAAAAACAAGTAGCTGAAGCACCAGAAAAACGTGCAGCGCAAAAAGCTTTAGGTTCTGAAATGACAAAACTTGTTCACGGTGCAGAAGCATTAGAACAAGCTATTAAAATTTCTGCAGCTTTATTTAGCGGTTCTGTAGCTGAATTAACTGCAAGCGAAATCGAGCAAGGTTTCAAAGATGTACCATCTGTAGAGCGTAGTGCAGAAGATACAGTATTAATCGATTTGCTTGTTGAAAGCAAAATTTCACCATCAAAGCGTCAAGCACGTGAAGATGTGACAAATGGTGCAATTTACGTAAACGGTGAGCGTACACAAGCATTGGATTATGTTGTAACAGAAAAAGACCGCATCGAAGGTAGATTTACAATTATCCGCCGCGGTAAAAAGAAATATTTCTTAATTCGTTACTAATAAAAAGCTTTGAGGAGATTTATCCTCAAAGCTTTTTTGTTTTAATCTCCTTTTCATGTTCATACGAAAATCACATGTAAGGAGTATCATAAGAGTATAAGTAAAAAGAAAGGAGTGGTAAAACAAAATGTCACTAGAAGCGCTCATCATCTTTTCTTTGCTAAATGCGGGGCAGCTTGCTGAGAATACAAAAGGTGATATACATACAAGTCCAAAGGATGCCTATGTGTATGTGGAGAAACAAGAAGAAAATAAATAATATTATTATATATATAAGGAAATTCAAAAAGGAGGATAAAGATAGCTGCTTGCTATCTTTATCCTCCTTTTTAAACAGCACTATAAGAACGAAAAAAGCCGATCCAAAGATCGGCTTTTTGTCATTAACGAGAGTAGAACTCTACGATTAATGCTTCGTTGATTTCAGCAGCTAATTCAGCGCGCTCTGCATGGCGAGTGAAAGTAGCTTCTAATTTGTCAGCATCGAAAGTTAAGTACTCAGGTACGAAGTTGTTAACTTCGATTGCTTCTTTGATTACAGCTAGGCTGCGAGATTTTTCGCGAACGCTAATTGTTTGACCTGGTTTAACACGGAAAGATGGGATGTCTACGCGAGCGCCATCTACCATGATGTGACCGTGGTTTACTAATTGACGAGCAGCGCGACGAGTGCGAGCTAAGCCCATGCGGTAAACTAGGTTGTCAAGACGAGCTTCAAGAAGGATCATGAAGTTTTCACCGTGTTTACCTGACATTTTACCTGCTTGGTCAAATGTGCGACGGAATTGACGCTCAGTCATGCCGTACATGTGACGAAGTTTTTGTTTCTCTTGTAATTGTAAACCGTATTCAGAAAGTTTCTTACGTTGGTTAGGACCGTGAGGACCTGGTGCGTAAGGGCGTTTTTCTAATTCTTTACCTGTGCCGCTTAGAGAGATTCCAAGACGACGAGACAGTTTCCAAGCTGGACCTGTATAACGAGCCATAGTTGACTCCTCCTTTAGTGTTTTTATTTTCGTAAAATAAAAACAGGCGTAATTGATATTTACGGGTATTTTGTTTTCATGTACCTTCGCTCCAGCAGCTGGGAGTTACGAGATACACCTCACAACAGAGGAACAAAATACAAACGATAAACTCATATTACAAGGCTGCCTTTTTATTTTACACAAACGCTATTATATCTTTTTGCTGGAATTTCGTCAAGCGAGTTCTTTTTTGTTTTATTCATGGAAATTGTGGAAATTGCAAGAAGGAATTCGAAGCCGTATGAAAGAAAGGATAGCAACATAGAGAAAACGCTTACATAAAATAGAGCATAAGGGGGATGTTTGTATGAAAAAGAAACATATAGAAACAGCGCTTATTCATCACGGGTATGATTCCAAGCTGCATAAAGGGAGTTTAACGCCACCACTATTTCAAACTTCAACGTATACATTTGAAACAGCGCAGCAAGGAGAAGCGAGTTTCGCTGGGCAGGATCCATCTTATATTTATTCGAGACTTGGAAATCCGACTGTGGAATTGTTCGAGGATCGCATGGCTGTTTTAGAAGGGGGAGAATCGGCGCTAGCGTTCGGTTCTGGAATGGCAGCGATTTCGGCGACACTTCTTGCGTTTTTACGTGCTGGAGATCATATCATTTGCTCGAATGGATTATATGGGTGTACGTACGGTTTTTTAGAAGTACTAGAAGAGAAATTTATGATTATCCATTCACTATGTGATATGGAAACAGAAGAAGAGATTGAGTCAAGCATACGTCCGAATACGAAAATAATATTTGTTGAAACACCAATTAATCCAACAATGAGACTGATCGATTTAGAGAAGGTTATTAAAGTGGCAAAACAAAATGAATTGCTTGTCATTGTCGATAATACATTTTGCTCACCTTATTTACAAACACCTCTTACACTTGGGTGTGATGTTGTTCTTCATAGTGCTACAAAATATATTGGTGGCCATGGGGATGTTGTTGCAGGTGTGACGGTTTGTAAAACGAGGGAACTAGCTGAACAAATTCGCCCGATTCGAAAAGATATTGGGGGGATTATGGCACCTTTTGATGCGTGGCTCTTGCTACGTGGGTTAAAGACGCTAGCTGTACGAATGGATCGACACTGTGAGAATGCAGAAAAAGTAGTAGAGTTTTTGCGGAATCACGAAAGTGTTGCATCAGTTTGGTATCCAGAAGGAGAACTAGCATCTCACCAAATGAAACGCGGGGGCGGTGTGATTTCATTTACGATTAAAGGTGGAAAAGAAGAAGCACAGGCGTTCATGAATGAGTTGCAATTCATTACAATTGCAGTGAGTCTCGGTGACACAGAGACGTTAGTGCAACATCCAGCAACGATGACGCACGCTGTTATTCCAGCGGCAGTACGACATGAAATGGGGATTTTTGATAATTTAATACGCTTGTCTGTCGGATTAGAATCATGGGAGGATATTGTTTCTGATTTAGCGTACGCGTTACAGAAGCTATCGAATACATTTTCTCATGTGAATGGAGAATGAAAAATGAGCCATCGATTTACGGAATCGATGGCTCTTCTCTTTTACATATGTTTTAGGAGCGTTTCCACAAATTTCTCTAAATAGTGTTGATCTACTTCATCGAAACGGTTTTTTTCGGGACTATCAATATCTAGTACGCCGATGACGTTGCCTTCTTGTATAATCGGTACAACAATTTCGGAATTAGAGGCGCTATCACATGCGATATGCCCTGGGAATTGATGAACATCGGCAACAAGCTGTGTTGTTTTTGTTTCAGCTGCTACGCCGCAAACACCGCGCCCAAATGGGATGCGAACGCATGCTGGCATTCCTTGAAATGGTCCAAGTACAAGCCCTGTTCCTTCTGTTACATAAAAGCCAACCCAGTTAATACGCTCTAAGAATTGATTTAAAAGAGCTGAAGCATTTGCTAAGTTAGCAACTACATTTGATTCACCAGTTAACAATGCATCAAGTTGCTTAATTACCGTTTCGTATTGCTCTTCACGTGAGCCTGTATAACTTTCTTTTGTAAACATGGAAACGTCACCCTTTCTATCGAGAAATGTAAAATCATAGCAAAATACGCTGTATTTCATATGACTTTGTCGATAGAAAATTAAAGGAATTTGTCTTAAAAGTCAAGAAATTTAAACTATGGCTGTTCAGAGTGAGAGGAAGTGAGCACGTGAAGCAGACGAAACAAAAAGTAATTGATGCGGCAATTTCGTTGTTTTACACGAAAGGGTATGATGGGACATCGGTGCGCGATATTGCAAAGCGGGCGAATGTGAATGTGGCTAATATTTCATATTATTTTGCTGGAAAGAAAGGTTTATTAGAACAGCTTATAACGGATTTTTTAGAAGGATATATCGGAGTAATTGAGAGGGCTTTTGAACAAAGAGAGTACTTACCAGCTAAAGAAGTGTTGAATCAAATTGTACGAGGCATTTTGCGCTATCAGTTTGAACATCGGGAACTTACTCGATTCTTTTACCGTGAGCTTTCACTTGATACAACGTTAATCCGGGAAGTGATGACTGTTTATTTTTCTAAAGAAAGATATTATATAGAGCAAATCATTAAGCAGGGACAAATGCAGCAGGAGTTTCAGAAAGTGTCTTTTACAATGTTTATGACGCAATTAAAGGGTATGATAAACATGCCATATTTATATCCGCAATATATAACAGAAGTTTTGCATTCGTTTCCGTCAGAAACATTCTTTTTGGAAATGTATACGAAAGAAGTAGAGCAATGGATGGAACAAACATTATGTAGACTACATATGTATTATCCTCTGCCGCGAGCAGTTCATATGTAGAATACCCCCGCCATATTGTAGGTGGGGGTATTTTGTGGCGTGTGTTTCAAGGCTTAATTTCCTCTTGTATACGTTCTTGTTTTCGTTGCCATAAGTTGTTGCATAGTAAAGCGATAATTGTAATTATCGCTCCAATTATTTCAATTCTTTCAATTTGATAGCCCCGAAAAATGGAACCTATAAGTGCGAGCACAGGGACTAAGTTCATAAATAAGATGCCGTTAATAGATGAAATAAGGCGATTTCCCATGTTCCAGCAAAAGACGGCGACAACACCAGCGATAATGGACATATACAATAGTTCAAATCGAACTGTAGCGATTGTATAAAATGTAGGTATGGAAATGAATTTCATATATGTTAGTACAATGACAGTACAAACTAACGAAATGGATCCAAATAAACATGTGAGTGTTGTATAGCGAAGTGGCGACCAAGTTGGAAAATGAGAACCGCCGTTTGTGTAAATAACCCAACAAATAACGCCAGAGAGCATAAGTATATTTGTTGAAACATGTCCTGCTGCTCCAAATAACATATGAATATTACCTTTGGAAATAACAAGTAGCACACCTATCAGTGCACAAAACATACAAAGGAATGTATAGTTTTGTGGTTTTTTCTTCTTTAAGACCCATTGTAATAATAAAGCGAGTATTGGCATAAGAGACTGAATCATGGCTGCGTGAATAGCCCCAGAAGGTCCTGCCAATTGCTGTCCGTAGAAAACAAGAAATCCGTATCCAGCAAAACCGACTGTACCATAGAATAATAAATAGAAAGCTTGTTTTTCTAAGTGAAAGGCGCTTTTTCCTTCAATTATGAAGAGAAGAATAATAAAAATGATAGCTGCTGATCCGTAACGAAAAGTAGTGAAAAAGAATGGATCAATAAATTGCAGAGCGCTGGCCATAACTGGAAACATAAATCCCCAAGCTGTTACAGCGAGTAAGCATAAAAGAGAGCCAAATAGTATTTGTTTTTTATTCAAGAGTATCTTTCTCCTTCTTATTTCGATATAGTGAGTTCATAAAAATAAGCATGAGATGAGTATAGCGCTCACTTTCTATGGACAGGAAATATTGATTTGTTATAGCGGTTATAACTTTTGGTTAGAGGTGTATATCAGATGGATTTTGAAGCAGTGCAATCGTTTATTGAAGTGAAACATACGAGAAGTTTATCGAAAGCGAGTAAACGTCTGCATATTTCACAGCCAGCCCTTAGTAAACAAATTCAAAGATTAGAGGCGGATTTAGAAGTTAAATTATTAAAACGTTCTACACAAGGAGTGGAGTTAACAGATGCTGGAGAGCTATTTATAAAACGTATTGAGCCAATTATAGAACAAATAAATGAAGTGAAGGGAGAGCTGAAAGAGTATCAAGAAAAGAAAAAGATTTCAATTGGAGTATTGCCAAGTTTAGCTGCTCATTACATATCAAAATGTAAGAGTATATTAGAAACATACGAAGTAGAGTGGCAAATTGAACATACGAAAGTGTTAATGGAGTTATTCCGTGAGAGAAAGATTGATGCAATGTTAATTGATTCGGAAGTGGAGGGAGCCAAGTTTGCAAAAGAAGTAAAAAGAGAAAGTATTGTTTGCGTGGTTTCAAATGAACATGCGTATAAAGACGAACATACGATTCAAATAAAGAATTTACAGCATGAAAAACTTATTATTTATCCGGAAATTTGTGATATCAGAAAAATGATTATGACAACATTCAAAGGAATGGGTGTTAAACCTACTATTGCTGTAGAAACATCATACGCAGAGCCGATGCTTGCGATGGTTCGGGCTGGCCTTGGTATTACGTTATTACCAGAAATTGCAGTGAAGCAAGCTATGCAAGCTGGGATTCGTGTTATGCATGTGGAACCAACGTTAACGAGAGTAATTTATTTTATATCACATAGGGAAGAGATGTCCTTATTAAAGGCGTTACAGTAAATATTTGAAAAAGAGATACAGAAATTTTTAGGAAGTAATATTACAAACGGATCAAAAGAAACATGAAATTTTAAAAAAAACTAGGTCAAAAACACGTCATTACATGATATGATTAGTACATTGTTAGTTGTTAAATATAGGGGATTCCCCTTTTTGTACATAATGCCTTCCATTTCATAAACGGAACGGACAAAAAAAGAGATATAATAGGAGGCTAATTTACATGGATTCTATCCTGACGATCGTTATCATCGTAGTAAGCTCTATTCTAGTGCTGCTCATGATAGAGCTCGTGATAAGAAATCGTTTATATAAAGATATTGAAGCACTTGAGCAGTGGAAACAAGAAATAAAAGATAAACCTGTTGCAGATGAGTTGAAACGGGTTAAGGATTTAAATATGACTGGCCAAACAGAAGAACTGTTTGGGAAATGGCGTGAAGAATGGGATGAAATTGTTACAAACCTTCTACCAAAAGCTGATAAAACATTAGAAAGCGCCCAAAAGTCAGCCTCACAATTTTCCTTCCGAAAAGCAAAGCGTTTGATGAGTGAATCCATTCGTGATTTAGATGAAGCGGATAACCGCATTACGGAGATTTTAAATGAGTTGCAACAATTGTTAGAGAGCTATGAGAAAAATAGTTCGGAGATTGAAGAGTTACGTGATACATATCGTAGTATGAAAAAAAGTGTACTTGCTCATCGTCATATGTTTGGAAAATCTGAACAGAAAATTGAAGAGTTACTTGATATAGAACTGGCGAAATTTCAAGAATTTGATGAGACAACAGAAAACGGTGATTATTTAAAGGCGCGTGACATTGTAAAAAGTTTGGAAGATGGATTAGCGAGCTTAGAAGTTATCATTCATGAAGTTCCTGATCTATTAGTCGAGTGTCAAGCGACATTACCAGTACAATTAGATGATTTATTACAAGGTCATGATGATATGAAGCGTCAAGGATATGTATTAAATCATTTAGAAATCCCTAAAGAATTACGAGATATGAACAAACAACTACAAACATGTCTGATTGATTTGGAAGAACTTCATATAACAGAAGCTAATGAGAAAATAGAGGGATTAAAAAAGCGTCTGGATACGTTGTATGATCAATTAGAACAAGAAGTGCATGCGAAGCATTATGTAGAGAAAAAATCAGTTACAGTTTATGAAGATTTAGAGGAAATTCATGAAAAAGCAATTGAAACAAAATCCGAAACGCAATTTGTGAAACAAAGCTATCAGTTGCAAGATAAAGATATTGAGTCACAAAAATTGATTGAAAAACAAATGCATATTTTAATGAAGCGCTTTGAGGTATTGCAATTACGTATTGCTGAGCAAGATATTGCTTTCTCTGTCATTCGTGAAGAACTGGAAGAGATTTATGAGCAATGTGAAACATTAAAGGTCCTTCATGTAGAATATAAAGAGATGTTGCAAACGATGCGTAAAGAAGAATTTGAGGCGCGTGAAAAGTTACAAGAAATGCGTCATATGATTGTAGAAGCAAAACGCTTTATGCAAAAGTCTAACTTACCAGGTCTTCCAGAAAGCATTATGGAAGATTTACAAAGAGGGCAAGAGGCAATGCAAGGTGTTTATGGACAGTTAGAATTAAAGCCGCTGAATATGCAGGTTGTAAATAGCATGTTAGAAGAAGCATATGCAATCGTAAATGGTGTATATGAAAAAACGCAGGAGTTAATTGGACAGGCGTATTTAGTAGAAAAGCTAATCCAGTATGGTAATCGTTATCGTAGTCATGATACGGATTTATCCCAAAGCTTAGAGAATGCAGAGAGATTGTTCCGTGAATATGAATATGATGCTGCATTAGAACAAGCAGCTTCTGTTTTAGAACAACTTGAACCTGGTGTTGTTCAAAAGATTGCTGAATTTGTAGACAGCGAACAAACCCCTTGATGAAAAAGGGGTTTGTTTTTTTGTGCTGGATTTGTGTAAATTCTAGAGTGATATTGCTATAATGAATAGCGGAATACAGCAGTGTTTTTCGTTTCAAAATATAAAATTATGCTTGTATATTAAAAAATGAAACCTTTGAGTATGTTTAGCGTAATTACACGTGTTTGTGATATGATTATATGATGTGACAGCGCTGAAAGGAGAAGAACGATGATCTATTTTGATAATAGTGCGACAACGAAACCATATCCAGAAGTCCTTCAATCGTATGTAACGGTTGCAGGAAAATACTTTGGGAATCCTTCTTCTATTCATTCGCTCGGGGGAGAAGCAGAGCGTTTATTAACACAATCAAGAACGATTGCAGCGCAGCTTCTTCATGTTAAACCTTCCGAAATTATTTTTACATCGGGTGGAACGGAAGGAAATAACCTTGCGATTAAAGGAATAGCGATGAGGAATCGCTCTCGTGGTAAACATATTATTACAACAAATATTGAACACGCGTCTGTGTTTGAAGCATATAAACAATTAGAAGGGCTCGGTTTTGATGTAACATACTTACCTGTAAATGAACATGGTATTGTATCAGTAGAAAATGTAAAACGAGCGCTTCGTGAGGATACAATTCTTGTTTCAATGATTCATGTTAATAATGAAACAGGAGCGATTCAGCCTATTTCTGAAGTTGGTAAATTGCTAGCGAACTATCCGAAAATAAGATTCCATGTAGATCACGTGCAAGGGATCGGAAAAGTACCACTTGATCTATATGCTTCGTATATTGATCTTTGTTCGATATCGGGACATAAATTTCATAGCGTAAAGGGAACTGGACTTTTATATGTACGCGATGGAGTAAGATTAGATCCGATTTTATCAGGTGGTCAGCAGGAGCTCCGTTATCGTTCTGGTACAGAGAATTTACCTGGTATTGTGGCAATGGTAAAAGCATTGCGTATGACAATGGAACATATGAAAGAAAAAAGTGACCGTTTACAGAAGTTACAAGCAGAGCTTGTCCGTTTCTTCGAGGGCATGGAAGATGTAACGATTAATACATCCCTTCAATATGCAGCACCGCATATTTTAAATGTATCATTCGTTGGTTTAAAACCAGAAGTAGTGGTTCATGCTCTAGAAGAACGAGACGTATATGTATCAACAAAATCAGCTTGTTCTTCAAAAGTAAATGAAGTAAGCCGCGTGTTAGAGTCAATGGGCGTGCCGCGTGCAGCAGCAGCAAGTGCAATTCGCATTAGTTTAGCATCTGAAAATACGATGGAAGAAGTAATGCAATTCGAAGAAATTATAAAAGAAACATTACCAAAATTATACGAAGTGATGAGGTAAAGAAACATGATGAAATATGAATATATTTTAGTGCGTTACGGTGAAATGACGACAAAAGGAAAAAACCGTTCTAAGTTTGTAAACACGTTAAAAGAGAACGTGAAATTTAAATTGAAGAAATTCCCAAACATCAAAATCGATGCAACACATGATCGCATGTACATTCAATTAAATGGTGAAGATCATGAGGCGATTGCAGAAAGATTACAAGACGTATTTGGTATTCATAAGTTTAATTTAGCGATGAAAGTACCATCAGAACTAGAAGAGATTAAAAAAGGTGCGCTAGCGGCTTTCTTACAAGTAAAAGGCGATGTGAAAACATTTAAAATTACAGTGCACCGTTCTTATAAACATTTCCCAATGCGAACGATGGAATTACTTCCTGAGATTGGCGGGTATATTTTAGATAATACAGAAGACATCACAGTGGACGTTCACAATCCAGATGTAAATGTTCGCGTAGAAATTCGCAGTGGTTATAGCTACATTATGTGTGATGAGCGCATGGGCGCAGGTGGATTACCAGTTGGTGTTGGAGGAAAAGTTATGGTGCTTCTTTCTGGCGGAATCGATAGTCCAGTAGCTGCGTTCTTAACAATGAAGCGCGGTGTATCAGTGGAGGCTGTTCACTTCCATAGTCCACCTTTTACAAGTGAGCGTGCGAAGCAAAAAGTAATTGATTTAGCCCAAGAGTTAACGAAATACTGCAAACGTTTGACGCTTCACCTTGTTCCGTTTACGGAAGTGCAAAAAACAATTAATAAAGAAATTCCATCTAGTTATTCTATGACAGTAATGCGCCGTATGATGATGCGTATTACAGAGCGCATTGCAGAAGAGCGTAATGCACTTGCAATTACAACGGGTGAAAGTCTTGGACAAGTAGCGAGCCAAACGTTAGATAGTATGCATACAATTAATGAAGTGACAAACTATCCAGTAATTCGTCCGCTTATTACGATGGACAAACTAGAAATTATTAAAATTGCAAATCAAATTGGAACATATGATATTTCGATTCGTCCGTATGAAGACTGCTGTACAGTATTCACACCAGCGAGCCCAGCGACAAAACCGAAGCGTGAAAAGGCAAATCGCTTTGAATCAAAATATGACTTTACACCACTTATTGAAGCTGCTGTTGCTAATACAGAAAAAATAGTATTACAAACAGTAGAAGTGGCTGAAGAAGAACAATTTGAAGATCTTTTCTAAAAGTGCTTGTTCAAAAGGAGGATAAAGAGAGCTGAGCAGTTCGAGACGCGGAGGTCAGGAGGATGCGGCGTGTAGAGTGAACTACATGAGTACTGGACTGGCGACGAAGGGGAAGAAATACGGCAGTTATCTTTACCGGACTTTTTGAATATCTTTTGAAACCATAAATTACCATATCTGAAAATGTATGAAGTCCTATGGTTTATCACACTCTATACTCACAAGGAGGTGATACCATATGGCACGAAGCACAAATAAATTAGCGGTTCCTGGTGCTGAATCAGCATTAGACCAAATGAAATACGAAATCGCTCAAGAGTTCGGTGTTCAACTTGGAGCTGATTCAACATCTCGCGCTAACGGATCTGTTGGTGGCGAAATTACAAAACGTCTAGTTTCACTAGCTGAGCAACAATTAGGCGGTTTCCACAAATAATCCCATATATGATGGCTTAGAAGGAGCGGATTTTCCCGCTCCTTCTTTTTTGTCGAAATACCATTAAAAAATTTGTCAAAAGAAGAGGGTTCAAAATTTACTGAAAATTCTTTATTATATAAGGGAGACATAGAGATTAAGGAGGATGATTGTTATGAAGAGAGAGGAATTATTAGCGCCGCCGTCTTACAATTTAGTTGCGGAGATAGAAAAATATACAAATGAAAAAGAGAAACTTGCTTTAATTTGGCAGGATGACAAAGGGAATAGACGAGAGGTTACATACTTTGAATTAATAAAAGGTGCGAATAAAATTGGAAACGCTTTTATAAAGAGTGGCTTACAAAAAGGGGACAAGCTTCTCATTATGATGCCACGGCTAATTGAAGCGTATATGACATACATTGCCGCAATTAAAGCCGGATTTGTAGTTATTCCAAGTTCAGAAATGCTTCGCAAAAAAGATATTGAATATCGCATTCAGCACGGAGAAGTAAAGGCAATTGTCAGTTATGGGCCGTATATCGAACAATTTGACGGTGTAGAGATGGTGGAGTCTCTTCAAAAGTTTGCGCTGAGCGAGCAGTCAGTAGATGGCTGGATCAATTTAAAAGACGTATTAGAAATAGAAAGTGACGAATTAGAGATGGCTAAGACAGACCGAGAAGATATGGTCTTTTTATCTTACACATCAGGAACAACAGGAAATCCAAAGGGCGTCGTTCATACACATGCTTGGGGCTACGCGCATTTACGTACAAGCGCTCCAAATTGGCTCGGAATAGAAGAGAATGATGTTGTATGGGCAACGGCTAGTCCAGGTTGGCAAAAGTGGATTTGGAGCCCGTTTTTAGCAACGCTCGGTTCTGGAGCAACAGGATTTGTATATCACGGTAAATTTGAACCGAAGACATATCTACAGTTATTAGATGATAATAAAGTGAACGTGCTTTGTTGTACGCCGACAGAGTATCGCTTAATGGCAAAAGTAGAGAACCTGCAGCAATATAATCTATCAGCGTTACATAGTGCTGTATCGGCAGGAGAGCCGCTGAACCGAGAGGTAATAGAAACATTCCAAAATCATTTTCATGTTACCGTCAGGGATGGCTATGGCCAAACAGAAAATACATTACTTGTTGGCGTTATGAAAGGAATGGAGATTAAGCCAGGGTCGATGGGGAAACCGACGCCAGGTAATCATGTAGATATTGTAGATGAAGAAGGAAAACCTGTATCCATTGGAGAAGTAGGAGATATTGCTGTTCATATTGAAACGCCAGCACTTTTTAAGCAATATTATAAAGATGATGAGCGGACAGCGATGCAATTCCGTGGCGATTATTATATTACAGGTGATAAAGCGAAAAAAGACGAAGAAGGTTATTTTTGGTTTGAGGGACGCGGTGATGATATTATCATTAGCTCTGGTTATACAATTGGGCCATTTGAAGTCGAAGATGCACTTGTGAAACACCCGTATGTAAGGGAGTGTGCTGTTGTGGCAAGTCCGGATGAAATCCGCGGAAGTGTCGTAAAGGCATTTATCGTTTTAAGAGAAAATGTACAAGAAAAAGAAGATACACTGATTCCTTTACTTCAAGAACACGTTAAAGAATTAACTGCACCATATAAATACCCTCGCAAAATTGAATTTGTAGACGAACTACCAAAAACAATTTCCGGAAAAATTAGACGCGTCGAACTTAGAAAACAAGAAATGGGATTAGGGCTAAAGTAAGAAAAAATGGATTTAGATTGTTGCAAGTGCATGTAAAGTTATGATATTATTTGATAGAACGTATGTTCTTTTTTGGGTTTAAAATGACTACTGAAAAATTGAAAAAAGAGGTGTTTTTTATGATTTTAGGTATTAATCCGTATTTAGTTTTGGATGGTAATGGACAAGAAGCAGTGAAGTTTTATGAACATGCATTGGATGCAAAAGTTGAAGTCATTCAAACTTTTGGAGAAATGCCTGAAACTCCAGGATTTACTGTTCCAGATGAGGTGAAGGAACGCGTTTTACATGCGCATTTAAAAGTAGGTAATACAGACCTTATGATTTCAGATACATTCCCAGGTAAACCACACGAAATTGGATCGCAAGTAACGATAGCGATTAGATTAAGCGATGCAGAAAAGGCAAAAGAAGTATTTGGAAAATTACAAGATGGCGGTCAAGTAATTATGCCAATTCAAGAAACTTTCTGGAGCCCGGCGTATGGACAAGTAAAAGATAAATTTAACGTAGAATGGCAAGTAACAACAATCCCGGCTAATTAAAATTCATTTTTGGAAAAGCACCATGTTTGTAAAGTGGTGCTTTTTTTCTACACTTAAATTTCGTAGACTAAAAGAAAAAGGGGGGAGAAGATGGGGGAGATTTGGTTCGGTGGACATATTTATACAATGAGTGAAGAGAACGAAATGGTTGAAGCTGTGTATGTAGAAGATGGGATGATTATAGATACGGGGAATAAAAAAGAGTTAGAAAGTCGTTATGAGCCTGAGCGGGTACATAATCTAGAAGGAAGAACGATGATTCCAGGCCTTGTGGATAGTCATATGCACCTTATTGGGCATGGAGAAAGGTTACTTCGATTAGATTTATCTGCATGCACGTCGTATCAGGAAATGCTTTTGCTCGTTAGAGAGCGGGTTAACGAAGTGGCAGAGGATATTTGGGTTATTGGTGAGGGCTGGAACGAAAATAATTTCACAGATACTAAAAACGTCCATGTCCGTGATTTAGATGCGATTTCGAAAGAACATCCTATCTTATTAAAACGTGTTTGTCGACATGTTACATGGGTGAACTCTTACATACTTGACAAAGCAAATATAACGGTTGAGACGAAGGACCCAAAAGGCGGGAAAATTGGCCGGGATTCATCAAATGAATTAACAGGTCTTTTATATGAACAAGGCCAAGAATTAATTAAGCATCTTCAGCCTGAAATAGATGAAACATATTTACGAAGAGCACTAGAAACAGCTATTCGAGATTGTTGGAAGTACGGATTAGTGGGTGGACATACAGAGGATTTAAATTATTACGGCAGTTTTCGAAAAACGTACAATGCGTTTCCATACGTTATAAAAGAAACGCCTTTTAAAGCACATTTACTCGTTCATCATGAAGTGGCGGAAGAACGAAAAGAATATGAAAATGAGCATTATATTGAATTTGGAGCCATGAAGATTTTTTCTGATGGTTCTTTTGGCGGAAGAACGGCTTTATTAAGTGAACCGTATGAAGATGAGAAGGAAAGAAATGGAGTAGCTATTTTTTCTCGTGAAGAGCTCGCGGAATTAGTGAAGAAAGCACGTAATCTACGGATGCCAGTTGCGATTCATACAATCGGTGATTTATCCCTTGAATATGTAATTGATGCACTGGAGTTATATCCTCCCGGAGAGGGGCTGCGTGATCGTATTATTCATTGTCAACTTGCTCGTGAAGATTTAATTGAACGTATGAAGAACTTACAAGCAATCATTGATATTCAGCCTGTATTCGTCTCGTCTGATTTCCCATCTGTTATTGAAAAACTAGGAGAGCATCGTCTTCGTTATGCGTATGCTTGGAAAACATTGCTCCGTGCAGGTTTGCATTGCGGCGGTGGATCAGATGCCCCAATCGAGCAAGTAAATCCGTTTTTAGGGATGTATAGTGCCGTAACGCGCCGAAGTTTTATGGATGGAACATGTTATATACCAGAAGAGCGTCTATCGGTATTTGAAGCTGTTTCACTCTTTACGACCGGAAGTGCATATACGATTGGAAAAGAAAACGAGCGTGGTAAAATCGCCCAAGGGTATGAAGCGGATTTCACCATAATGGATCGTAATGTATTTGAAATTAAAGTAGAAGATATAAAAAATATACAAGTTACGGCAACTGTAATAGATGGTCAGATTGTGTATCAAAAATAATAGCGACCGTTCGAAAATATGTGACGCAAAAATGAGTGCTAGGGAATCTCCTAGCACTCATTTTTCATCTTATAAAAACGTTCTCTGTACTTTTTCCCAGAACGAATTATTTTTTAGTTTTACTGTTTTAATTTGTTTATCACTTAAACGAACAACTGCTTTCTCGACTTGTTTAATGCTAAGCGCTTCATTATCCATTCCGATAACAGGGTAATCATTACCGTCTGGAGCAAGCTTTAACGTTAATGTACGTTCATGATTTAAGATGAACGGTGATCCAAGTGTACGGTATGTGTTGTTATTTAAAGAAGCAAGTTCGCTTATTTGGAAGCATGGAATCAATGGATCAACAACTGCGCCGTGCAATGATTTATTATAAGCTGTACTTCCTGTCGGTGTAGAGATGACTAAACCGTCTCCTCTAAATGTTTCGAAATATAAATCATCAACATGTACATCAACTACAAATGTTTTAATGATGCTAGAGCGTAAAGAAAACTCGTTTAAACAATGGAAAGATGTGTCATGATCAACATCTATTTGAATTGTTGGATATTTTCGCACTTCAATTTCATTTTGTGTAATTTCTTGAAGGGCTGTATCGACATGGTCAATGTGGAAATCACAGTAGAAAGAAATTTCATCTTTCGTAGAAACCCCTGCATATAAGCAATCTTCTCTAAAACCTGTTTTACGAACGGCTTGTAAGAAGGTGCCGTCATCTCCAACACTGACGATAGCGTTTGCATTTTTTGGATGATCTAATATGGTAAATCCATTTTCCTCTAAAATACGACATATTGGCTTCATTTTTTCGACAAGCGTTGCTTTGTCATCACCATAAAAGAAAAATAAATTGCGGCGATCTGTCATTGTGTATCCCTCCATTGCAGTCAAATTTAACGTGGTGCTCCATTAGAAAAATTCTGATGGTATGCTCAAATAATATATTTCGATATAAAATGTCAAAATCCCTCTTTGTTTTTAGAAAAATTTTTATATTCAATCTTATAACTACTTGTTTAATCCTGTTTGAACCTGTCGATAATGGATGTGGAGTGAAAGGATGATACAAATGAAGTGGTTTGTGATTGGAATTGGAATTCTTCTCTTGCTCGTTTTACTTATACTATTGTCGAAACTATCGCTTAAAGTGACGTTTTTATATTCAGAAATGGAGAAGCAATGTTTATTTCAAGTGAAAATATGGATGATTCGATATACATTTGATGTGCTGGAAAGAATTGAAAAACAACAAAAAAAGACCGAACAAAAAATTGAAAAGGCAGAGAAAGATGGCGGTATAGAAAATAAAATTATGGCGCAACTTGATAGTGTCGGGGAACTGATAAAAAAGCTTCAAGAAATCCATACTATCATTAAAGGTTTTCTTAAAAAAGTGAAAATCAATAAGTGGAGATGGCATTCGCAAATTGGAACTGGGGATGCAGCTAGTACTGGAATTATTACTGGATATGCATGGGGAATAAAAGGAATGACTGCGGGGGCCTTGGGACAATATACACATGTTATCGATGTACCGGAGTTTGAGATTACACCTGTGTTTCAAGGGAAGGGATTTGCATCGAAAGGTGAATTAACAGCATCCTTTCATATATATCGTGCCCTAGTAGCAGGGGTGAAGTTACTCTTGTTTATGAGAAAACAAAAATCTGGTATAACAGAAAAATCTGTACAAGCATAGGGGGATAAAATGGATCATCCAATTCAAGGTTTAATGACAACTGCAATGCAGCATTTAAAACAAATGACTGATGTAAATACAATTATCGGCGATCCAATTAAAGCGGCTGATGGGAGCGTCATTTTAACGGTTTCTAAAGTGAGCTTTGGGTTTGCTGCTGGCGGGAGCGAGTTTGGAAAAGTAGAAAGCTCCGGTCGTCATCCATTTGGAGGAGGGAGTGGTGGTGGTGTCTCCATTAACCCAGTCGCTTTTCTCGTTATAAATGGACAAGGCGTAAAAGTATTACACTTAGATCAACAGACACATGTGATTGATAAAATCCTTGAGTTAGCACCGCAAGCTGTTGATAAAGTGAAGGAAATGATGGAGAAGCGAAAAGGCGACGAACCAGAATTTGAAATATAGAGGATGAATTTCTGAGAAGAAGGGCTAAATAAAGGCCCTTCTTTTTTTGTGCTGAATTATGAAAGTGGCATCTTTTTTGAAAAAATATATAAGTTGAGTTAGTTTCATTTGTATTTTAGAATCATTATGACTATTATTAACACTATACATACTTTGTTTTATTAAAAGGAGGATTTTCAAGTGACAAACGTAACTTTTAAAGGTAACCCAATCACTTTAGTTGGAACAGAAGTTAAAGTTGGCGATCAAGCGTCAAACTTCCAAGTGCTAGCAAACGACTTATCTCCAGTAAGTTTAGAAACATACAAAGGTCAAGTGAAATTAATTAGTGTTGTACCATCTATCGACACAGGTGTATGCGATGCGCAAACTCGTCGTTTTAACCAAGATGCAGCTGGTATTGAAAACACAAAAGTATTAACAATTAGTGTAGACCTACCATTCGCTCAAAAACGCTGGTGTGCAGCGAACGGCTTAGAAAATGTAGCAACACTTTCTGATCACCGTGACCTTTCATTCGGTGAAGCTTACGGTGTAGTAATGAAAGAGCTTCGTTTACTTGCTCGTGCAGTATTCGTAGTAGACAGCAACGACAAAGTAGTTTACGTAGAATACGTAAGCGAAGGTACAAGCCATCCAAATTACGAAGCAGCATTAGAAGCAGCAAAAGCTGCTAAGTAATGTAAATGAAGGCGACCTCTATGTAAGAGGTCGTTTTTTCTCATATAGTGCCGAACGCGGATGTACTGAAAAAGCGCTGATATATAAGAAGAAACAGTCGATATAAAATTAAAATCTGAAAAGGGAGCTCTTAAAAAGGGGTCGCTTTTTCTTTTGGCAAAAAATTAGATTGTGGTATGATATAAGTTATGTGTAATTGACAGAAGGAGGAATGTACGTGAGTCAGGCAGTAGAAACATTATTTTCTATTTTTGATTCTTCTACCGTAATTTTACGTAAAGAATTGGATGTAACCTATTTAGAAGCGCTTGTGGAAACAGGGGATAATCTGTTTGAAGGAGCGGTTCTACAAGAAGAATTATCTGAATCAACAATTGAACGGTTGAATCGTGAATATAGTAAGTTTAATGAAGAAAAATATAAAGGCGAGGAAATTCGCAAATCATTTCAACTTGCGATTCTAAAAGGAATGAAAGAAGGCGTGCAAGCCAATCACGAAATGACGCCTGATGCAGTTGGAATGTTTATGAGCTACTTATTCCATAAATTTATGAAAGATCAAAAAGAAATCGTTGTTTTAGATCCTGCGATTGGGACAGGGAACTTAATGACGACAATTTTTAATGGTGCTCAAGAAGGTGCAACGATAAGTGGATTTGGTGTAGATGTGGATGATTTACTTGTTAGACTTGCTTTAGCGAATGCGAATTTACAAAAGCAAGCAATCGAGTTCTTCAATCAAGATGGACTAGCACCGCTTTATATTGACCCAGTAGATGCAGTTGTTTGTGATTTACCAGTTGGATTTTATCCAAACGAAATTGGCGCAAGTGAATATACTCTTAAAGCAGATGAAGGAATGTCTTATGCACATCACTTATTTATTGAACAAAGTGTGAAACATACAAAAGAAGGTGGCTATTTATTCTTCTTAGTACCAAACTTTATCTTTGAAAGTGATCAAGCGCCAAAATTACATGCATTTATTAAAGAAACAAGCTTTATTCAAGGACTATTACAGCTTCCTGTTTCCATGTTTAAAAACGAGAAAAATGCAAAAAGTATATTTGTTCTCCAAAAGAAAGGTCCAAATGTAACAATGCCGAAACAAGCTTTGTTAGTGGAATTACCTAAATTTTCCAATATGAAGGCGATGGAGAATATTATGGATCAATTAAATACTTGGTTTGCAACGTATAAATAGTAATATATGTAACAGGAGTACTCTTAGATATAGTACAGTTTTGTATTGTATGTAATAATTTTTAATATATACAAGATAAAACTGAATTTTTTTGAAATCTGTAATATATATTTTTTCTTGGTGTTACAATTTTTTCACTTGAAATATATGTCGTACGATGTTTAAATTAAATTCGTGAGTATAAAATTTACTGGGGATGAAACGTTTTCATCTTTGGTATATTTAAACAGATAAAATCGAGCGGTTTGTGGTCTCATCCACACAACTACCAAGAGAAAAAAGGGGCGAAAGACTAGATGTCAAAAATCATCGCGATTAATGCAGGAAGCTCTTCCTTGAAATTCCAATTATTTGAAATGCCAAGTGAAACAGTATTAACAAAAGGTTTAGTAGAACGTATCGGTTTAGAAGATAGTATCTTCACAATTACTGTGAACGGTGAAAAACAAACAGAAGTAACAAATATACCAGACCATGGAGTAGCAGTTAATATGTTACTTAACAAATTAACTGAAAACGGAATCGTGAAATCTCTTGATGAGATTAGCGGTATCGGTCACCGCGTTGTACACGGCGGCGAAAAGTTTGATGATTCTGCTTTAATTACTGACGAAGTATTAGCGGAAATCGAAAATTTAAGCGAATTAGCACCACTTCATAATCCAGCACACGTTGTTGGTATTAAAGCATTCCAAGCGGTACTTCCAAACGTACCAGCAGTTGCAGTATTCGATACAGCATTCCATCAAACAATGCCGGAAGAATCTTTCTTATACAGCTTACCATATGAATACTATGAGAAATATGGTGTTCGTAAATACGGTTTCCACGGAACGTCTCATAAATATGTAACACAGCGTGCAGCTGAATTATTAGGTCGTCCACTTGAAAGCTTACGTTTACTTTCTTGCCACTTAGGTAACGGTGCAAGTATCGCAGCTGTAGAAGGCGGAAAGTCTATCGATACTTCTATGGGCTTCACTCCACTTGCTGGTGTAACAATGGGTACACGTTCTGGTAACCTTGATCCTGCGTTAATTCCATACCTAATGGAAAAAACAGGACAATCTGTAGAAGAAGTTCTAAACGTATTAAACAAGAAAAGTGGTATGCTAGGTCTTTCTGGATTCTCTAGTGACTTACGTGACATCGAACAAGCGGAAAAAGAAGGAAATCACCGTGCAGAGGTAGCGTTAGATATATTCGTAGAGCGTATTCATAAATATATCGGTTCTTATGCAGCTCGTATGAAAGGTGTAGACGCAATCATCTTTACAGCTGGTATTGGAGAAAACAGTTCTCTAATTCGTGAGCGTGTATTAGAAGGCCTTGAGTTTATGGGAGTATACTTCGATCCGAAACGTAACAATGTTCGTGGCGAAGAAGCATTCATCAGCTTCCCTCACTCTCCAGTGAAAATTATTATAATTCCAACTGACGAAGAAGTTATGATTGCTCGTGACGTATTACGTCTTGGAAATATTGGTTAATATATGAATAAAAGACGGGATCCTATAGGATTCCGTCTTTTATTTTTGTTGCGAGAAAATGCATGATTCCATTTGGATACAAAGTTTTTTCTTGCCCGAGAAATGCTGTAATGGGAATCCACTTTGCATATGCACTTCGTTCGTTATCTTGCATAGGTATCATTTCACTTCCATATAATGATGTATCTGTAAAATGAAGCGAGTACAATTGAATAATCTCATGTCCGGCTTCCTCATCTACATAAAAGATATTTTCAAGACATCCTAAGTAAGTTGTAATTTCTACTTGTGCATTAATTTCTTCCTTAAATTCACGAATCACTGTTTGATCTGATTTCTCTCCAAATTCAATAGAACCGCCGAGTGGCCTGTAATATGTTTGAATTTCTGTTTGATATTCTTGAACAAGAATACGCTTGTTATGGAGTAGGATTCCAAATGCCTTTGCGCGTGGGTACATATTATAACCTCCTATATATTGGATAAATATATGTTTAGCCTATCAGATTTGTAAAGAAAAATCTGAAATATGTTACAATAGAACAAAATTGAGCGAGGTGGTTGTTACGATGCAATCGAAGCGAGAACAAGCCATTTTACAAGAGGTTAAAAATTGGGAAGGACAGCTATTGGAACAGGAGTCAACCGATTTTCAAAAGATGTTTGATAAGTGGTTGCATACTTCAGTCGCAAAGGTTCCGGAGAAAAAGCGAAAAGAATTTTTTGCGAAAGCAGACGGATGGTTATTTCATCTTCATGCATTGATTCAGAGTTCACAATCGCAGCTTGATGCGCGAAATCGTATTTTAGGAACAGCGCGGTTGTTTGATGAATCGATTGAACAGCTGGGAGAATTGAAAGCATTATCCATTGATCAACTAACATACATAGCAGAGCAACAGACCGCGCGTCATCGTTTATATTCTTTTGTACAGGGAGGAGCAACTGGAGTCGGTGGTTTATTATTGTTGACAGCCGATTTTCCGGTCATGATTGCGTTAAATGTAAAGGCAGTTCAACTTATTGCAACATCATTTGGTCATGATGTGAACAAGCCATATGAAATGATGCTCGCTTTAAAAGTATTCCATGCTGCCTTACTGCCAGCAAGGCTTCAGCAATATGCTTGGTATAACTTGCTTCAGGAGCTAGAACAAGAGGATTCGTTCTTTTATGAAGGGGAAGAAGAAGTATTAAAACCAGCTTCTACAGAAATTTTGTTAAAACAAATTTTGAAGACTTTTTCTATTTATGCGCTTCGACGTAAACTATTTCAAGGTATTCCTGTATTAGGGATGGCGATTGGTTCTACGGTGAATTACCGTCTAACAAGGAATGTAACAGAATTTGCAACCAGGTTCTACCAAGTGCGTTACATAGTAGAAAAAGAAAAAAGAGCATAAAAAAAGCGAGAGGCCAAGGCCTTTCGCTTTTAGTTTGTTGCATGTTGTTTTGATATTGGAATAGATACTGTTTTCTTTTCTTCTGCTGGATAATAAATTAAATCAAGCGTCTTTGCCTGCACAGCAATTGAAAGAATAGTAAAAGCAATTTCTGTCCAAGTTAAATAATATAATGAAAGTGTAAGTACAATCGCATCAAAGACGAAGAAAATCTGACCAATTGTAAATCGAGTTTTTTTACTTAGTACAATTGTTAAAATATCGTCTCCACCGGTTGAACCACCAAATCGCAATATAAAACCGAGTCCAATCCCAGCCAGCGCACCACCTAGTACTGCAGCTATCCATAAATGATTTGATAAATCTACTGTAAATGGAGAATAGTTTTCCATTAAAGAATAAAATACTCCGAATGAAATCGATCCTATAAATGAATAACCAACCATCTTTTTACCTAAAAATGTAGCACATAGCAAAATAATCGGGATATCCATTATTACAGTTGAAATTGACGGTGAAATATCAAAAAAGTTTTGGATAAATAGTGCAATTCCTACAAAGCCACCTTCAGTTAAGTGGTTTTGAAAATGAATGTGATATAGTGCTGCTGATAAAATAAATGAACCGATTAAAAGCATAAAAATTTCTTTAATAATTTGTCGACTTTGGATGTTCCTCATCGTTATTCCTTCTTTCCGTAGTTAGTAGTTCTTTTCATCTTGTAAACTAACTACGAGCTCATATAGCCTTCAGTTAGTTTACATCAAACTAACTACGCTATATATCGCTGAAGAAATAACGAATAATCCTCTCGTCCATCAATTCTCCCTACTTTCGTTTTAGTTTAAGTCTAAAAACGACTAAACAAAACTTTGAGTAGGATTGGTTATTTAGCAATCCTGCCTTCTTCTTCGTTTTGTTTAGTAATTATCAATAAAGGCCTAAACAAAACGCTATGTGTAAGAAGAGTCTTTTCGTTGCCAAATTATCCTTCGGGCAATCATAATTTCCCCACTCTCGTATTTTTTTTCGCTAGACTAAAGTATCTGAGCAAAAAAATACGCTACGTGTAAGATTCGTCAATTCGATGCCACATGCTCCTTCGAGCGATCATGATATCAAAATCCTTTCTGTAAAAGATTTTATATTATTATATCATACTTTCAAAAAATGTATGCGGATGGAAACCGACAATAACCGGAGAAAAATTACATAATTTGTAATTTTATAGGAAGTATGCTGCTATTTTTAAATATTTTTGCAAAATAGTCCTATTTGTTTAGGAGTTGGGAGAGGATGTCCAATAAGTAATAAGAAAGAAGTACTGAAATTTACGCACTTGTTTCCTGTTTGTCACTTTTTTCTTTGAAAAAAGCATCCCAGTTAATGGGGGATAAAAATTAAACTTCCTGTAGAGTCATGTTTCTGTACAAATTCTTTTCGTTAGTATATGACGCGGGGAATGTATATTGTGTTATTTTTTTACAAAAATAAGTTTGTATGAGAGTATATTTGTATAGATGGATGAATGGTAAGGGAGGAGATAGTATGTTCAAAGATATGTTCAAAAGAAAAGAATTAGTATGTTCTCTTTGTCAAAAAAAAATTCAATATGAAGAAGAATTGGTTGCCTTTGTAAAGTTACCAAAAGAAAGGAATCTGTTAGTAGGTCCTTTTGATGTATGCTTAGCGAAATCAGCGGAAAATATATATTGCAAGCCTTGTTATGAAAAAAGCATGACCCACAGTAAATGAGGGCATGCTTCTTTTATTGATGCGCTTTTCCCTCAGACACATGTTGAGTAAGACGATACCATAGCCATAAATCGTTAATGATAGAGGCAAGATCGGCAATCTCAGAATTGAGTTTACAAGAAATCTCAAAATTTTCCTCGTTATTTAAACGCTGTTGTTTTTGGTTAATATGATATTCCAGTTCTTTTATACGATCAGGTATTTTTCCACGAATTTGTTCCCATTTTAATAAAATTGCATGCTGCATGTTTTCAGGGATATCTTCCCATTCTTCTTGTAGTTCAGGTACTTCTATTCCTAGGTGTTCATCGTATATAAAATATTGTTCCATATAGACACCCCCATTTTCTGTTTCCATTGTACCGAAAAAAAGAAAGAAGTTCGATGAAATTGTTAGAATTTTTTTTGTTAATATCCCTTGATTCATTTTATAAAAGGTGTTAAAGTTTGAATTATTATTAATTATAATGAATATTTATTCTTTAGGGGGATATAAAATGGAGAAGAAAAAAGTTGTGTTAGCATATTCCGGAGGTCTTGATACTTCCGTTGCAATTAAATGGTTACAAGATAAAAATTATGATGTTATTGCGCTTTGCTTAGATTTAGGGGAAGGTAAAGATTTGGATTTTGTAAAAGAAAAAGCACTTTCAGTAGGCGCAGTTAAATCTTACATGATTGATGTTCAAGAAGAATTTGCGAATGAATATGCATTGATGGCTCTACAAGGTCATACGTTATACGAAGGGAAATATCCACTTATTTCTGCATTATCTCGTCCGTTAATTGCAAAAAAACTTGTAGAAATTGCGGAGCAGGAAGGAGCAAGTGCTGTCGCACATGGATGTACAGGAAAAGGGAATGACCAAGTTCGTTTTGAAGTTTCTATTCAAGCATTAAATCCGTATTTAGAAGTAATTGCGCCAGTACGTGAATGGAAATGGTCACGTGAAGAAGAGATTGCGTACGCGAAAGAAAATGATGTCCCGATCCCAATCAATTTAGATAGCCCGTTCTCAATTGACCAAAACTTATGGGGACGCAGTAATGAATGTGGAATTTTAGAAGATCCGTGGGCAGCGCCTCCAGAAGATGCATATGAAATGACATTAGCATTAGAAGATACACCGAATAAACCAGAGTTTGTGGAAATTGGATTTGAAGCAGGGGTACCAACAACATTAAATGGCATTTCTTATTCACTTTCAGAACTAATCAAAACGTTAAACACTCTTGCTGGAAAACATGGGGTTGGGCGTATTGATCATGTGGAAAACCGCCTTGTTGGGATTAAATCACGTGAAGTATATGAATGCCCAGCAGCAATGACGTTACTTACAGCACATAAAGAGTTAGAAGATTTAACGCTTGTAAAAGAAGTAGCTCATTTTAAACCAATGATTGAGCAAAAATTAACGGAATTAATTTATAACGGTTTATGGTTCTCGCCTTTAAAACAAGCGCTTGTTGCTTTCTTACAAGAAACACAAAAAACAGTAACAGGTACTGTACGTGTGAAATTATTTAAAGGTCATGCAATTGTAGAAGGACGTAAATCAGAATACTCTCTATATGATGAAAAATTAGCAACATATACAGTGGATGATGAATTTAACCATGATGCTGCAGTTGGCTTTATTTCTTTATTTGGTCTTCCAACAAAAGTATACAGCCAAGTAAATCAGAAGAAGGTGGAAGCGTGAGCAAACTTTGGGGAGGCCGTTTTACAGCAGAAGCAGAAGAGTGGGTCGAGGAGTTTGGAGCTTCCATCTCCTTTGACCAAAAATTAGTGGTAGAAGATATAGAAGGAAGTATCGCTCACGTTACGATGCTTGCGAAGCAGGGGATTGTGACAAAAGAAGAAGCAGAGAAAATTAAAGAAGGCCTTCAACATTTATTAGAAAAAGCGAAAATAAATGAGTTAACTTTTTCAGTAGATGCTGAGGATATTCATTTAAACATTGAAAAAATGTTAATTGAACAAATTGGTGACGTTGGTGGAAAGCTTCATACAGGAAGAAGTCGTAATGATCAAGTTGCGACAGATATGCATTTATATTTACGGAATAAGGTGAAAGATATTATAAAGGCAACGAAACAACTGCAATCGGTTCTTGTTCATCAAGCAGAGAAGAATATTGAAACAATTATGCCGGGGTATACACATTTGCAACGTGCACAGCCAATTTCGTTTGCTCATCATGTACTTGCATATTTTTGGATGTTAGAGCGCGATGTAAATCGTTATGAGGATTCAGTGGGGCGCATTAATATTTCTCCGCTTGGTGCGGGTGCTCTTGCGGGAACTACATTTCCGATTGACCGTTCGTATAGCGCAGAGTTGCTCGGTTTTGAAGGAATCTATGAAAATAGTTTAGATGCAGTGAGTGATCGTGATTTCATACTAGAATTTCTTAGCAATTCGTCCATACTAATGATGCATTTATCACGCTTTTGTGAAGAACTCATTTTATGGAGCAGTCAGGAATTTCAATTTATTGAAATGAGCGACCAGTACGCAACGGGAAGCAGCATTATGCCGCAAAAGAAAAACCCTGATATGGCTGAACTCATTCGTGGTAAAACAGGGAGAGTATACGGCAATCTATTTAGCTTGTTAACGGTAATGAAAGGATTGCCGCTTGCTTATAATAAAGACTTGCAAGAAGACAAAGAAGGTATGTTTGATACGGTGAAAACAGTAGAAGGCTGCCTGCACATTATGGCTGGCATGCTAGAAACGATGACTGTAAACAAAGAAAAAATGGGGCAAGCCGTAACACAAGACTTCTCCAATGCAACAGAAATTGCTGATTACTTAGCAAACAAAGGACTTCCATTCCGTCAGGCGCATGAAATTGTTGGAAAGCTCGTTCTTCATTGTACGCAAAAAGGAATCTATTTATTAGATGTACCGCTAGAAACATATCAAGAAATGAGTTCGTTATTTGAAGAAGATTTATATGAAGTTCTTTCGCCATATGCAGCGGTAAAACGTCGTAATAGTGCAGGTGGAACAGGATTCGAACAAATTCAAAATGCACTGGAAAAAGCGAAGGTGTTAGTGGGAGAGACTGTAAATTTATAAGGATGAGAGGATACTCCGCTCTATATAGGAGCGGGGTATCCTCTTTTTTTACTAGAAAAAATAATAAGTGTGTTAAAGGAGAAAGGAGTTTCGCAATCTTAAGTTGAAATTTGGGTAGGTGGAAGATTTAGTAATGTAAGGAGCGTCTATTATGCCAACTTATTAAAGAGTTTACTTCAAATGAAATTCAAAAAGAATAGGGAGGTAATGCCCTGTGTTATCTATAAAAGATATTGAATCGCATATAGAACAACAAGTACAGAACAAAACAGTACCGGGGTTTGCACTATCAATCATAAATGAAACAGAAATTTTGTATGAAAAGGCATTCGGTCTCATGAACTGGGAAGAATCGAATCAGAAGGTTACGACCGATACATTGTTCCGCGTTGGATCAGTTAGTAAAAGTTTAACAGGGACTTTAATAATGAAGCTCGTAGAAGAGGGGATTTTAGATTTAGATGTTCCAATTTGTACGTATATAGAAGAGTTTACCAGAATACGCTCGCACCATAACTCTTCGTATGTTGCTAAGTCATACCGCGGGTTTACCTGATGGAGGAGATATAGAGGGACCTCGTGATCAGGCAGGATGGGTATCTTATATAGAGGAAATAGTTCCTAATTTGAAACTAGTAACTCCACCTGGCATCCTATATTCATACGGAAATCATGCTTATAATCTTGCAGGATATGTAGCTCAATCTGTATGTAAAAAGCCGTTTGCAGAGCTCATGAAGGAATATGTATTAGATCCACTTGGAATGACTAGAACAATGTATGATCCGCTTGAAGCGATGACGTATCCTCTTGCTTTAGCCCATGAAAAAACAGAACAAGGCGATTGGAAGGTACAACATAAATTTGCAGAAAATGTAACGAATTATCCTTCCTTTTTTGGAATGTCGACCATAACAGATTTATCTCGCTTTGCGATGATGCATTTAAATAAAGGGATTTTAGATGGTAAGACCTTTTTAAGGTCAGAAATAATTGAGGAAATGCATAAGAAGCAAGTTGATAACTACACTTTAAACGAGTTTGGTAGCTGTTTAGGTTTGATAATAGAGAAAGAGCGAGGCTGCGAAATGCTTTGGCATAGCGGAGCGATAAGCACATATAAATGTTTTTTAGTATTGTTCCCAGAGAAAAAGCTAGGATTTGTGACGATGGCGACGCAGGATTATGGGTGGGAAATTATAGAGATGTTAATGAACCAATTCATAGGACAAACTGTTAAACCTAAAATCACTCCTGTTCAAGTTGATTCGGATTGTTGGAGAAACTATGAAGGGGCGTATTTAGGTGCAAAAAGAGGATTTGTCAGTATAACAATTGAAGATACTGCTCTTATGATGGAGTGGAATGGAGAAAAAATGCAATTAGAACCTGTTCGAAAGGATTTCTATATAGCGCGTCATAATGGTGAGGTAGTATCGATAGGGTTTCGAGTAATGGATTTAAGAACAAAGTATATCGTTATTAATGGAAGCCCTTGTAAGTATACAGATTTACAAAGAAAGCATGTTCAGGCAGTAGAATGGAAGGATTATGAGGGAACATATTCAGCAGGCGTATTTGAGTTTAGCTTCTTAAAAAAAGAAGGTAAACCAGTATTTGTAGATGAAGACCAGCACTATCCTTGTTTTCCAATCAACGCTTCTATATTTTACGCAGGAGAATATGGACTTCTTCGATTTGCAAAGAATACAAGCGGATCTCCAGTATTATCTATTCAAGATGCATGGCATTTGGAATATGTAGGAGAAGAAGTAAAGATAAAGTGAAACTTAAATCAGTGAGGGATTCAGGTCTCACTGATTTAGTGTTTTTATACTTCTAGACTACGTGCATGCATCGTTTTATAGATATTTTCAATGATTAAAAAATGATGTTTCTCATGTATCGCTAAAAGTTGAATGGCTTGAATTAGGTTGGGATACTTAGCGAGTGGATCCAAAAATACAATGTGCCCCGCGATATTTTCTTCTATATTTTGAACGCATATTTTGATTGCATTTGTTTCGTTAACTAGCAATTGTTCCAGTTCTTTACCATCCATAGAATAATAGATTTTTTTGGATGGTACTAAAATCCAAGGAGCTTTCATTCCTTTCCCATTTTTTTCTTTGTATACTGCATAGATGTCATGTATTTCAGTTGCAAACGGGGCATTTCTTCTTATTTTGGCATAGGGAAGAAGTGTGAAAGAAAACTTAATTGCAACTTTTAGCATTTTTGCAATTAAGTACAGGTGGTAGAGATGTTCCCCAATTGACCATTTCCCATTTTTATTTCGATGCCATAGTTCTTCTTGCGGAAGTGATTGTAGTTTAGGGAGAAATTGAGATCTTTGTTGATTTAATGTGTGAAAATGTTTTGATATACTTTCAGATTTCATGTACCAGAACCCCTTAGTTCATTTTCCTAATTATACCATCATTATAATTGTTTTGTATTTTGGAAGGGGAATCCATGCTAAAACAACTCTTCATCTGGAATAGTATGTTTAGAAATCTAAGTTTACCGCATTGCCATCAACGTAAAGAAGGAGAGCACACTATATGATGTGCTTTCTTTTTTAGAAAACGTGTTCACATAAAGTTGGCTTGTCAATCTGAAAATACTATGGCAGTATATAAGGAACATCCCTATTTTTCGTGAGTTTCCAGTTCGTAATTGTTAAGTTTACGTAAGTATGAAAAAGGGAATTGAGAGTAATTTTTATAATGGAGGAAATAAAAAATATGCAAAACTTACCGAACTGTCCGAAATGTAATTCAGAATATACGTATGAAGATGGAAGTCTATTTGTTTGCCCAGAGTGTGCGCATGAGTGGGCTCTAGGGTCAGAAACTGAAAATAGTGAAGACAAAAAGGTTGTTAAAGATGCAAATGGAAATATCTTAAACGATGGTGATGCTGTAACAGTAATCAAAGATCTTAAAGTAAAAGGAACTTCATCCGTTATAAAGATAGGTACAAAAGTAAAGAGTATCCGTTTAGTTGATGGAGATCATGATATTGATTGCAAAATTGACGGATTTGGAGCTATGAAATTAAAATCTGAATTTGTTAAAAAGGCATAAAAAGAATCGTATATAAATGATTAAAAAGACGTTCAGTAAGGTGGTTTTGCCAATTACTGAACGTCTTTTCTTATTCGTATTTATGCCGATTTTCTGTAATACGAATATATTCAATATCCATTAAATCACGGAGGAGTGCACCATGACTCAGCTCAACACCATGCTTTTCTTTAAAATGAGAGCAGATTGTGTCGAGCATTTCAATTTCTTCATCATTTACATCTAAAATAATTCGTTCGGAATCGCCCATGTAGCATCCCTCGTTTCTTTTTTTCTTAGCGTAACCGAACAGATATATTCTATCCTTCGATTTTTAAGTTAATCGAATGGGAGCAAAGATATATTTTGTTATTTGATATTTGAATACACAAAAAAGCATCAAGCCTACATGAGCTTGATGCTTTTATATTTTTGATAAATTATAGTTCACCTTGCTCTTCTTCACCACGGACAACAAGGACATCGCATTTCGCATAGCGAATAATATGTTCAGAGACGCTACCGATTAAGAAGCGTTCTACAGCGTTTAAACCAGTTGCACCACACATAATTAAATCTACTTTATGTTTTGGAGCAATTTCTTTTGAAATTTTAGATTTTGGATTACCGAATTCTAATACAGTTTCTACTTTTTCAAGACCAGCTTCAGTTGCAGTCTTTTTGTAGTCTTCTAATAAATCTTCTGCAAAGAGATTTGCACGCTCAGCAATTGCTCGGCTATATGCTTCTACAGCAGAGTATGCTTTTACATCAACGATATGAGCGATTGTTAATGTTGCGTTGTTGCGCTTTGCAACTTGAATTGCTTTTTTAAAGGCTTTTTCTGCTTCTTTGGAACCGTCCACTGCAATTAAAATATTTGTATATGTATTATTCATAGTAGATTCCTCCCAATTCTTTTTTATAACCTTTTTACAACTTAATTATAAAGCAAAATATGGTAATGTGCTTGTCGAAAACGTTACAGAATTTTGAAAAATTTATTTCGATTCTTTTTAGTTGTAATTGATGGGATAACTTGTTACATATTGAGTATAGGAATAAAAAGGAGGCTATTTTTGTGAGACACGCGCTCATTACAGCCGGTACGAAAGGTTTAGGAAAGCAAGTAACAGAAAAATTATTGACTGAAGGATATTCAGTAACCGTAACATATCGCAGCGATATAAGAGCTGCCAAAGCAATGAGGGAAAAATATGAACATATAGCAGAACGACTGCAGTTTGTGCAAGCAGATGTCACGAAAAAAGAAGATTTACATAAAATGGTAGAAGGAGCAATTGACCGTTTTGGCAAAATTGATTTTTTAATCAATAATGCAGGTCCTTACGTATTTGAACGTAAAAATTTAATTGATTATGAAGAAGATGAATGGAATGAAATGATACAAGGGAATTTAACAGCAGTGTTTCGTTTATTAAAACTTGTCGTTCCGATCATGAGAAAAGAGCGTTTTGGCCGTATTATCAATTATGGGTTTCAAGGAGCGGATAGTGCACCTGGTTGGATGAACCGTTCCGCATTTGCTGCAGCAAAGGTAGGACTGGTCTCATTAACAAAGACAATTGCTTATGAGGAAGCAGAATACGGAATTACATCAAATATGATTTGTCCAGGAGATATTATTGGTGAAATGAAAGAGGCAACGATTCAAGAGGCACGTATGATGAAAGATGCCAAGACACCAATTGGTAGATCTGGAACAGGTGAAGATATCGCTCGCACAATTGCATTTCTATGCGAGGAAGATTCTGATATGATTACGGGCACAATCATTGAAGTAACAGGGGCCGTTGATGTTATTCACAGACATCGATAAAAATAGATAAAATCTATAGGAAAACTCGAGATATTTTTTGTCAAATATTGAGATATTATGTTAAAATATAAGAGCATAGAAAGCGCTTTAAAAAAATGATTCAGGGGTCATTTCATAACTCAAGGGGGAATTAAGAATGCGTATCGGTATTCCAACAGAAATTAAAAACAATGAAAACCGCGTGGCAATGACGCCAGCTGGTGCTGTGCATTTAGTACACAATGGTCATGATGTTTTTGTTCAAAAGGGTGCAGGTTTAGGATCTGGCTTTACAGATGAAGAATACGTACAAGCTGGGGCAAAACTTGTTGAAACTGCTGAAGAAGCATGGAATCAAGAGATGGTTATGAAGGTAAAAGAGCCAATTGAAAGTGAGTATGGTTATTTCCGTGAAGGTTTAATTTTATTCACATACTTACACTTAGCTCCAGAACCAGAATTAACAAAAGCTTTAATCGATAATAAAGTAGTAGCAATTGCTTATGAAACAGTACAATTAGACAACCGTTCTTTACCACTACTTGCACCTATGAGTGAAGTAGCTGGTCGTATGTCTGCACAAATTGGTGCACAATTCCTTGAGAAAAACAAGGGCGGTAAAGGCATTTTACTTGCAGGCGTTCCGGGAGTAAAACGTGGTAAAGTAACAGTTATCGGCGGTGGTCAAGCTGGTACAAACGCGGCGAAAATTGCGGTAGGTTTAGGTGCTGATGTAACGATTATCGACTTAAGTGCAGAACGCCTTCGTCAATTAGATGATATTTTCGGTAACCAAGTAAAAACTTTAATGTCTAACCCTTATAACATTGCAGAAGCTGTAAAAGAATCTGATCTTGTAATCGGTGCAGTATTAATTCCAGGTGCAAAAGCGCCAAAACTTGTAACAGAAGAAATGATTAAATCAATGGAAACAGGTTCTGTTGTAGTAGATATCGCAATTGACCAAGGTGGTATTTTCGAAACAACTGATCGTATTACAACTCATGACAACCCAACTTATGAAAAACACGGCGTTGTTCACTATGCAGTTGCAAACATGCCTGGTGCGGTTCCGCGTACATCAACTCTTGCGTTAACAAACGTAACAGTACCATATGCAGTACAAATTGCAAACAAAGGTTACAAAGAAGCTTGCTTAAGTAACTCTGCATTATTAAAAGGTATTAACACGTTAGACGGCTATGTAACATTTGAAGCAGTTGCAGAAGCACACAGCTTACAATACGCTGATGCGAAAGAGCTTCTTGATAAAGCTCCTGCTTTATCATAATAAAAAAATTGTGAGACCTTCCTTAGATAAGGAGGGTCTTTTTGTATGTAGTAACTCAAGTGTCTTCTACAAAAAGTTAGACCTCGATTTAACAAAATATTCAATATGTTTTTATAACGTATGATAGACAAAAAAATTTTAAGAATGATACGATAGGATTTGGGGAATTATGTTTATTTCATATGTGATTTATAATAAGTAACGAGAATTATAGAATAAAGTAAATTGGTCTAGGGGGGGATCCAATGGGGAGGAAAAGTAGTAAGAAAAAACAGAAGAGACAACCTAAACAACAGCATGTATTGCAACAAAAGGAAGTAGTTATAGAGCAACATGAGAAACCAATTGCCATTATACTTAAAGTACTTAGAATCATTACTATTTTTCTGTATTTAGGATTCTGTGTTTACATCTATTTTAAAATGAGTCAGTCACATCTAACTAAGGGGTTTTTTGGGGAGTTATTAAAGATATTTGTAGGAATAGTAGAAATGGTGTTGTATGGCTTTTTATTTCTATATATATGGACACCAAGTGATAAAGGTGAACAGGATAAGAGCAAGGCGAGAAGGAGAAAAGGTTCATCAAATTCATCAAGTGGATTTGTAAACTATAGCGATAACGATTGTAGTAGTTCAGGTGATAGTGGAGGAGGAGATTGCGGAGGCGGTGGAGATTAAAAAAGTAGTCCGCCTTAAAATGTTTCATTATTTGGAATGGTACGAGGCGATTTTGAAAGAAGTTGCCAATAAAATGAAACATTCAGCGGTGGAGCTTTCTCCATCCACCGCTGAATATTAGCCTTCACCAACTGGACTTTGACGAGCAGTCCATCTCTTACTAATTTTTTCTGTCAGGGAGCTTTGAGACGAGGGGTATTACTGCTCGTAAATATTAGGATAAAAGGGATGCTCTTTAATTTTTACTCGTAATACGAGATAGAGAGCATCTTTTTGTTTTGAAAATCTAAAAATTGGAATTTTTTCTTGTTAATGAGATTCCTCTTATGGTAGTTTGGGATTATATAAATAAGTAGATTTAAAGAGGGGATGTCATGGGGAGAAAGAGTAGGAAGAAAAAACAGATAAAACGGCAGAAATATATAAAGAAAAAGCAGGAACAGAATATACCATTTCAACAGAAGCTGGCTTTTCGTATAGAGGGAATTGCTAGGTATATTAGTATGGTTTTATATGTGATTTTGTGTATGTATTTGTTAGGTGTATTTTATCAAATCGAGATAAGACCTGAATTTTTGGAAGACATCTTTCAGGGGATTGTTTTTTTGGCACCATTCGGTATGTTTTTTGTATTGTTTGACAAAGTATGGCCAAGCCGTGAAAGTAAAAATGATAAGAAAAGGCAGCAGAAAAGAAAACGATCTTCCTATGCTTCAAACTCGTCAAGTGGATTTGTAAACTACAGCGATAATAATTGTAGTAGTTCAAGTGATAGTGGTGGTGGAGATTGCGGGGGCGGTGGAGATTAAAAAAGTAATCTATCTTAAAATGTTTCATTATTCAGAATGAAACGTTAGAACTTGAAAGAGATTACTAGGATGGAATAGTGTATCGCAGAAAGGAAGCGCAGTAATAAATTTAACAAAAGAGCCAGAAGAAAGAATACAAAAGAGAAATGATTTGAACGAGAGGAGAAGCTATCGTTAGTTTAGAGCAAACTGTACGAGAATTAAAAGAAGAAGTGAAAAAAGTAAGGAAACAGAAATAGAAATGTTTTTTGATCTTTGCAATTGTAATTGTACTTGGCTGGTTTTTGCGGAAATAATAAATAACTTAGGGGATGGGAAGAATGATGGAGAAAGTAAATCTTTTAGAACTCACAAAAGAGATTACAGAGCAGCACAAAAATTTTGTTGTCTCGAATATAAATAATCATTGTTTGCGGATTGCTGTGTTTATGGGAGAATATGATTGGCACTTTCACTCGAATTCGGATGAATTATTTATAGTACTCGAGGGAGAATTGCTGATCGATTTTCAGGATAAGGATACAGTTGTTCTAAAACCGAATGATTCTATTTTAATTCCAGCAGGTACTATCCACCGCACAAGAGCACTACAGCGAACCGTTAACCTCTGTTTTGAAAATTTAGAAGCGGATACTGTTATTGTGGAGAATGTATGAGAAAGTTAGTGTTACCAGAGTATCATAAGATTCTTCCGGTTTTAGAAGAGAACAAACAGACAGCTACTTTTGCCTATGCAGTATGTGATCAAACGATAGATGGTGAAATCTTTGTAAATGATAGATTAACAGCAGGAATGATTGCGACTGCTAATGGTATTTACTATTTGTTTGGAGATACATATGATCAGGAATTTCAATGTACTTTGTTTTCTCACATTGAAAGTAATGTTTTAACAACAGAGAAACGATTCACATTATTTGTGTCTAGCTTAGATTGGGAAAACATTATTGAAAATCATTTCAAGGATGTATTTCGGAAAATCCCTCGAAAAAAATTTCTATTTCAAAGAGAGTGCTTTGAAGATGGAAAAAGAGAAGTAGATGATTTTACGTACCAGGTCATACGTGTCGATAAAAATGTAATAGAAAAAAGTACGGAATTTACGGAGCAGTATTATAAAGAGTATTGGGGATCAAAAGAAACGTTTTTGAAGCGTGGTTTTGGTTTTTGTATTGTACAAGGTCAAAAGGTAGTGGCGGAGTGTATTTCAATTTTTAGAGGTGATGATTTTGCGGAAATTGATATTGCAACACATCCAGACCATCAACGGAAAGGGCTTGCTGGATTAGTCGCAACTTCTTTCATAGAACATTGCATACAAAATGGAATTACACCGTGTTGGGATTGTAATAGCGATAACATTTCTTCACAAAATTTAGCTGGTAAATTAGGTTTTTGTCATCCGATAGAATATGTTTTATATGTACGAAAAAAGATGAGGGAATAAACATGAAGGTCGAATTAACAAGATTTAAAGTGAAACCAGGAAAAAGTCATCGTGTGGATGAGTGGATGAAACTTCTCAATAATCATATGAAAGAAGTACTTTTGACATTAAACGACGAAAAAATGTATGTAGAGACAATTTTCCGGGAAATAAGGGATGAGAAAGAGTATTTGTATTGGTATTCGGTACAAGGAGAAGGCGGAATAGATGTCGAAAGTTCTCAGCATGAAATTGATAAAAAGCATTTAGAGTTTTGGTATGAATGTATCGATGAAGAATCGCCTGTTTCCCATATGAAAACAGAAGTTGTTATGATTCAAGATGTTGTTAAAGAAGCGATGAAATAATATTTTTGTAAGTAATAGGAAAAGTTCATCAGAGGAGATGGGTTTTTTGCTTGTAGAAAATTACATATTTCAAGCCTTTCTACTCATATAAGAAATATTGTTAGAGCGCTCAACATGGTGATTCCAACTACATGAATTTGAAGGAATAAAAAGCCCCTCTATTAATTTTCTGCTATAATAAACACTTATTATTATAATTATTAATATAGAGAATTATAAATACAACTACAAATGATTATTCAAGTAGAATTAAAGAATAATTGAAATTAGTTGTGGGGAGTACCATATATAAGAGGGGGAACAGTTGAGAAATATCTATTTCGAAACATTAGTGAGAATAGTTAGAAAATTTATGTTATAATATGGAAAAAGGGGGCCTATATGAAGCAAATACATGGAGCAATTTATATCTACATAACAATGTTTTTTGTTGGAGCGTCTTATGGTTTAGGACATTCATACTCGCACCCAATTTTAACTTTTTTGAGCGGGACATGTATGGCCATCGCGATTTGTGTACACTTTTTCTCAGTTTGGATTGTTAAATTTCAATTAAATATTAGTGAAATGGAAGAAGGCACCTTTTGAGAGGCCTTCTTTTTAATTGTATTGACGAAATCTTTTTAATAAGTTTTCAATCTCGATTTCTGTTTCTTTACATATGGAATTTGTTCGTAATCGGAAGAATAAGCTTCGCAAAAATGATTTTATATTTCTGTATAACGCTTCATAAGGTGCGGTAGATAATTTTGTTTTTTGAACTTCCATTTGATTTATTAAGGAATGTAAGGATGAGATGAGTTCTTTTTTATTTAAACCGTTTTTAAGCATGGCGATGATAGGAGTGACAATTCTTTCATCTTCTTCATAGTTGTAATGAGTTGTATGTACACTTACTTTTTTTAATAGAGTTTGCATTATTTCTGGGTAATATGTGGTTTCAAGCTTTGGATTGTTGACAAGTTCATCGAATGTATCTGAAACATGAGCGATGCTATGAGCCCAACCTTGTTCACTAACATATCCGCGAAAATCATGTTCTTGGTTCATATATATAATTAATTTGTCTTTCACATCTAATATGTCAGACGGTGATAAGAAGTTATGTTTTGTATCGGCGTATATGATTAAAGCAATTAATAGTGTTGTAAATGATCGAGTGAATACTGCATCCTTATCATCTGTAGTGATTTTATAAAATAAATATTGTTCGTTTATACTTTGTGACAATAATTGCGATAATTGTGTGTGTGTAATATGATCATTTGTAATAAGATGGAAAAACGTTGTGTAGATTAATGTATCTCGTAAATAACTATCTGGGGTGCCGATATGCTGAAGCATTTTTGAAATTAGTTTATCGATATCTATCGTGGAATCTATGGTGTAATGATTAGCCTTTATTTCTTCTAATTGTTTTTGAAGTTGTTGCATGCAATCTCTCCTTTTTTTATGTGTTTAGAAAATTCTGTATTTAAATATTATAATAGAAATAGAGAATATACAAGAAATACATACTACAGTAAAAAGAAAGTTATTGGACTTTTCACGATAGTAATAGCATGTATACGTAATGAGAAAGTTGAGAATGAGCATGTGAATGTGCAACAACAAACAGAAAAAGGTGCTATGGAAGGATACGTTATGATGAGAAATGAGACTGTATATTTCATCATGAATAAAAAATCCGAAATGATAGAAGTTATATAAATCAACACCTACATATGGGAATCCAAACAGACGTGATTTTAAATTTTGACGATGAAGGTGTATATAAAGTTGAAATCAGGATAACTGTTAATAGGTTTGAGATAGTAGAGACATAGGATATAAAAAAAGGTAGCGCAGTCGCTACCTTTTTTCTTATTTAACAAACTGTAATTCTTTTGGGAATTTCGTTAAAATTTCTGATCCGTCTTTCGTGATGTAGAGATCATCTTCAATACGAACACCGCCTACGTTTGGTATGTAAATACCTGGTTCAATTGTGAAGACCATTCCTTCTTTTAATGGAGATGGATTTCCTTCTTTTACATCTGGATACTCGTGTACGCTAATTCCAAGTCCGTGGCCAAGGCGGTGCGGGAAGAAATCTCCATAACCTGCATCTGCGATAACAGAGCGAGCAGCACGGTCAATTTCGCCAAGTGTAACACCTGGTTTACAAGCTTCAACCGCTTGTAATTGGCCAGCTAGTACAGTGTTATAAATGCGTGTTTGTTCTTCTGAAATATCGCCAAATGCTACTGTACGTGTAATGTCAGAGCAGTAACCGTCAATGATGACACCTAGGTCAAATAGTACGAAGTCACCGCGCTTCATTTTGTTTGCTCCTGGAATGCCGTGTGGCAATGCGGAGTTTGCTCCTGTTAGTACCATTGTGTCAAAGGACATTTTATGAATGCCTTTTTTCTTCATTTCATGTTCGATGATTGCTAACACTTCTAATTCGCTACGATTTTCTTGAATCGCATTTACACCGATTTCAACAGCGTAGTCAGCCATGGAAGCTGCTTGGCGTAAAATAGAAAGTTCTTTTTCGTCTTTAATTAAACGAAGTTCGCGTACTTTTTCTTCGGCAGATTGGAAAGATGCTTTCGGGAATAATTTTCTTACTTCTTCATAGCGTTCTACATTTAAATGTTCTTTTTCAATTGCCACTTTATTTACATCGATGCCACGGTCTTGAATTGCTTTTGTAATCATATCCCACGGTTTGTCTGTATCAGTGAATCCGATAATTTCATGCGCCCAACCAGCGTTTCTAGCCTGACCTTCTTCCATTTTAGGGCAGATTAAAATTGGTTCTTTTTCTTGGAATACAAATAGACCGAGTAGTCTTTCGTGTGGTTCGCAATGGAAGTTTGTCATATAGAAGATGTTTGGTGTAGAAGTTAAAAATGCAGCTTCTACGTTCTGTTCTTGTAGCCATTGCATTAAGTTTTCTAATCTAGTATTCATAAATTCGCACCCCCGAGATTTTAATTACATATATAACTTTACATCGGATGGAAGCGTTATGACAAGCAAATCGATGTTTGAAAAGACAGGGAATTGTGAAATCATGTAGAATACAAGGTGTGAATGTAAACAAGGGAGGAATATAATCATGAAAGTATCTTATCATGGCCATTCAGTTGTAAAGATTGAAACGAATGGGAAGGTTATCTTAATTGATCCATTTTTAACAGGTAATCCCAAAACAGATTTAAAGGCCGAAGATGTTAAGGTAGACGCAATTATCTTATCGCATGGTCATGGTGATCATGTCGGCGATACAGTAGCGCTTGCGAAGAAAAATAATGCGGTTGTTGTGGCACCATTTGAACTCGCAACATTTTTAGGATGGCAAGGTGTGAATACGCACCCAATGCATATCGGTGGCTCGCATGTATTTGATTTTGGGAAAGTGAAATTTACACAAGCATTCCATGGTTCTAGTTATATTGATGAAGAAAATAAGACGATTACATATACGGGAATGCCGGCTGGAATTTTATTTACGGCAGAAGAGAAAACGATTTATCATGCAGGGGATACTGCATTATTTTCTGATATGAAGTTAATTGGGTCTCTGAACAAAATTGATATCGCATTTTTACCAATTGGTGATAATTTTACAATGGGACCAGAGGATGCAGTATTAGCTGCGGAATGGATTGGAGCAAAAACGGTTGTACCAATGCATTATAATACGTTCCCAGTTATTGAACAGGATCCGCATCTTTTTGTGCAAAAATTAACAAGTAGTACAGGTAAGGTATTAGAAGCTGGGGAAAGTATTACAATATAAAAAGAAGACCCTTCATTTGAAAAGACAAGTGAAGGTTTTTTTATGTGTGCAAAATAGGTTTGAAAGCCGATGCTTGTTTTGGTGTTTCTTTTACTTCTGGTGATGTTTGTTCTGGTGCTTCATTTAATTCCATTGCAACTTTTTTGCCATCAACGAAAGCTAAAAATATAGCACCTACAACTTCTAAAAATTTTTTCATTTTCATTCGCTCCTTCGTTTGACTTCTTGTCTTTATTGTATCTTGGAACGAGAAGACAAACTATCGAATGAGGTGACAGTAGCATTACACTGTTGTAAGAATGTGACTGATAGAATATAAGGGTCATTTTTGTTATAAAAAAAATAGTACAGATACATAAAAGTACAGTGTAACAGTTTCGGAAATATAGTATACTAAAAATACAACACATGAAGAATTTAGGGAAAAGAAAGTATGGTGAAACCATTTGGCTACCAAGCATAATCAAATTTTAGAACATATTAATAGCCTGCCGGTAGGGCATAAAATTTCTGTACGTCAAATTGCAAAAGATTTGAGTGTAAGTGAAGGAACAGCCTATCGTGCGATTAAAGATGCAGAGAATAAAGGATATGTCAGTACAATTGAACGTGTCGGAACGATCCGAATTGAACAAAAGAAAAAGGAAAATATTGAAAAACTAACATATGCCGAAGTGGTCAATATTGTCGATGGCCAAGTACTTGGTGGAAGAGAAGGATTACATAAAACATTAAATAAATTCGTGATTGGGGCCATGAAATTAGAGGCGATGATGCGCTATACAGAAGCTGGGAACTTGCTGATTATCGGTAACCGTACGAATGCCCATCAACTAGCGTTAGAAGCAGGCGCTGCAGTCTTAATTACAGGTGGATTTGATACAGAAGACCGTGTGAAAAAATTAGCGGATGAATTAAAGCTACCGATTATTTCAAGTAGCTATGATACGTTCACTGTGGCAACGTTAATTAACCGCGCCATTTATGATCAGCTTATCAAAAAGGAAATTGTACTTGTTGAAGATATTTTAACACCAATTGAAGAGACGCTATATTTAAAACCTAGTGATAGAGTAGAACAATGGCATGCGTATAATGAAGAAACGATGCATGGGCGTTATCCAATTGTGGATGAAAATAAAAAGGTATTAGGGATTGTTACTTCAAAAGATATGATTGGTATCGCGAAAGAAACACCAATTGAAAAAGTAATGACAAAGCAGCCGATTACAGTAAATGGGAAAATGTCTGTTGCAGCGGCAGCCCGCATGATGGTATGGGAAGGAATTGAACTTCTTCCTGTTGTTGATGAAAACAATCGCTTGCAAGGAATTATTAGTCGTCAAGACGTACTACAAGCGCTGCAAATGATTCAACGTCAACCGCAAGTTGGGGAGACGATTGAAGATATCGTTACAAATCAATTTGTGACACCGAAAGAAGCAAAGCACGAACACAGTTATCAATTTTCTGTGACGCCACAAATGACGAGTTCATTTGGAACATTATCATATGGAGTATTTACAACTGTTGTCACAGAAGCAACGAATCGTGCCATTCGTGCGCAGAAAAAAAGCGATTCGATTGTTGAGAATTTAACAATCTACTTTGTAAAGCCTGTTCAAATCGACAATGTTGTTTCTGTACATCCGCAGGTGTTAGAAATTGGGCGTAAATTTGGAAAGGTAGATGTAGAAGTGCGGCACGGAGGAGAAGTTGTTGGAAAAGCACTATTAATGGTGCAGCTCATTGATCGATAAACATGAAAAAGAGCTGAATGGAGAATCCCTTTTATGACAGGGATATTCATTCAGCTCTTTTTTGTAAAAGGGTATGAATACAGCTAATAGTAACGAAATAGTGGGAAGATTATATTCCATGAAGTAAAGGTGATAGGAGAATCGGGATAGTAATGTTTCGTATACCCAATTTCGTATAGAGCGTTTAGAATGAGTGTGATGATAGGAACTAAGAACATTTTCTTCATGATTACGGAAACACATAAACCTAAATCAATGACGATAAAAAGAACAATGAACAATTACATAAGAACCGGGTCAATTTGGTCAATCAATGAGATTGCGGCTCCTTTTGTTTGGCAGTTTATGGTATAATTGAATTATCAGATAATTGATATATATAAAGAAAAAAAGGATGGTGCTTGATATGTCATCAGAGTTACTCTTTTTTGGTGGTGTTGCATTGTTTTATTTTCTTATGATGATACCGATTCAGTATCTTTACATTAAAGGATTAAACGAGCAAAGACAACTAACAAAACTTTCACAACAAGAACTGTATAAAAATATGTCTTTTGAAGAAGAACAATTACATTTTCATGTGCAAGGCAATCCTTTTAATATTCCACCTGCTTTTGTTGCCTATCTAATTTTGAAAATAAAGAATCACAAAAAAGCATCAGCATGAATAGCTGATGCTTTTTACATTTTTTTATATGCTTCTGCTTCTTCGATTGCAAGAGGCGAGAAGTGTTTATACTGGCGGAATCCATTAAAAACGCTTGCACTGCCAAATAAGATAAATAAGACACCGACGATGATACGTGCAGTCGAGATGTCTAAGAAAAATTGATTTGCACCGAATAATGCAACGAATACACCAAGTGCCATCGCAGATTTTCCAGCAAGCCACCCTTTTTCCATCTGACGATTTGTACGAAAATATTTTGTTTTATAGAAGAGATACAACATAAATGAAATGATAATACAAAAGACTAATACTGGCATAATGTAATCCTCCATTATTTTGTATGTAGATAAATTAAAAACATGAAATATCAAGTCCCTCTTTTTTAGGTGGAAGAGAGGATCCGCTCAAGCATAGAAGCGATTAGTGCCCATTTCATATTCATGCCAAAAGAAAACAAAAGACATTATCTAAACTTTCTAACTATTATTATAAAGCAATTGTCCACATGAATAAATTATTTTCAGTTATAATGAAGGATAAAGTAAGAAAATTGATGACAGAGGTAGAAATTAATAAAAAGGAGATTATACATATGCATGAACAAATTTTAGCGATGATTAAAGAGTTTGATACGATTATCATTCACCGTCATGTCCGTCCAGACCCAGATGCATTAGGTTCTCAGTGTGGTCTTGGGACAATTCTTCAAGAATCGTTTCCAGAGAAAAAGGTTTATATGGTCGGATACAATGAACCAACCTTATCTTATTTACGAGTAATGGATGAAATTGATGATGAGACTTATGCGAATGCACTTGTTATCGTTTGTGATACAGCGAATCAAGAACGCGTTTGTGATCAGCGTTATACAAAAGGAAAGATGCTCATTAAAATCGATCATCATCCAAATGAAGATCCATACGGAGACATTACGTGGGTGGACACGACATCAAGTTCTACAAGCGAGCTTATTTATGAATTGTATTCTTATGGAAAAGATAAAGGTCTAAAACTATCGAAAGAATCTGCACGTCTTATTCTAGCTGGTATTGTTGGAGATACAGGGCGTTTCTTATTCCCAAATACATCGGCAAGAACACTTCGCTATGCAGGTGAGCTTGTTGAAATGGGTGTAGATTTTCCAGAGTTATATAACGAAATGTATAAAACGAAAGAGAAAATCGCTCGTTTAAATGGATTCATTTTACAAAACTTTACGATGACAGAAGAGGGAGCGGCTTATATTAAGCTGACAAAAGAAGTGCTAGAAGAGTTCGATGTCCTTCCTTCTGAAGCATCTGGCGTTGTTGGAGCACTTGGTAATGTTGACGGACTAAAAGCTTGGGTTTTATTTTTAGAGGAAGAAGATGTAATTCGCGTTCGCCTTCGTTCAAAAGGACCGGTTATTAATAAGCTAGCGATGAAGTATAATGGCGGAGGTCATCCGATGGCTTCGGGTGCAAAAGCGTCTTCTTGGGAAGAAGCAGATCGTCTTTTTGCAGACTTGCGTGAGATTTGTAAATAAGAATACTCTTATATAAAACAAGAAAAAGTAGGGACGCTGCGTTCCTACTTTTCTTGTTTTATATTGATGTCAATTTCGAGCACGGTATCAAAAGAGAGTGAGGAAACTTTGAAGCGATAGGTTCGATCATAGTGTTTATATACTTTATTTTCAATTACTTTTTTTAGGAGTTCTTTATTTTTCGCAATGCTTTGTATATTTTTCGTTAAGAGATGCTGTAGGTCATTGTGAATGGATGTTGTCATGTTTTCGAGAGTAAGGTTGTCTAAGTCGTATTTATCATGGTTTGAAATTTTAATTTTAATTTCTTGAATAGTTAAGAGCTGCTTGTTTTCTTCATTTAGTTTATCGTGATCTTCAAGAAGAACATGAAGCTTTTCTTCTTGTTTCTTAATGATTTGTTTTTGTTTTTCGATTGTACTGGCTTGTTCTTGTTGAAAAACACCATATATGTACAAAAAAATAAACCAGCTAAAAATACCACCAACCGCAGCGCCACCCAAAAATAAATACCATCGTTTAGCGGTAGAATCGCTTGGTACTCTCATACATGATCCTGCGTAATCCATTTAATAATAATAAGACCGGTTTGCATGCCGCCTGTTGCGAAAAAGATAAGTAAAATTTGTTTCACAATGTCTCTCATATCTCCTTCGAAAAAACTTCTTTCAAAGCTATAAAATGTGTCAAAAGTCCCGCCGATTGCTGCGACGAGTGCCCAAATTCGTAAATTTTGTGCGAATTGATTAATGGAAGTAAGGGCAGGCTGTCCAATCAGAAATGCCCCAACTCCTCCAATTAAAGAACCACCAAGTATAACCCCAAAGGCAATAAAATAACTAATAATAAGAAGAGAGAAAAAAGTATATTGTCTTACATCCATCGTCATTCTCCTTTCTCTTTCATATATATGGACAAAGTATAAGAAGTATGTTTTGATTTCCGCTTTCCGCATCACCTATAATGAGAGTAGTCAAATAGGTAAAGAGAGGGTACAACAGTGAAGTTTGCGCATTTACAATGTCAAACCGTTTATAGTTTGTTAAAAAGTGCTTGTAAAATTGATGAACTCATCGTTCGGGCGAAAGAGCTGGGCTTTTCATCGCTTGCGATTACAGATGAAAATGTGATGTATGGAGTCATTCCGTTTTATAAAGCATGTAAGAAGAATGGTATACAGCCGATTATCGGATTAACAGCTTCTGTGTTTAGTGAGGAGGAGGAGCGAGCTTATCCGCTTGTATTACTTGCAGAAAATGAAATAGGTTATCAAAACTTATTAAAAATTTCTAGTACGATCATGACTAAGTCTAAAGATGGGATCCCAAAAAAGTGGCTTTCTCATTATGCAAAAGGGTTGATTGCAATTTCACCAGGAAAAGACGGGGAAATTGAACAGCTATTGTTAGAAGGAAGAGACGAGATCGCTGAAGAAGTAGCTCGTTCGTATCAAAATATGTTTGGAAGCTTTTACATGAGTTTGCAGCATCATGCGATTCAAGATGAACTGTTTTTACAAGAGAAAATACCACAATTTATAAACGAGATGAATATTCCAGTCGTCGCGACAAATGATGTCCGTTATGTGAATCAAAGCGATGCACTTGTGCAGGAGTGCTTGCTATCAGTTCAGAGCGGAACAAAGATGACTGATCCAGATAGACCAAGACTCAAAACAGATCAGTATTATTTAAAATCAGCAGTTGAAATGCAGGCTTTATTTTCTCATGAAGAAGAAGCCGTTCAGAATACAGTTCATATAGCTGAGCGTTGCCACGTAGAAATTCCTTTCCACGTTAATCAATTGCCGAAGTTTTCTGTTCCATCTAATGAAACATCAGATGCTTATTTGCGCCGTATTTGTAATGAGGGTCTAAAACAGCGATATAGAACGGTTCAAGATGTACATAGGAAACGTTTAGAACATGAACTTGAAGTTATCTCTCGCATGGGATTTAGTGATTATTTCCTCATTGTTTGGGATTTTATGAAATACGCACATGAACATGACATTTTAACAGGGCCGGGTCGTGGTTCAGCAGCAGGTTCACTTGTTTCTTATGTGTTAGAAATCACAGACATCGATCCAATTGAGTACGACTTGCTGTTTGAACGATTTCTAAATCCTGAACGTGTTACGCTGCCAGATATTGATATTGATTTTCCGGATATTAGACGTGATGAGATGATTCGTTATGTGAAAGATAAATATGGTCAGCTTCGTGTTGCTCAAATAGTTACGTTCGGAACGCTTGCTGCAAAAGCAGCGATTCGAGATATCGCCCGCGTAATGGGGCTTCCACCAAGGGATATCGATATATTTTCAAAACTTATTCCGTCAAAGCTTGGAATCACATTAAAAGAAGCGTATGAAGAATCTAGGTCTCTTCGTGAATTTGTACAAGGAAATCTCTTGCATGAGCGTGTTTTTGAAATTGCGAAGCGCGTCGAAGGTTTACCACGTCATACGTCTATTCATGCGGCGGGAGTCATAATGAGTCAGGAGCCGTTAACGGGGAGTGTTGCGATTCAAGAAGGGCATAACGATGTATATGTAACGCAATATCCAGCAGAAGTGTTAGAAGAACTGGGCCTGTTAAAAATGGACTTTTTAGGTTTACGTAATTTAACGTTACTCGAAAACATTCTTAATTTTATTGTGACTAAAACTGGTAAACAAATTGATATACGGAATTTACCACTTGAGGATGAAAAGACATTCCAGTTACTTGGAAAAGGAGATACAACAGGCGTGTTCCAGCTTGAATCCGGAGGAATGCGGAATGTATTACGTAGCTTAAAACCAAATGAGTTTGAAGATATTGTTGCTGTTAACGCATTATATCGCCCAGGACCAATGGAGCAAATTCCAACCTTTATTGAATCAAAGCACGGAAAGCGTCAAATTCATTATTTACATGCGGATTTAAAGCCGATTTTAAAAAGCACATATGGTGTCATTGTATACCAAGAACAAATTATGCAAATCGCCTCGCAGTTAGCAGGGTTTTCACTCGGGGAAGCTGATTTGCTTCGCCGTGCAGTGAGTAAGAAAAAACGTGAGATTTTAGATCAAGAAAGAATGCATTTTGTACAAGGGTGTTTACGAAATGGATACGATAAGACATCAGCAGAACAAATTTATGATTTAATTGTGAGATTTGCGAATTACGGTTTTAACCGAAGTCATGCTGTAGCCTACAGTATGATTGGATATCAGCTTGCTTATTTAAAAGCGAACTATCCTTTAGAGTTTATGACTGCGCTGTTATCTAGTGCGATAGGTAATGAAGATAAGATTGTGCAATATATACGCGAAACGAAGCGCAAAGGTTTTCGTGTTTTATCGCCGTCTCTTCATAGAAGTAGTTACAATTTCCAAATAGAAGGGAACGCAATCCGTTATAGCTTGCTGTCAATTCGAAATATAGGGATGGCTACAGTGAATGCGGTGATAGAGGAAAGAGAAAGAAATCCATTCCAAGATTTATTTGAATTTTGTCTTCGTATGCCAGCAAAGTTTGTTACGGAGCGTAATTTAGAGGCTTTTGTTTGGGCAGGCTGTTTCGATGATTTTCAAGTTTCGCGAACAACGTTGTTTAACAGTATTAAGGGGGCTCTAGAGTACGCAAGCCTTGCTCGTGAATTAGGGGAAGAAAGTGTCCCAAAATCAGTATATGTACAAGGAGAAGAGCTATCTTTTATTGAACAATTAAATAATGAAAAAGAAGCGCTTGGCTTTTATTTATCCAGTTATCCAACGGCGCAGTACGCAAAGCTTGTAAAAGAACTAGAAATTCCATCGCTTGCGCAAGCGATGAGGCAAAAGCGAAAAGTACAACGTGCAATTGTTTATGTAACAGGTGTAAAAGTCATTCGGACGAAAAAATTGCAAAAAATGGCGTTCGTCACTTTTTGTGATCAAAATGATGAAATGGAGGCAGTTGTTTTTCCTGAGACGTATATTCATTTTGCGGAGAGGTTACAAGAAGGTGCAATTGTTTTAGTGGAGGGGACGATTGAACAGCGAAATCATAAATTGCAATGGATTGTGAACGGTCTTTATCCATTGGAACAAATGGATGTTTACAATGAAATGAAAGAAGCATCGATTTATGTAAAACTACCCTCGCAGTATGAAAAGAGGCTGTTAAATCAAGTTACAAAAATATTGTTTCACTATTCAGGTTTTGTGAAAGTACTAATTTATTATGAAAAGGAACATAAAATGGTACAATTATCTCGTAGTTTATCAATTCATCCAAGTGAAGAATGTTTAGGAGCACTTCGTGAAATAGTCGGTGAGGAAAATGTCGTAGTGAAAATATAATGGACAATTTCCCTATAGTTCGATTATTATAGTAATTGTGTTCGTGGTCAGACCACTTGGAGAGAATAATATCAGCAAGAATAATTTGAGGAGAGTGGATAGTTTGTCAACACTTCGTGAAGAAGCACTTCACATGCATAAAGTGCATCAAGGAAAATTAGAAACTGTATCAAAAGTAAAAGTAGAAAATGCTAAAGATTTAAGTCTTGCGTATTCTCCAGGGGTTGCAGAACCTTGTAAAGAAATTTATGACGATAAAAGTAAGGTATATGAATATACGATGAAGGGAAACATGGTAGCAGTTGTGACGGATGGAACAGCTGTACTTGGCCTTGGTAATATCGGACCAGAAGCATCTCTTCCAGTAATGGAAGGTAAAGCAGTATTATTCAAGAGTTTTGCTGGCGTAGATGCATTCCCAATTGCTTTAAATACAAACGATGTAGATAAGATTATTGAAACTGTAAAATTAATGGAGCCAACATTTGGCGGTGTAAACTTAGAGGATATTGCAGCACCAAACTGCTTTATCATTGAAGAACGTCTGAAAAAAGAAACAAATATTCCTGTATTCCATGATGATCAACACGGTACAGCTATCGTAACAGTAGCGGGTCTTGTAAATGCACTTAAGCTAGTTGGAAAGAAAATGTCTGACATTAAAGTTGTAGCAAATGGTGCAGGTGCAGCAGGGATTGCAATCATTAAACTTTTATATCGCTATGGTGTACGCGACATTATTATGTGTGACCGAAAAGGCGCAATTTATGAAGGTCGCTCTGTTGGGATGAACCCAGTGAAAGATGAAGTTGCAAAATATACAAATAAAAATCGTGTAGAAGGTTCATTAGCAGATGTCCTGCAAGGTGCGGATGTATTTATCGGTGTATCTGTAGCGGGTGCGTTAACTGAGGAAATGGTTCGTACAATGAATGACGATGCAATTATTTTTGCAATGGCAAATCCGGTTCCAGAAATTATGCCGGAAATTGCAAAAGCAGCAGGCGCAGCTGTTGTTGGGACTGGTCGCTCTGACTTCCCGAACCAAGTAAATAATGTACTAGCATTCCCTGGTATTTTCCGTGGTGCACTTGATGTACATGCTACGCAAATTAATGAAGAAATGAAAATGGCAGCTGTACAAGCCATTGCAGAGCTTGTAACGGCAGATGAGTTAAATGCGGATTATATCATTCCGGCACCGTTTGACGCGCGTGTAGCGCCTCAGGTAGCGGCTTACGTTGCGAAAGCGGCGATGGAGACAGGAGTAGCTCGCCGTCAAGTAGATCCAAATGAAGTTGCTGAGAAAACAAAAAAATTAGCGCTGATTGGTAAAGAGTAAGCGAGGAATTTCCATTGACATCATCAAATACAAAAGTATATCTCGAAATTGTAAAGAAAATCCGTTCCATTATGGAAGAGGATGGTTTAGTAGCAGGTGATCGATTACCATCTGAGCGTGAGTTAAGTGCACGTTTAAATGCCGGGCGTTCATCTGTACGGGAAGCATTGCGAGCTTTAGAACTCGTAGGATTAATTGAAACAAGACGCGGAGAAGGGACGTTTATTCGAAACTTTTATGATAACGGTCTTGTTCAACTAATCGCACCATTTTTATTACAAGATGAGAAAACAATTCGTGATTTGTTACAGATGAAACGATTACTTGAAAAAGATATTCTTCGAATCGTATGTGATTTACCGAAAGAAACGTTTTCTAATGTATTAGGTATGTTGCGACAAGTTCTTAAAAAGGACGAAAGTTCAATCCAGGAGTTCCATCAAACGTTTTTTAAAACACTTATTGAACAAGTGGACAATTATTTACTGTATCGTGTTTGGAGAATTGTAAATGATTACGTTGCGACTCTTTCTTATGAAATTTCATTAGAATCTATAGAAACTTATAGAAAGCTTTATGAAGCGCTATACGAGAAAAAAGAAGAAGAGGCGCTAAAAATATATGATGAATTAATGGGAAACATGCAGTTTCACTCGTAATGTATAAAATTTGTCGAAATGACCATGACACGTTATGACAAACAATCTATCGCATAGCGGTTAAAGTTAAACGTAAAGAGAGAGGTTATGAGTGCGTGTTCAAAAAGGAGCGATCTTTACTGGACTTTTTGAACATCCTCTATTAGACAGATTGAGAAGACAAGGCTAACATCGAATTTTGGTGTTAGCCCAGTTTTCTTCTTACCCTAACCTTAGCTCTCAACAAAGGGGGTCAAATTGTGCTAAGAGATTTATTCGTAAAAAAGAAAAAGTATGCTGCAATTCCTTCAGAACAAGTACGAAGAGATGTGCCGGACGGTGTTATGACAAAATGTCCGAAATGTAAGAAAATCATGTATACAAAAGAGCTTCTGAAAAATTTAAAAGTATGTGTGAACTGTGGTTATCATCATCCGATGAATGCGTGGGAGCGCCTTGACAGTGTATTGGACGAAGGTTCATTTCGTGAGTACGACAAAGAGATGGTTTCGGTAAATCCACTTGGGTTCCCAAATTATGAAGAGAAGCTAGAGAGTGATCGCAAGAAAACAGAATTAAACGAAGCGGTTGTGACAGGTGAAGGAACAATTGATGAAATGCTTGTTGTGATTGCAGTAATGGATTCTCGTTTTCGAATGGGCAGCATGGGCTCTGTTGTAGGCGAAAAAATTGCACGTGCAGTTGAAAAAGCATACGAGTTACAAGTTCCATTTATTATCTTTACTGCATCGGGCGGCGCGCGCATGCAAGAAGGTATTTTAAGTTTAATGCAAATGGCAAAAACGAGCGTAGCTTTGAAAAAACATAGCAATGCTGGAGGATTATTTATTTCTGTTATGACTCATCCGACAACAGGCGGTGTTTCGGCAAGTTTTGCTTCACTTGGTGATTATAATCTTGCAGAGCCAGGTGCACTTATCGGCTTTGCTGGTAGACGTGTAATTGAACAAACGGTGCGTGAGAAACTGCCAGAAGACTTTCAAACGGCAGAATTTTTATTAGAGCACGGTCAATTGGATGCGGTTGTGCATCGCAATGATATGAGAGAATCGCTCCGTAAGATTTTAGAAGTTCATCAAGGAGGGGAAACGGCTGTATGGCAGAGTTAGAATTTGAAAAACCAGTTGTTGAGCTAAGAAATAAGATTCGTGAACTAAAAGACTATACGAACAACAGCCAGATGGACTTCAGTGAGGAGATTCGTATTTTGGAAGGGAAGCTAGAAAATCTAGAGGAAGAAATATACGGCAATATGAAAGTATGGGATCGCGTTCAAATTGCTCGTCATGCAGAACGACCGACAACGCTCGATTATATTGAGCACTTATTTACTGATTTTTTTGAATGTCATGGAGATCGTCTATATGGCGATGATGCAGCGATTGTCGGCGGCATTGCGAAATATGATGGGATGCCTGTAACGGTAATTGGGCACCAGCGCGGGAAAGATACGAAAGAAAATATTCGTCGTAATTTTGGAATGCCTCATCCAGAAGGATATCGAAAGGCGCTACGTTTAATGAAGCAAGCTGAGAAATTTAATCGCCCGATTATTTGCTTTATTGATACGAAAGGTGCGTATCCTGGTAAAGCTGCTGAAGAACGTGGTCAAAGTGAAGCGATTGCCCGTAATTTATTTGAAATGGCAGGGCTTACTGTACCAGTTATTTGTATCGTTATTGGTGAAGGTGGTAGCGGTGGTGCACTAGGTCTTGGAGTAGGGGATTACATTCATATGCTAGAAAATTCCACTTATTCTGTTATTACACCAGAGGGAGCGGCAGCGATTCTTTGGAAAGATGCAGGAAAAGCGAGGGAAGCTGCTGAAGCGATGAGAATTACGGCAGCGGATTTGAAAGAATTAGGTGTAATTGACGAAATTATTCCAGAAGCGCGTGGCGGTGCGCATCGTAACATTTTAAAACAATCAGAAAACATCGACCTAATGCTCAGAAAAACATTCCAGCAATTAAACGGTATCTCGAAAGAGGAATTAGTCGAAAAACGTTATGAAAAATATATGAAAATTGGGCAAGTTTCGTTTTCAAACGCTTCCATTTGGATAAAATAAGAAAAGCGTGCGTTCCACTTCGCGAATGCACGTTTTTATTGTGAAAAGACACATCTTCTCCATTGTATTTTTATATTTCTTCATGTTATTTTATTATAAGGCAAATAATCTTTATGAGGTGAGTACAAATGAAACGTATTGGTGTATTAACAAGTGGTGGAGATTCACCTGGTATGAATGCTGCCATTCGTGCAGTTGTTCGTAAAGCGATTTTCCATGATATAGAAGTATATGGTATTTACCATGGATACGCTGGATTAATTTCTGGTCATATTGAAAAATTAGAACTTGGTTCTGTAGGCGATATTATCCACCGCGGTGGTACAAAATTATATACAGCGAGATGTCCTGAGTTTAAAGACCCAGAAGTACGACTAAAAGGAATCGAGCAATTAAAGAAGTTTGGTATTGAAGGACTTGTTGTTATTGGTGGAGACGGTTCTTACCAAGGTGCTAAAAAATTAACAGAGCAAGGATTCCCATGTGTCGGCGTACCAGGTACAATCGATAATGATATTCCTGGAACAGATTTCACAATCGGTTTCGATACAGCGTTAAACACTGTTATTGATGCGATCGATAAAATTCGTGATACAGCTACATCTCATGAACGTACATATGTTATTGAAGTAATGGGGCGTCATGCTGGAGATATCGCATTATGGGCTGGTTTAGCTGATGGTGCAGAAACAATCTTAATTCCAGAAGAAGAGTATGACATGCAGGATGTAATTGCTCGTTTAAAACGTGGTAGTGAACGTGGAAAGAAACATAGTATTATCGTGGTAGCTGAAGGTGTTGGAAGTGCAATTGACATCGGTAAGCAAATCGAAGAAGAAACAAACTTTGATACTCGTGTAACTGTATTAGGTCACGTACAACGTGGTGGATCACCAAGTGCACAAGACCGTGTTTTAGCAAGCCGTCTTGGCGCGAGAGCAGTTGAACTGTTGATTGAAAACAAAGGTGGACGTTGCGTAGGTATTCAAAATAACCAACTTGTTGATCATGACATTATCGAAGCGTTAGCTCAAAAACATACGATTGATAAAGATATGTATCAGTTATCAAAAGAATTATCTATCTAATCGGCGTAATGTCAAATACTTGGGAACGGTTTCATAATTTTCGGAGGTGCAATATGCGTAAAACAAAAATTGTATGTACTATAGGTCCTGCTAGTGAAAGTATTGAAAAATTAGAGCAATTAATCGGAGCGGGTATGAACGTTGCTCGTTTAAACTTCTCTCATGGTAGCCATGAAGAGCATGGAGCGCGTATTAAAAACATTCGCGAAGCTTCAAAGAAAACTGGTAAAACAGTTGCAATCTTACTTGATACAAAAGGTCCAGAAATCCGTACACATGATTTCGTAGACGGACAAGCTGAACTAGTAACAGGTGCAGAAGTAGTTATCTCTACAGAGCAAGTATTAGGAACTGCAGAGAAGTTCTCTGTATCTTATGCTGGTCTTTATGATGATGTAGACCCAGGTTCTCGCATTCTAATTGATGACGGTCTTATCGAACTAGAAGTGATCGAGAAAGCTGCCGGAAACATCCGTACAAAAGTATTAAACAGCGGAACTGTAAAAAATAAAAAAGGTGTTAACGTACCAAACGTAAGCATTAAGCTTCCTGGTATCACTGAAAAAGACGTACAAGATATCATATTTGGTATCGAGCAAAAAGTTGATTTCATTGCAGCATCTTTCGTACGTAAAGCAGCTGACGTATTAGAAATCCGTGAATTATTAGAAGCACACAATGCAGGGTTCATCCAAATCGTACCAAAAATTGAGAACCAAGAAGGTATCGATAACATCGATTCAATCTTAGAAGTTTCTGACGGTTTAATGGTAGCTCGTGGTGATATGGGTGTGGAAATTCCGCCAGAAGAAGTACCATTAGTACAAAAGCGTCTAATCAAAAAATGTAACGTATTAGGTAAACCGGTTATTACAGCAACACAAATGTTAGATTCTATGCAACGTAACCCACGTCCAACTCGTGCGGAAGCGAGTGACGTAGCGAACGCAATCTTCGACGGTACAGATGCAATCATGCTTTCTGGTGAAACTGCAGCGGGTCAATATCCAGTAGAAGCAGTAACAATGATGGCGAACATCGCAGTACGTGTTGAAAAATCATTGCAATATGAAGATATGTTCAAAAAACGTATTAAAGAGTTCACTCCAACAATTACAGATGCGATTAGTCAATCTGTTGCACATACAGCGCTTGCTCTTGATGTAGCTGCAATTGTAGCTCCAACAGAAAGTGGATACACTGCAAAAATGATCTCTAAATATCGTCCGAAATCTCCAATCGTAGCTGTAACATCTGACGAGCAAGTGGGTCGTCGTCTTGCACTTGTTTGGGGTGTGCAAGCATTTATGGCTGGAAAACGTGCAGCATCTACTGATGAAATGTTAGATACTGCGATTCAAACGGTTATGGATGCAGGTCTAATCGAACTTGGAGATACTGTTGTAATTACTGCTGGTGTTCCAGTTGCTGAAACTGGTACAACAAACTTAATGAAAATCCATGTTGTTGGCGAAGAGATCGCTAAGGGACAAGGGATTGGTCGTAAAGCAGCAAAAGGTAAAGTAGTTGTAGCGAAAACAGCTGCAGAAGCTGTAGCGAACGTAACAGAAGGTGACATCCTTGTTACAACAAGTACGGATAAAGATATGATTCCTGCAATTGAAAAAGCGGCAGCTCTAGTTGTAGAAGAAGGCGGCTTAACAAGCCATGCAGCTGTTGTAGGTGTATCAATCGGCATTCCAGTTATCGTTGGTGTAAATGGTGTAACAGCAACTCTAAAAAATGGCCAAGAAGTAACAGTTGATGCAGCGCGCGGAATTGTTTATAATGGACATGCGGAAGTGCTATAAGAAGTAATATGGAGAGAAGGATAGGAGTCCTTCTCTTTTTTTTTACAATTTAAAGATAAAAATCATTCTGAAAAAGTGGGGCTTTCATTAGTCGAAAAGGATTACCCCTTAGATAGGTGTTGTTTGAAGTCTTAAAACCTTGTAAGAAGGAATTGTTTTGTGATTAGTAAGGGAAAGTCTAATGTACTTCTTGGAGGGAATTAAGGGCTATCTCGACGTTGTGAGCGCATTTTATTAGCTCAGTGCCTTGTTTTTATTTGAATGAAATGAGGGGTATTGTGCTTTAAATATAACGAAGGAAAAGGTGTGAGAGTATGAAGTGGCTTCTGTTTCTTTTTATTTTAATTCCTACAGTTGAAGTGACAGTGCTCATTGGTTCTAGTCATTTAATTGGCATGTGGCCAACTTTCGCTATGATTGTGTTTACGGCTGCCCTTGGTGCTTATTTAGCAAAACAACAAGGGTTTATGGTACTAAGAGAAATTCAGTCAAGATTGAATAGAGGGGAAATGCCAGGTGATGCCGTATTAGATGGGATCTTTGTCTTTATAGGTGGAGTCCTTCTGTTAGTACCTGGATATGTAACGGATATAATAGGGTTTGTTTTTATATTTCCACTAACAAGAAAGCTATTTAAGCCTGTTGTAATGAAATGGTTAGAGTGGAAATTAAGAAGGAACACAACCGTTATCGTGCAAAAATAACACTTAGAACGCGATTTGTTCTAAGTGTTATTTTTTGTCGAATTACAAAATGTATAATTATTCATTTGTAGAAAAAGGAAGAAATACCAATAATAATTATGTGTAAAACAGAATAAAAATGTAAAACGGTGTTTAAAAGGGTGTTTTTATGCAAAAACAAGGGAATTACCCATAACATATGGATAATTCCCTTGTTCTATTTGTGAGTAGTAAGACCCCGTCTCAAGGTTCAGAGGGAAACGAGGAAGAGAAGGTGGGCTGATGAAGAAAACCCCACGGATTAAAGTTTTACTTTATTTTAATGGTGACCCTTTAATAAATTTCCATAAATCATGAAATACATGGGCCTTGTGCAATGTGTTTAATAGTACTAATGTAACTGGACCGATGATTAATCCTAAAAAACCATATAGTTTAAATCCGACGAACAATGCAATAAGCGTCGATAATGGATCGAGTCCGATGTTGGATGATAACACTTTTGGTTCCATGATTTGTCTTTGAACAATGACAACAATATATAAAATAAGTAGGCCGATTGCGAAGGCTGTATCTCCTGTGAAAAATACATAGATAACCCAAGGAACAAAGACTGCTCCTGTTCCTAAATAAGGAAGTAAGTCTACAATTCCTGTAATGATTGCAATTGTGATAGCATACGGTACACGTAAAATTAATAATCCGATTAGTACGATGACGGTTGTCATAGACACAAGTGTGAGTTGTGCCTTTACAAACCCAAATAGTGCTTTTCGTAAATCGACAAAAATAGTTTTTCCGTATCCGTGTAGGCGATTTGGCAGCAAGCGTTTTCCTTTATGAGCAAGTGCATGCCAATCAAAACTAATAAAGAAAGTTGCTAATAAGATAAAGACAAGAACTGTTAAAGTTGTTGGGAGTGCACTAATGAAGTTTGTTAATCCGCTTATAATAGCAGTCAACAAGTCCTTCATCTGCTTTGTTGCGTCCGTTCCTAGATTTTGAATGTTTTGTGTAATGGTATATTGTTGTGATTCACCAAGATGATTAAATTTAGAAATTAAATCATCATATAAAGGCATAATATTATTGAGTGCAAATTGCTGTGCATACTGTACAATTGCTGGAAACTTCTCTGTGACGATTTGTAGTAAGTAAGTTGTGGCGGAAATCGCTTCTGTTACAAGATACGTAACGAGTCCGACTAAGGCGCCAAACACGAGAACTAAGCTGACGAGTACCGCTAAGGCACGGGGAAATTGTAATTTTTGATTGAGAAAATTTACGACTGGATTAATCAAGTAAGCAAAAGCTAATGCGATGATAAAAGGGTATATAAGACCTGAAACATACAAAAGCGCATAAAACCCAATTATTGTTGCTAGAATGACAAATATAAGTCGCAATATCATATACAGTGAGTTTCGATTCAAAGGTGTTTACCTCCCATTCCAAATCGTATTTATGTTATAGTGGAATGATGGATTTATCCCGCTATTTACGGGCGGTGTAAAGCAATTTGCTCGTAAAAGCCTGACGGCGAGGGCTAATTGACAGTAAAAAATCCCCTATACTGATTGACAAGAGCCTCATTTAATCTACTTTTTATTTTACCTGTTTCTTATAAGAAAAGAAAGGAGAGTGCTTGTCTTTCTTGGTAAATGTAAACATCGTATTTAAGGGGTTGAAGGTCTGTATATATCATCTATATTGATTGATAAATACTTATCGTTTATAGCATGTATAACGATGTGTTTAACAGAATTTTTTTTTGTAAACAGGTTCATTATTTTCAGAAAGGAAGTGTAATCATGATTAGTCAATCCACGTTATTTTTATTCATACTTCTTATTATTGGACTTATTGCTAAAAATCAATCACTCACTGTAGCAGTTGGTGTTTTATTTTTATTAAAGTGGACGTTTTTAGGAGATAAGATTCTACCATATCTACAAACAAAAGGAATTAATCTTGGTGTAACGGTAATTACGATTGCGGTTCTTGTTCCAATAGCTACGGGTGAAATCGGATTTAAGCAGTTGAGTGAAGCGGCTAAATCTTATTACGCATGGATTGCTTTAGCGTCAGGAATAGCGGTCGCTCTCTTGGCAAAAGGAGGAGTACAGTTATTAACGAGTGATCCTCATATTACAACTGCGCTCGTATTTGGAACAATTATAGCAGTTGCGTTGTTTAATGGAGTCGCTGTAGGACCATTAATTGGAGCGGGAATTGCGTATGCGGTGATGAACATTATACAAATGTTTAAGTGAAAAATTTTATTGTAATATAAATTTTTTGAATTCTTTCCATTCACAAAAGTCAGATAATTGTTTATAATGTAATTAGAAAACTTTTCAAAGGTTACATAGCAGCGAAGACTTACACCAGATAAAATAAAAACAACATAAAACAATTTTTACTGATGTTGTTTTATGTTGTTTTTATCATAAACTCTTCGAAACTAGTTTTCCTCACCATCTGTTGTTCTAAGCGTGAGGATTCGAGGAGAAACTCACGCTCATGCTTTACAACAAGCAATGGAACTACAAGATGGGAACATCACAGCAAATTTGCATGATCGTGCATTTTGCTTGCCTAAAGAGTGAACGGGCGTTCATAATTTATATGGGGAAGCAAACAAATATAAGGGAGCAAGGTTGGGAGAATTTTCAGAAAAAGGAGAGAGTGTAATGACTGTTATTCGAGGTTTAGAAGGGGTAGTAGCAACAACATCATCCGTGAGTTCTATTATTGACGATACATTAACGTATGTTGGGTATAATATTGATGATTTAGCGGAAAACGCTACGTTTGAAGAAGTGGTATACTTACTGTGGCATCGTAAACTTCCTAATGAAGAGGAATTAAATGAGTTAAAAGAATCTTTATCGGAATATTCTAAAGTTCCAAGTGAGATTTTATCATATTTAAAACAAGTAGATTTAAAGATTGCACATCCGATGTCAGTTTTACGAACAGCGATTTCCATGTTATCATTATACGATGAGAGTGCTGAATTAATGGATGAGAAGTCCAATTATTTGAAAGCGGTTAAATTACAGGCTCAAGTAGGTACTCTTGTTGCAGCATATGCAAGAATTCGTAAAGGTTTAGAAGTTGTTGAGCCACGAAAAGATCTATCATTAGCTGCAAACTTTATCTATATGTTAAATGACCGCGAACCAAATGAAGTAGAAATCGAAGCTTTTGATAAGGCGCTTGTGCTTCATGCGGATCATGAATTAAATGCTTCTACATTTACAGCACGTGTTTGTGTTGCGACGCTTTCAGATGTATATTCTGGAATTACAGCAGCAATTGGTGCTTTAAAAGGACCTCTTCATGGCGGTGCGAACGAAAATGTAATGAAGATGTTAAAAGAGATTGGTGAAGAAGAAAATGTAGAGTCCTATATTCATAACGCACTTCAAAATAAAGTTAAGATTATGGGATTTGGCCATCGCGTATATGAAAATGGTGACCCACGTGCGAAACATTTACGTGAAATGTCTAAGAGATTATGCGTGCTTTTAGGAGAAGAGAAATGGTATAATATGTCTATCAAAATCGAAGACATTGTCACAAAAGAAAAAGGTCTTCCACCAAATGTCGATTTCTATTCTGCTTCTGTTTACCATTGTTTAGGAATTGATCATGATTTATTTACACCAATCTTTGCGATTAGTCGTATGTCAGGTTGGTTAGCTCATATTTTAGAGCAATATGAAAACAACCGTTTAATCCGTCCGCGTGCTGATTATAATGGACCAACGCATCAACGTTATATCCCATTAGCGCAACGATAAGTTAAAAACACTATTTTGATAGTGTAAATACACTTTCAAAAGTCTGATTTTTTTGCAAAGATGTAATGATTGGAATATTTTAATTTGACTAACGGTTTGAACTGAGGGTTTTATTCCCTCAGTTTCATACATATGAAATTTCAAACATGGGGGTTATCACAGTGACGACAGGAGAAAAAATTACTGTAACGAATGGTGTTATGAATGTACCGAACAATCCAATTATTCCTTTTATTGAAGGAGATGGAATTGGACCAGATATTTGGGCAGCAGCATCTCGTGTATTAGAAGCGGCTGTTGAAAAAGCTTATGATGGTGAGAAGAAAATCGTTTGGAAAGAAGTGCTTGCAGGGGAAAAAGCATTCAACCAAACAGGTGAATGGTTACCAGAAGAGACGTTAAATGAGATCCGTGAATACTTGATTGCAATTAAAGGCCCACTTACAACTCCTGTTGGTGGTGGTATCCGTTCTCTAAACGTAGCACTTCGTCAAGAATTAGATTTATACGTATGTTTACGTCCAGTTCGTTATTTTGAAGGTGTTCCTTCACCTGTAAAACGTCCGGAAGATACTGATATGGTAATTTTCCGTGAAAATACAGAAGACATTTATGCTGGTATTGAATATGCACAAGGATCTCCAGAAGCGCAAAAAGTGCTTGAGTTCTTAAAAGAAACAATGGGTGTAAATAAAATTCGCTTCCCAGAAACATCAGGAATTGGTATTAAACCAATTTCAGAAGAAGGGACAAAGCGTCTTGTTCGTGCTGCGATTCAATATGCAATTAACGAAAAACGCTCTTCTGTTACATTAGTTCATAAAGGAAACATTATGAAATTTACAGAAGGTGCTTTCAAAAACTGGGGCTATGAAGTAGCGGAACAAGAATTCAGTGATAAAGTATTTACTTGGGCTGAATATGACCGCATTGTTGAAAAAGATGGTAAAGATGCAGCGAATAAAGCGATGGCAGCAGCTGAAGAAGCTGGTAAAATCATCGTTAAAGATTCTATTGCAGATATCTTCTTACAACAAATTTTAACACGTCCACGTGAGTTCGATGTTGTTGCAACAATGAACTTAAATGGCGATTATATTTCTGATGCACTTGCAGCACAAGTAGGTGGCATTGGTATTGCACCTGGTGCAAACATTAACTATGTTACTGGGCATGCTATTTTTGAAGCTACACATGGTACAGCTCCAAAATATGCAGGTTTAGATAAAGTAAATCCATCTTCTGTCCTTCTTTCGGGAGTATTATTATTAGAGCATTTAGGATGGAATGAAGCTGCGAAATTAGTAACTGCTTCAGTAGAAAAAACAATTGCTTCAAAAGTGGTAACATATGACTTCGCACGTCTTATGGATGGTGCAACTGAAGTGAAATGTTCTGAATTTGCTGATGCCCTTATTAATAATATGGACTTAGCGGTAATCAAAAACGCATAATTTAAAGTGAGGGAGAAATTATGACAATCAAACGCAAAAAAGTATCAGTCATCGGTGCAGGATTTACAGGAGCAACAACAGCATTCTTATTAGGACAAAAAGAGCTTGCAGATGTTGTATTGGTGGACATTCCACAACTGGAAAATCCAACAAAAGGGAAAGCGTTAGATATGTTAGAAGCAAGCCCTATACAAGGTTTTGACGCTAACATTATCGGCACGTCTGATTACGCAGATACTGCTGATTCTGACGTTGTTGTTATTACAGCGGGTATTGCACGTAAACCAGGTATGAGCCGTGATGATTTAGTAGCGACAAACTCTAAAATTATGAAAAGTATTACACAAGATATCGTAAAACATTCACCAAACGCAATTATTGTTGTGTTAACAAATCCAGTTGACGCAATGACATATTCTGTATTTAAAGAAGCTGGATTCCCGAAAGAGCGCGTTATCGGTCAATCTGGTGTATTAGATACAGCGCGTTTCCGTACATTCATCGCACAAGAATTAAATCTTTCTGTTAAAGACATTACAGGATTCGTTCTTGGTGGTCACGGTGATGATATGGTACCTCTTGTACGTTATTCTTATGCAGGCGGTATTCCGTTAGAAACATTAATTCCAAAAGAGCGCTTAGATGCAATCGTAGAGCGTACGCGTAAAGGCGGCGGTGAAATTGTAAGTTTACTAGGAAACGGTAGTGCATACTACGCACCAGCTGCTTCTTTAGTTGAAATGACTGAAGCGATCTTAAAAGATCAACGCCGCGTATTACCGGCTATCGCATACCTTGAAGGTGAATATGGATATAGTGACCTTTACCTAGGTGTACCAGTAATTCTAGGTGGTAACGGAATTGAAAAAATTATCGAATTAGAACTTCGTGAAGAAGAAAAAGAAGCGTTAGATCGTTCAGTAGAATCTGTACGTAACGTTATGAAAGTTCTTGTTTAATACAAAATATATGGTAGAAAAAGATTCGGACTCCGAATCTTTTTCTACTATTTAGAGTATTATTTTTTTAAAATAACATGAAAACGCTATCATTAATTGTATCCTACAATGGAAACATAGACTTATAATATACATTGCCCTCATTATAGTAGCGCTTCGGATAATATATTGCTTTTGGTAGGATAATAAAATAAAACTTGGAGGGGGATTGTAACATGTTAAAGAAAAAAATTCAAATTGGTCGTCGAATGGATGAGATTACAGTAGGAGAAAAGTTATCTATCACTGAAAAAATTGAGGATAAAGATCTATTATTGTATTTAGGATTAACAAATGATTCCAATCCGTTATATATCCAGCATGATTATGCATCCCAAACTCCGTATGAAAAGCCAATTGTACCAAGCATTATGTTAACGGGTATAATTACAACGGCAGTTACAAAATATTTACCAGGTCCAGGTAGTCATGTTGTTAGGAAAGATCTAACTTTTGTGAAACCAGTTCATCATTATGAAACATTGCAAATTCATTTTGAAGTTGTAGCGGTTTCGGAGGAAGAACATACAATTGATATGCGTGTATTCGCTTATGATGAAAAAGAAGAAGTAGTTGTAAAGGGTGTATTAACGGTAGCACCGCCTTACAAATCGGCTTCTATTTTAGAAAAAGCATTAGATAATTTTTAATAATGAGTTCGTGTGTAATAAAAAATCGTACTAATCTATCATATGATAGATTAGTACGATTTTAAGTATAACTTAACTGAAAAAACCTTCTACAAACCCTTCTGAGAAATCAACGATGCTAGTGTGTAATGTTCCCCAGTTTGAAAAGCAGACAGTAAAACCAACTACAAATAATAAAGTGAAGCCAGGTAGTACCCATTTTTTGCGATTCATTTTGAATCCTCCCTTAATTTATAAATCTTTATGTTTAAATTTAATAATGTTAATTGTTACATTTTAAGGAGAGAGAAGCCAAGTGGGTATCTGTCTTTAACCACGTGGCCAAAGAATAATAAACACACCAATAAGGCAAAACGCTGCACCAGCCCAATCGAACAAATCAGGTGTTTTCTTATCAATCATCCATCCCCATAGTAAACTCATTACAATAAACACGCCGCCGTAAGCTGCGTATATACGGCCGAAACTAGAAAATACTTGGAATGTTGCAATTACGCCGTATAAGCATAAAATGATCCCGCCAATTAGGCCAAACCAAATGGAACCGCCTTCTCTTATCCATTTCCAGATGAGGTATCCACCACCAATTTCAGCTAGTCCGGCAAGAATGAAAATAACAGCTGCTTTAAACATGAATATGTACCATCGCTTTCTATTAGATATATTTTCCTGTATAACTATAGTACAATCAAACTTAGTGAATAGACAATTCTATTGAGAGGGGAATTGTTTTCTAGTATGATGAGAATAACGGGGAAATACTAGGATGAAGAAGGTTTCAAGTCTATAACTTGGAGGAAGAGAATGAGTAATAGAATTTTAGTTGTTGATGATGAGGAGTTTATTTTAACTTTAATTGAATTTAATTTGCAGCAAGCAGGATTTGAAGTCATAACAGCAATGGATGGCGAAGTGGCACTGCATAAAGCGACAACTGAACGTCCAGACCTGATCATATTAGATTTAATGCTTCCGAAAATGGATGGTATGGAAGTGTGTAAAGAATTACGTTTACAGCGTATTATGACACCTATTTTAATGTTAACAGCGAAAGATGATGAATTTGATAAGGTGTTAGGTCTTGAGCTTGGGGCAGATGATTATATGACAAAGCCGTTTAGTCCGAGGGAAGTTGTTGCTCGTGTGAAGGCAATTTTACGTCGTACGAAATTGCAAGAAGAACAAGTTCCAGAAGTGCAGGATGAAAATAGCATTATGATTACTGATTTAAAAATTTTACCTGAGTTTTACGAGGCGTATTTCCAGGGGGAAAAGCTAGAGCTAACGCCGAAAGAATTTGAGCTACTTGTATATTTAGCAAAGAATAAGGGCCGTGTGTTAACACGTGATCAGTTACTAAGTGCTGTATGGAACTATGATTTTGCTGGAGATACAAGAATCGTCGATGTTCATATTAGTCATTTACGAGATAAAATTGAAAAGAATACGAAAAAGCCAGCATACATTAAAACAATTCGTGGATTAGGTTATAAATTAGAGGAGCCAAAGGGGGATGAATAAATTCCGCTCGAGGCTTCTCTTTACATTTGTTTCTCTGATTATTCTTATTTTAGTTGGACTAGGGGTACTGCTCGAAACGGTGTTTGAGAACTACTATATTGATCACGCGAAAGAAAGAACAGTAAAAGAGACAAGATATGTTGCTTCATTGGTAGAGGTAGAAGGCATTGATCGCGTTTTAAAAAAGCCAAACATATTTGAGCAATTTGAAGAGCAAGTTCCTGTTTCAATTATATTTGTTGATGAAGAGAAGAAGGTCAAATATAGTAACAGCAAAGAATCTGTATTTAGTCAAGCAACAATTGAGGAACTTTCCTCTGAAACAGCAAAACAAAAAAATAGAGTGATTACGAAGGAAACAAGTGATAACAATGTATTTTATCATGCAGTGTTTGTTCAAGATACAGAGGGGAAACAAGGGTATATCATTATAAAGAGTACAATAGCTCCTTTGCAAGATGTTCACCAAAAAACGTGGGGATTATTAATTATAGGATTTGTGATTGCTTGTCTTGTTGTTGTTTTTCTTGGTGTGAAAATTACAGGTCAATATATTCGTCCGATAGAGTCTGTTACGAAAGTAGCGATTGAATTAGCGAAGGGGAATTATAAGGCACGTGCTTATGAAAGTCATTCAGATGAAACTGGGATGTTAAGTAAGGCAATTAATATTTTAGCGCGTAATTTACAAGAAATGACGTTAGAGCAAGAAATGCAACAAGATCGTTTACATACACTGATTGAAAATATGGGAAGCGGTATGATTTTAATTGATAGCCGCGGCTATATAAGTCTTGTGAACCGCTCGTATAAAGAGATTTTTCATGTAACGGATGAAGAATATTTAGATCGCTTATACTATGAAGCGTTTCTTCATGCAGAAATCATTGAACTTGTGGAAGAAATTTTTATGACAGAAGTAAAAGTGCGGAAGCAAATGCTGCTGCCACTTAGTATTGAAAGAAAACATTTTGAAGTATATGGCGCGCCGATTATCGGGACGAATCATGAGTGGAAAGGGATTGTTCTTGTATTCCACGATATAACAGAACTAAAGAAACTAGAGCAAATGCGAAAAGACTTTTTAGCGAATGTTTCCCATGAACTAAAAACGCCAATTACTTCTATTAAAGGATTTTCTGAAACACTACTTGATGGAGCGATGGAAAATCAACAGTTTTGTGAGCATTTTTTACACATTATTTTAAAGGAAAGCGAACGTATGCAAGGCTTAATCGAAGACTTGTTGGATCTATCAAAGATTGAACAACAAGGCTTTAAGCTAAATATGGGTACCGTTGATATAAAAGGATTACTGGAAGAAATTCAAATGGTACTAGATAAAAAGTCACAAGATAAAGATATTATTTTACAAGTGGACATTAACAAGTCAGTTTTTGTTATTGGGGATTCTAGTCGGTTGAAGCAAATCTTTATCAATTTAATTAACAATGCAATTCTGTATACACCTTCTGGAGGTACGGTATCTGTTAAGTTGTTTGAAGATGATCATAGTGTATATATCAAAGTGTCTGATACAGGAATTGGGATTAGTAAAGAGGAAATTCCACGTATTTTTGAACGTTTTTATCGGGTAGATAAAGCAAGAAGTCGAAACACAGGCGGGACAGGGCTTGGATTATCGATTGTAAAACATTTAGTAGAAGCGCATCATGGGACAGTTACTGTAGAGAGTGAAGTAGGAGAAGGAACAACATTTACAGTAACCTTGCAAAAAGTCGCTTTAGGGAAATGAGTTTCACATTCCCTTAGATGATGGACATTTACATTATATTAACAATAGCTTCATTAAACATTAATAAAGTCCTGTTAATATAATAGATGAAAACCCCTTCATCCAAGGAGTAATTTTGGACGAGAATAGGTGCTCTATTCTCGTCACTTCCCTTTTTGTGAAATTGCTTTATGTAACTTTTGTCAAAGTGTTATACGAATAGGATACGGAGATTTCATTCATGAGATATTGTGAAAACATCTCCATTGTATATTAAATATATGTAGTAGGAAGAACCGTTGTTTTTCTTCTCTCTGTTAGTCGTGTTAATATAGAGAGAAGGAAAAGACGGTTTTTTCTATATAAAAACTCGTTGAAAATTTGTATGAGGAGGTTTTCGATTTGGAAAAAAAGGTTGTATTAGTCGATGGAAATAATATCGCGTATCGTGCTTTCTTTGCACTGCCGCTTTTAAATAATGACAAAGGTATACATACGAACGCAATTTATGGTTTTACGATGATGTTAATGAGAATATTAGAAGAGGAAAAACCAACGCATATGCTTGTTGCGTTTGATGCGGGGAAAACAACATTTCGCCACAAAACATTTAGTGAATATAAAGGAGGGCGTCAAAAAACGCCGCCTGAATTGTCAGAGCAATTCCCATTTATTCGTGAGCTACTAGACGCGTTTCATGTGCCACGTTATGAGTTAGAGAACTATGAAGCAGATGACATTATGGGTACACTGGCAAAAGAAGCGAGTGAACAAGGTGCCCACGTAAAAGTTATTTCTGGAGATAAAGATTTACTGCAGCTTGTTTCTGATAACACGCTTGTATGTATTCCGCGTAAAGGAATTACAGAAGTAGATGAATATACGAAAGAAGCTTTATTTGAAAAATATAGTTTATCACCACAGCAAATTATCGATATGAAGGGTCTCATGGGAGATCAATCTGATAATATTCCAGGTGTGCCAGGTGTTGGTGAGAAGACGGCAATTAAATTGTTAACGCAATTTGAAACAGTAGAAGCCGTATATGAGAACATAGACAAAGTAAGCGGAAAGAAACTAAAAGAAAAATTAGAAGCAAATAAAGAGCAAGCGCTCATGAGTAAAGAACTTGCGACGATTATTACGGATGCTCCGATTACAGTACATGTGGATGATATCGAATATAAAGGATATGAAGCGAGTGACGTCATTCCGATGTTCGAGAATTTAGGCTTTACTTCCTTATTAAATAAGCTTGGTGCGTCTTCTGAAGAAACGGCGCCAGCTGAATTAGATGATATTTTGTTTGATATTGTAGAAGAAGTAACAGAAGAGATGCTACAGCAAGATAGTGCGATTATTGTGGAAGTACAAGAAGATAATTACCATAGAGCCGACATTCAAGGGTTTGGTATTCAAAATGAAAATGGTTGCTATTTCATCCCGAGTGATATTGCGCTCAAATCTGAAGCTTTTATGAAGTGGCTTGCAGATGATGAAATGAAAAAGTATACGTTTGATGCGAAACGTGCCATTGTTGCACTTAAGTGGAAAGGTGTAGAAATTAGAGGGGTCGATTTTGACTTGCTAATTGCCGCTTATTTACTTGATCCAGCTGATACAGATAAAGATTTCCGTGCCGTAGCGAAAATGAAAGAAACACATGCTGTTCAATCTGATGAAGAGGTATATGGAAAAGGTGCAAAACGTACGGTTCCTGAGCAAGAGGTAGTGGCAGAACACGTAGCTCGAAAAGTACATGTACTATACGATGTGCACAAAACATTTGTAGAAGAACTACAGAACAATGAACAATATGAACTGTTTACAGAGCTAGAAATGCCGCTTGCCCGTGTGTTAGCTGAAATGGAAGTAAAGGGCGTCAAGGTTGATACAGAGCGCTTACGTAATATGGGAGTTGAGCTTGCTAGAAGGCTTAAGGAAATGGAACGAGAAATTTATGAGCTTGCTGGAACAGAGTTTAACATTAACTCACCGAAGCAGCTCGGCGTAGTTTTATTTGAAAACTTAAATTTACCGGTTATTAAAAAGACAAAAACAGGGTATTCTACATCGGCTGATGTATTGGAAAAATTAATGGGGCATCATGAAATTATCCCTAATATCTTACATTATCGTCAATTAGGGAAATTGAATTCTACCTACATTGAAGGATTATTAAAGGTAGTTCATGAAGATTCTTCTAAAATTCATACCCGTTTTAACCAAGTACTGACGCAAACGGGCCGACTAAGCTCTACAGAACCAAATTTACAAAATATCCCGATTCGCTTAGAGGAAGGAAGAAAGATTCGCCAAGCATTCATTCCTTCAAAAGAAGGATGGGTTATGTATGCAGCCGATTATTCACAAATTGAACTGCGTGTCTTGGCGCATATTGCAAACGACAAAGGGTTAGTGGAAGCGTTCCAGCATGATATGGATATTCATACGAAAACAGCAATGGACGTATTTGGCGTTGGAAAAGATGAAGTAACATCGAATATGAGACGTCAGGCAAAAGCTGTTAACTTTGGAATTGTATATGGTATTAGCGATTATGGACTTTCGCAAAACTTAGGAATTACACGAAAAGCGGCAGGGGAATTTATTGAAAAGTATTTTGCGAGTTTCCCTGGAGTAAAAGAATATATGGATGAGATTGTACAAGAAGCAAAGCAAAAAGGGTATGTTTCTACATTATTAAATCGCCGTCGTTATATTCCAGAAATTACGAGTCGCAATTTTAATTTACGCGGCTTTGCTGAGCGTACTGCGATGAATACTCCAATTCAAGGTAGTGCAGCTGATATTATAAAAAAAGCGATGATTATTATGGCAGACCGCCTAGAAGAAGAAGGTTTACAAGCGCGTCTTCTTCTTCAAGTACACGATGAATTAATTTTTGAAGTGCCAAAAGAAGAAGTAGAAAAGTTAGAGAAGCTTGTACCTGAAGTAATGGAGCATGCAATTGAACTTGCAGTTCCGCTAAAAGTTGATTACTCTTACGGTCCAACTTGGTATGACGCAAAATAAGGAAGTGATTGAATGCCTGAATTACCAGAGGTTGAAAATGTTAGAAGGACACTTGAAAACCTTGTAACCGGAAAAATAATTAAAGATGTGATTGTAACATATCCAAAATTAGTAAAGCGACCAGATGACGCTGAGCTCTTTAAAGAAATGTTACGCGGTGAAACGATTGAACGGATTGAACGAAGAGGTAAGTTTTTACTTCTTTATGTAACAAAGTACGTTATTGTTTCACACTTGCGTATGGAGGGGAAATATTTACTTCATAAAGAGGACGAACCAATTGATAAACATACGCACGTGCGTTTTCAGTTTACAGATGGTACAGAGTTACACTATAAAGATGTGAGAAAGTTTGGTACGATGCACCTCTTTAAAAAAGGTGAAGAATTCGACAAAATGCCACTTGCTGATTTAGGGCCTGAGCCATTTGACGCTGAACTGACACCAGGATATTTGCAGGAGAGATTGAAAAAGACAAACCGCAAAATAAAAGTTGTACTATTAGATCAACGTCTTTTAGTTGGGCTTGGGAATATATATGTAGATGAAGTTTTATTCCGTTCCGGGATTCACCCGGAACGAGAAGCTTCATCTTTAACGAAAGCCGAAATAGAAAAAATTCATGAGGCAACTGTCGCAACATTAGCGGAGGCTGTTGAGCGCGGAGGAAGTACAATCAGAACGTATATCAATTCGCAAGGACAAATCGGCTCGTTCCAAGAGCTTCTAAATGTGTATGGAAGAAAAGGTGAACCATGCGTAACGTGTGGGAGTGTGATTGAAAAGACAGTGGTTGGTGGACGAGGAACGCATTATTGCCCTATGTGCCAGCCAAAAAGCTAAGAAAGATATTGTTTTCTAATAACATCGGATAGGCATTTGTCATATACATACAGCAAAGCTATGTATAGGGAAGGAGCTTACCGATGTATCATTATTTCTCTCTTATTTTATTAGCTTTTACATTAAGTTTAGACAGCTGTAGTGTAGGGCTTACGTATGGTTTGCGGAGCGTGAGGATTCCGTTAAAATCGATACTTATCATTGGAATGTGTTCAGCGGCTGTCATGCTTGTTTCGATGGGAATTGGACATATGATTGCTAAGGTGTTTTCTCCAGTGATTGCAACGCGCATTGGCGGAATCGTTTTAGTGGCTATTGGTGCATGGGTGTTGTATCAGTTTTTTCGGAGTGAGAAAAAAGACGAACCGCAGCAAGAAGAGAAAGTTTGGAAGTTAGAAATTGCTTCGCTTGGATTAGTCATTCAAATTTTACGGAAGCCGACTGTTGCCGATTTTGATAAATCAGGCACAATTTCTGGTGGAGAAGCCTTGCTTTTGGGGATCGCTCTTTCAGTAGACTCGTTTGGAGCAGGAATTGGTGCATCCTTACTAGGATATACTCCTGCTATGATGGCGGTGTTAGTTGCCGTTATGAGCTCTCTGTTTTTATTTATTGGAATGAGGCTAGGAACGGTTTTATCGAATATGCGATGGTTACAAAAATTTACGTTTCTACCTGGGATTTTACTTATTATTATTGGAATTTGGAAAATGTAAGTGGGAGCGTGGAACATAAGTTTCACGCTTCTATTTGTAAGGAGGAGAATGATGACAATTGTAATTGGATTAACAGGAGGCATTGCAAGTGGGAAAAGCACTGTTTCGCAAATGTTTCGTGAGTTAAACATTCCTGTTATAGATGCGGATATTATTGCTAGGGAAGTTGTAGAACAAGGTAAAGAAGCATATAAAGAAATTGTAGAGGTATTTGGTGAAGAAATACTGCAAGTAAATGGGGAGCTAGATCGTCAAAAGCTTGGAAGTATTGTATTTCATAATGAAGAAAAACGATTGCATTTAAACAAAATCGTTCATCCTGCTGTTCGGAAAGAAATGAATGCTCAGAAGGATATGTACATAAAGGAAGGCGTGCAAGCGGTTGTACTAGATATTCCACTTTTATTTGAAAGTAAGCTAACGAGTCTTGTTGATCAAATTTTAGTTGTAGCTGTATCACCTAGTACGCAGTTAGAGCGTTTAATGAAGCGGAATGGTTTTATAGAAGAGGAAGCAAAAGCACGCATTCATTCACAAATGTCTTTAGCAGAGAAAGTAACATTAGCTAATAAAGTTATTTATAATGATGGCACAATTGCGGAGACAAAAGCACAATTACAGCTCATTTTAAAAGAGTGGAACATCATTAATTAAAAAAATGTAAAATTAGTGAAAATGCTTAGTGACATATCTCCTTTTTGTGTTATACTATTATTGGGATTAGAGATAAATAGTATAACGCATTCAAGGGGGATAACATATTATGATTCGTGTGGCAATTAATGGATTTGGACGTATTGGGAGAATGGTATTTCGTCAAGCAATAAAAGAAAGCGCATTCGAAATTGTAGCAATCAACGCAAGCTATCCATCAGAAACATTAGCGCATTTAATCAAGTATGATACAGTTCATGGCAAGTTTGACGGAACAGTAGAAGCATTTGAAGATCATTTATTAGTGGATGGGAAAATGATTCGCCTTCTAAACAACCGCGATCCAAAAGAATTGCCTTGGAAAGACTTAGGTGTTGAAGTTGTAATCGAAGCAACGGGTAAATTTAATGCAAAAGAAAAAGCGATTCTTCACGTAGAAGCTGGGGCGAAGAAGGTTATTTTAACGGCACCTGGTAAAAATGAAGATATAACAGTTGTAGTTGGTGTAAACGAAGAACAATTAGATATTACAAAACATACTGTTATTTCAAATGCATCTTGTACAACAAACTGTTTAGCGCCTGTTGTTAAGGTGCTAGATGAACAGTTCGGAATTGAAAACGGTTTAATGACAACTGTTCACGCTTATACAAATGACCAAAAAAATATTGATAACCCACATAAAGATTTACGAAGAGCACGTGCTTGTGGACAGTCTATTATTCCTACAACAACAGGTGCTGCGAAAGCATTAGCGAAAGTTCTTCCGCACTTAAATGGAAAACTTCACGGAATGGCACTTCGCGTTCCAACACCAAACGTGTCTCTTGTTGATTTAGTAGTAGATGTAAAACGTGATGTAACAGTTGAAGAAATTAATGAAGCGTTTAAAACTGTTGCAAACGGTGCGCTGAAAGGAATTGTAGAGTTCAGCGAAGAACCTCTTGTTTCTATCGATTTTAATACAAATACACATTCTGCTATCATTGATGGCCTATCTACAATGGTAATGGGAGAGCGTAAAGTTAAAGTGCTTGCTTGGTATGATAACGAGTGGGGTTACTCTCGCCGTGTTGTAGATCTTGTGAAGTTAGTTGTCACTGAACTAGCAAAACAAGAAAATGTACAACACATTTAATGATAGAAAAGGAGGCAAGCGATTGCTTGTCTTCTTTTTTTTACTTTTTTTGAAAAGGAAAAATATTATTCAAGTATATCTTTGTCAATGGTACATATGAAAGAACATTGTGATTGCTGTATTTGTGAATTAAATATTCTTTTTGGGAAAAAGTAAAGAAGAGAATATGACAAAAAAACGAAAAAACTGTTGTTGCAAAATGAAAATAAACAAAGTATACTAACACTCGTAAACTTAAGAGCTGAGGTACGTAGTCACTACTTAAAGGGTTAGGACCTCTCTGGACTAACTTTCCCCCGTGGTAGTGGAGCAAGCCAAATTGCAAATTAGTTTTCAATTCGAACAGTTAGATTAAATTTACAAGGGGGAACTGTAGAATGGATACTATGGACACGATGGGCCGTCACGTAATCGCTGAACTTTGGGATTGCGATTTTGACAAGCTTAATGATATGCCGTTTATTGAACAATTATTTGTGGATGCAGCACTAAGAGCAGGTGCTGAAGTACGTGAGGTTGCTTTTCATAAGTTTGCACCGCAGGGTGTAAGTGGAGTGGTAATCATTTCGGAATCACACTTAACAATTCATAGCTTTCCAGAGCACGGTTATGCAAGTATTGATGTTTATACTTGTGGGGATCGTATTGATCCAAATGTTGCTGCAGAGTATATTGCAGAAGGTTTAAATGCGAAAACGCGAGAGAGCATCGAGCTTCCTCGAGGCACAGGTAGCTTCGAAATTAAGCATAGAGAAACAAAAGCTCTTTAAAAAAAAACATAATTGATTTAAAATGTAAAGAGGTGTATAATGCACCTCTTTTTTTAGTTTATATAAGGTGGAATTTCTGTTAGTAAGAGAACCATACCAATTAAATTTTTATGAGGAAACGAATCTCCTGTCTAATTATGTTGTTTTTAATGGATTTTGAGTTGGGAGTATTACTACCCATGAAAGTAGGGTAAGTGTGAAGTTGAAGTGGTAAGCATAGATAAATAGGTTATATAATGTTGTATATATTTTCACGTGTAAGTAAAGTAAGAAAAATAAAGATTAAATTGCAAGGGAGTGAATGAGTTGCGTTGTCCATCCTGTTTTCATAATGGTACAAGAGTATTGGATTCACGTCCGGTAGATGAGGGGCGCTCCATTCGAAGAAGAAGAGAGTGTGAAAGTTGTTTAAATCGATTTACGACATTTGAACGAGTAGAAGAACCACCTCTTATTGTTGTAAAAAAAGAGGGAACAAGAGAAGAGTTTAATAAAGAAAAGATTTTGCGTGGATTAATTAAAGCGTGTGAAAAAAGACCTGTATCATTAAAACAATTAGAAGAAGTAACGCAAAATGTAGAGCGTGAACTTCGAAATTTAGGAATATCAGAAGTGAAAAGCGATATGATCGGCGAAATCGTCATGGAAGCACTTCGAGATATTGATGATGTTGCTTATGTACGATTTGCTTCTGTATATCGTCAATTTAAAGATTTAAATGTATTTATTGAAGAATTAAAAGATATACTGCAAAAAGAACGAGAATAAAGTGGAACTTGGAGCCTACAAATAGTGGGGGAAAGAGCTAGAAGCGTAAGCTATTAGCTCTTTTTCACTAAGGAGTTATATACGTAGAATGGGCGAAAGAAAGGAATTGCAAGGATGGAAAAACAGTCATGGATGGAGCTATTGCCAATTGATCGTTATAAAGTAAGTGCAAAAGGGTTGCTGCATAGTTACGATCGCAAGGTATTAACGATGTTATATCAACCATTAGTAGGTAGCAAGGCTTTTAGCCTATACATGACGATGTGGGGAGAGTTAGAGCAGGATCGTGTATTTGGAAAAGAGAATACACATCACTCTCTTATGGTAACGATGCAAATGCAGCTTCCAGAAGTGTATGAAGAACGGGTGAAATTAGAAGCGATTGGGCTTTTAAACGTATATATAAAAAAAGAAAAAGATATTCGAATGTTTATATACGAGCTTCAGTCGCCGTTATCACCAAAACAATTTTTTGATGATATTGTCCTGAGCATCTTCTTGTATAATCGATTGAGTCGTGCAAAATATAATCAAGTTAAGCAATATTTCTTAGAAGAAGAGTTTGATTTTACTTCTTATGAAAATGTTACGCATTCCTTTAATGATGTATTTGGGTCTTTTAATCCAGGTCAATTTGAACATGCACAAGAGGAACTTCGAATTCCGAGTAACGCAGTTATGCCTGGCAATGCGAAAGGAACGGCTCCTAATCTTTGGAACGATTTCTTTGATTTTTCTTTATTTGTGGAAGGGTTATCGACTCTTGTGCCGCGAAAAGCGATTACGGATCAAGTGCGGGAATGTGTGGTTACACTTTCCTATGTGTATGGTGTGGATGTGCTATCGATGCAAAACATTGTGCTTGGAGCAATGACAGAACTGCAAACGATTGATATGGAAAGGCTTCGCAAAGGAGCGCGTGATTGGTATCAATTCGAAAATGGTCAAGCGCTTCCAGTGTTAAGTGAACGAGTGCAGCCTCATTCTTCACGTACGATGAAAGAGAAAGAGCCGTCTACCCAAGAAGAGATGCTCATTAAACAGCTGGAAGAGATTCCACCAAAACAATTGTTAAAAGAAATCTCAGGCGGTGCAGAAGCGACAAAAGCAGATTTGCAAATTGTAGAAGAAGTAATGATGAATCAAAAATTAACGCCAGGTGTTGTCAATGTACTGATTTATTATGTAATGCTGCGTTCAGATATGAAGCTTTCCAAAACATATGTTGAGAAAATCGCAGGGCATTGGGCACGAAAAAAGGTCGGTACCGTATCAGAAGCAATGGCATTGGCGAAAGAAGAGAATCGCCAATATCAAGAGTGGGCTGAGACGAAGAAGAAGGGCCGTACATCGAAAAAAACAGTACGGAAAGAAATGGTGCCAGATTGGCTGAAAGAACAAGCGAAGGAACAACCAAAAGAACAGTCTAAAGATCTTGCAAATGTGCCGGAAAAACCGAGCAAGTTAGAAGAAGAAAGAAAGAGATTGGAAGAAGAGTTAAAAAAATATAAGCGTGATTAATAGAGGAGAATGAACGCTCTTTGAGGTGAAAGAATGGAGCATATTCAAAATTCATTTGCAAAGTTAATGCAAAATGAAAATTTTAAAAATAGATATGAAGTGTTAAAAGCAGAAGTTATGGCTCATCCGCGTATAAAAGAGTTTGTAGAAGAACATAAAGGTGAAGTCACGACTTCCATGATAGAGCGAAGTCTTGTGAAGCTATATGAATACATTGGACAAAGCGTTGGATGCGCAGATTGCCCAAACTTAGAATCCTGTAAAAATATGATTCAAGGGTATGAACCGAAATTGATTATTCAAGGTAAGATGATTGATATTCAATATGATCGCTGCGTAAGAAAAGTGGCTTATGATGAGAGGAAGAAACAAGAGAAGCTCATTCAAAGTGTATATATGCCGAAGGATATATTGCAGGCGTCTATGTCTTCTCTCGATTTATCTGATGGAAATCGCTTTGAAGCAATTCGTGCTGCGAATGAATTTTTAAGTGAGTATGAGCCAGGGAAGAAAGTACAGGCATTGTACTTCTATGGACCGTTTGGTGTTGGGAAAACATTTGTTTTGGGAGCAATTGCTAATGAGTTGGCTCAGAGGAAGGTCAGTTCAATGATTGTATATTTGCCTGAATTTTTACGTGAAATAAAAAGTTCGCTGCAAAATAATACGATTAGCGAAAAAATTGACGCAGTAAAATATGTGCCGGTATTAATGTTAGATGATATTGGAGCAGAAGCGATGTCAAGCTTTGTCCGTGATGATGTACTAGGTGCCATTTTACAATTCCGTATGCTTGAAAACTTACCAACGTTCTTTACGTCTAATTTTGATTTTAAACAGTTAGAACATCATTTAACGTATACACAGCGCGGAGAAGCAGAAGAAATGAAGGCGGCTCGGATTATGGAGCGCATTAAATATTTAGCGAAGCCGGTTCCGATTGGCGGGAAAAACCGTCGTCATACGTAAAGAGCGAGCATAATGCTTGCTCTTTTTATTTATCTATACGTTTGAAAATTCATACGAGCTTGTATCATTTTTTTTCTACTCCCTTAATATATATAAAATTAGCAAGGATTATAGGATGAAGCTTTCATCAGTATGGAGAAGTTATTTCTACATAGAGCCCAGCTTACACGAACTGAACTCTTATGGGGCTTGAGAGAAAGCAACTCTGTAAGCGGGATAAAAGGGGGGGCAAGAGTGATTGAAATTTGTTTCGAAGAAAAAAATGATGCTGCGCACGTATATCAACAACTGATAAAGAGAACGGAAAAGCTATATAAAGAAACGAGTGTTTATTTATATGAACAAAAGGTAACAATTCATATTCCAATATGCGAATCGAATTATATTGAGAAAGTTTTAATACCAGTACTCCTTTATTTTATTGTTAATATAAAACAAAATGAATGGATTCGTGCCATTTTAAAAGAAAAGTTTTTTTACGAAGAACAAGAAGAATGCCATCAAATTTTACATATGGCACATGCTATTTTAAATGGAAAACGAAAAGGGCTTGCTTCGGATTTAACACGTAATCAAATTGAAGATCGTATTATGTCTTCTTTAAAAGGGTGGATCTGTGACCCGCTTTCGTTTTCTTTTTCATCTTATATTCGTTTTCGTCTCCGCGCATATAGGGAGATGATTCATCGACTTGCGGAAGTAGCGATTGATGAATATAAAATGGAACAAGAATATCAAATGTTTGTAGAAATGCTACGGCAACAGGTGAGTAGCCGTAAATCACGGTTATCTTGCATACATCTTGTATTTGATGAAAGCTTTATTTTTTATGATGAAAAAGGAATACGTTTAAAGCAGGAGAAATTGGTTCAATATATAGATGAGGAGTTACTAACTAAGCAGAGTGTATATATTGACACGAAGGTAATTGCACCGCTTCTTTCTATTGCACCGAAAACGATTTATTTGTATACGAAAGAGCAAGATCACAATATGATCGTTACCCTTCAAAATGTATTTCAAGAACGAGTTCAATTATGTGCACTACATGAATTTGAGCGCAACGTGAAAAATTTAAAAAATAAGGGGAACGCCCTTGATTTTCTAAGTTTTTGAGCATATAATTACCTACATAAATGAAATATATTGAAATGTCACGATGAGGACAAGAGTAATTTGCTACGATTCTCAGAGAGGGAAGCCTTAGGGTGTGAGCTTCCTAGTACGAGTTTATTACTTACCACCTCTAAACTTTAGCAGTGAACGTTTTTCTAGTAATTGCTAACGGTCAACACCGTTATGTTGTACTTGAGCAATTAACAATTTGGTTAATTGAAACAAGGGTGGAACCACGAATTCAACACTCGTCCCTTTTTACGGGATGAGTGTTTTTTATTTTGAGAAAAAGAGGAGTGACCAGTGATGGCAGATGTAGTTAAAATTACTTTCCCTGATGGAGCTGTGAAGGAGTTTCCAAAAGGAACAACAACTGAAGAAATCGCAGCTTCTATTAGCCCAGGCTTAAAGAAAAAGGCTGTGGCTGGAAAATTAAATGATGAGATGATTGATCTTCGTACACCAATCGAAGAAGATGGTGCAGTTTCAATCATTACATTAGACTCTGAAGATGGCTTGTACATTTTACGTCATTCAACAGCTCATCTTTTAGCGCAAGCGTTAAAACGTTTATATAAAGATGTGAAACTTGGTATTGGTCCAGTAATTGAAAATGGCTTCTACTACGATATCGATATGGAAGAGGCAATTACAGTTGAGGACTTCCCAAAAATCGAAAAAGAAATGCAAAAAATTGTGAACGAGAACTTAGAAATCGTTCGTCATGAAGTACCACGTGCTGAAGCACTTCGCCGTTATGAGGAAATTGGAGATGAGCTAAAATTAGAATTAATTAACGATCTTCCTGAAGATGCTGTTATTTCAATCTATGAACAAGGTGAATTTTTCGACCTTTGCCGCGGTGTTCATCTTCCATCTACAGGGAAAATTAAAGTATTTAAATTGTTAAGCGTTGCGGGTGCTTACTGGCGCGGCGATAGCAATAATAAAATGCTACAACGTATTTACGGTACTGGATTCGTGAAAAAAGCAGAATTAGATGAGCATTTACGTATGCTTGAAGAAGCGAAAGAGCGTGACCACCGTAAATTAGGTAAAGAGTTAAAATTATTTACAAATAGCCAAAAAGTAGGACAAGGTTTACCACTTTGGTTACCAAAAGGTGCAACAATCCGTCGTATCATTGAGCGTTACATCGTTGATAAAGAAGCAAGCTTAGGATATGACCACGTATACACTCCAGTTCTAGGAAGCAGAGAGCTTTATGAAACTTCTGGTCACTGGAATCACTACCGTGATGGTATGTTCCCATCAATGGAAATGGACAATGAAGAATTAGTGCTTCGTCCAATGAACTGCCCTCACCATATGATGGTGTATAAAAATGATATTCACAGCTATCGTGAATTACCAATCCGTATTGCGGAGCTTGGAACAATGCATCGTTATGAAATGTCTGGAGCATTATCTGGATTGCAACGTGTACGTGGAATGACTTTAAATGATGCGCACATTTTCGTTCGCCCAGATCAAATTAAAGAAGAGTTAAAACGTGTTGTAAACCTAACTTTAGAGGTATACAAAGACTTCGGTTTAGAAAACTATTCATTCCGCTTATCTTATCGTGACCCAGAAGATACTAAAAAGTACTATGCTGACGATGAAATGTGGGAAAAAGCACAAGGTATGTTGAAAGAAGCGATGGATGAAATGGGTCTTGAGTACTATGAAGCTGAAGGTGAAGCGGCATTCTATGGTCCAAAGCTCGATGTTCAAGTTCGTACTGCACTTGGAAAAGACGAAACACTTTCAACTGTACAATTAGACTTCTTACTTCCAGAACGCTTTGAATTAACTTACGTTGGAGAAGATGGTAAACCTCATCGTCCAGTTGTTATTCACCGAGGTGTTGTATCAACTATGGAACGTTTCGTTGCCTTCTTAATTGAAGAGTACAAAGGTGCATTCCCAACATGGTTAGCGCCAGTTCAAGTACAAGTAATCCCAGTTTCTCCGCAAGTACATTTAGACTACGCGAAGAAAGTACAGGAAGACTTACAACGCGCTGGTATCCGTGTTGAAGTAGATACTCGTGAAGAGAAAATTGGTTACAAAATTCGTGAAGCACAAATGCAAAAAATTCCGTATATGCTTGTAGTAGGTGACAATGAAGTGGCTGAAAACGGCGTAAACGTACGTAAATACGGTGAACAAAAATCAGAAACAATTGCATTAGATGCATTTGTTGATATGATTAAAGTTGAAGGAAAACGCTAAGAAAGAGCCGCGGTATGCCGCGGCTTTCTTTTATGTTGCTAAGGATAAAAACTAGAAATAATAACCAAACAACACTTATCATAAAAAAGTATTGCATGTATTCGTGTTGTTTGTTACAATATTTCTTGTTGTTAGTAAAACGCGTCTTCTTGACAGACGTTATATCCTATGATAAACTCATCAAGGATAATAGAATATTGTTTTGTAGAACAAGTAGAAGCACCCGCTTCTCACCTGATTGACGCATATGCAGTTAGCAGGTAAATGTCTTTCTTACTTAAGATCGTACAAGTGTGGGTGTTCGTATGCCCACACTTTTTTGTTTGGGTTCTACGACTACAAACGTATTCTAAGAAAACCTTGGAGGTGGCTTACTATTAGCAAGGATATGATGATTAACGAGCAAATTCGTGCACGTGAAGTACGTTTAGTTGGTGCGAATGGTGATCAACTTGGCATCAAGTCTCGTAATGACGCTTTAGACTTAGCTGCAAATCTTAATCTTGATTTAGTATTGGTTGCTCCAAATGCGAAACCGCCAGTATGCCGCATTATGGACTACGGTAAATTCCGCTTTGAGCAACAAAAGAAAGAAAAAGAACAGCGCAAAAATCAAAAAGTAATTAGCATGAAAGAAGTTCGTTTAAGTCCAACAATTGATGAACACGACTTTAACACAAAACTTCGTAATGCTATCAAGTTTTTAGAGAAAGGCGACAAGGTTAAAGCGTCAATTCGCTTTAAAGGACGTGCCATTACTCATAAAGAAATCGGTCAACGTGTCTTAGATCGCTTCTCAGAAGCTTGTGCTGAAGTTAGTACAATTGAATCTAAGCCTAAAATGGAAGGACGTAGTATGTTCTTAGTTTTAGCACCGAAAAACGATAAGTAATAGATAGAGGAGGAAATACCTATGCCTAAACAAAAAACTCATCGCGGCGCTGCAAAGCGTTTCAAAAAAACTGGATCTGGTAAACTTAAGCGTGACCACGCTTATACTAGCCATTTATTCGCTAACAAATCTACAAAAGCTAAACGTAAACTACGTAAAGCTGGTCTAGTAAGCGCTGGTGACTACAAACGTATTCGTCAAATGCTTGACAACTTAAAATAAGTTCGGTTGATATATAGAACACACTAGGAGGTAATATTATGCCAAGAGTAAAAGGTGGTACAGTTACTCGTAAACGTCGTAAAAAAATGATTAAACTAGCGAAAGGTTACTACGGTTCTAAAAATACTTTATTCAAAGTTGCTAACCAACAAGTAATGAAGTCTTTATTATATGCGTTCCGTGACCGTCGTCAAAAGAAACGTGACTTCCGTAAATTATGGATCACTCGTATTAACGCAGCTGCTCGCATGAATGGTCTTTCTTATAGCCGTTTAATGCACGGTTTAAAACTTGCTGGTATCGAAGTTAACCGCAAGATGCTTGCTGACTTAGCTGTTCATGACGAAAAAGCTTTCACTGAATTAGCAACAGTTGCAAAAAGCAACTTAAAATAATTGTTTAAAAACCTTAGAAGATTTTCTTCTAAGGTTTTTTTATTTTTAATCATTCCATAATTAGAATCGTTTTCTTTTCTTCTATTGTATTAATATGAATTTGTAAGAACTTTTTGTACCTATAACGAGAGGCGTTTACATGAAGGAAAGGAAAATTAACGGACGTGTTATGCTTAATATGAGAAAATCAGTATGAAAGTTGTAACAACATAGAAGAATATAGTAGAACATACAGTAAAAAAGTCAGAGGAGATTCCTCTGGCTTTTTTACTGTAGTTTTTATTATAAAGAAAGGAATCTTTCCTAGTGGAAATGACACTGTTATAATGGAAAGATGATATGGAAGTTTCATCATATGTAGATAATGTTTAGATGATTTAGGGACAAGCTATTTCATAAAGGGATAGGAAGCTAATTAGATAGTAAGGGGTAGGATTTTTTAGCTTACAATAAATATGAGATGAAACAACATTGTTTTATGCGATGTTGGAGGAGGAATAGAATGGACTTACTACAACTATTTAAATTACAAAAAGAATTAGATGATCGTATTGTAAAAGGGCATGACTTACAACCGAAGAAGCTATTAAAGGAAAAGATGTTAGCACTTCTTGTTGAAATTGGAGAACTTGCAAATGAAACACGTTGTTTTAAATATTGGAGCACCAAGCCAGCAGCTGAGCGTGAAGTTATACTTGAAGAATATGTAGATGGTTTGCACTTTATTTTATCGATTGGAATTGACTTAGGAATTGATAAAAACTTCTTGTTTTATAAATGTGCACAAACGAACAAAACACAAGTTGAAATTTTCTTAGACACATATGCAAAAGTGATTCGTTTTACGGACCAACCATCTATTACAAATTATATTGAACTATTTACAAGCTATCTTCGCCTTGGACAAGCTCTTGATTTTGGACAAGAAGAAATTGAAAAAGCATATTTAGATAAGAACGAAGTAAATCATCAGCGCCAAACACAAGGATATTGATTTGATTTTTGAATATTTCGATTTAATTATTGTATAATTAATTTATTGAAGAAAAAGGAGGGTATTGGTAATGACAAAATTAGACGCGACATTGACAATGTTAAAAGAATTAACAGATGCACGTGGGATCGCAGGGAATGAACGCGAACCACGTGAAGTAATGAAAAAGTATATCGAACCGTTTGCAGATGAACTTTCTACAGATAATTTAGGAAGTTTAGTTGCGAAAAAAGTTGGGGAAGAAAACGGTCCGAAAATTATGGTAGCTGGTCACTTAGATGAAGTTGGTTTCATGATTACGCAAATTGATGACAAAGGTTTCCTTCGTTTTCAAACAGTTGGTGGCTGGTGGTCACAAGTTATGCTTGCGCAGCGTGTAACAATCGTAACGCGTAAAGGTGATGTGACAGGTGTGATTGGTTCAAAACCACCGCACATTTTACCAGCGGAAGCTCGTAAAAAACCAGTTGAAATTAAAGATATGTTCATTGATATTGGTGCTTCTAGCAAAGAAGAAGCAATGGAATGGGGCGTACGACCAGGAGATCAAGTTGTACCATACTTTGAATTCCAAGTGATGAAAAATGAAAAGATGCTGCTTGCAAAAGCATGGGATAACCGCATTGGTTGTGCAATTGCAATTGATGTGTTAAAACAATTAAAAGATGAAAAGCATCCAAACGTTGTATACGGTGTTGGAACTGTTCAAGAAGAAGTAGGTCTTCGCGGTGCGAAAACATCTGCACATTATATTAAACCAGATATCGCATTTGCGGTAGATGTTGGTATTGCTGGTGATACACCAGGAGTAACAGAGAAAGAAGCGCAAAGTAAAATGGGTGACGGACCACAAATCATTTTATATGATGCATCAGTCATTGGACATACTGGGCTTCGCAATTTCGTAGTTGATGTGGCGGATGAATTAGACATTCCTTATCAATATGATTCTGTAGCTGGTGGCGGGACTGACGCAGGTGCAATTCATGTTTCAGTCAATGGTATTCCATCTATGGCAATTACGATTGCAACTCGTTATATTCATTCTCACGCAGCAATGTTACATCGTGATGATTATGAGAATGCAGTGAAGTTAATTGTAGAAGTTATCAAACGTCTTGATAAAGAGACTGTACATAATATTACATTTAACTAATAAAAAAAGCGAAGACATCTCTTCGCTTTTTTATATTTCAAAAGGTTTTTCTAATCCAGCGGCAGCGTGGGCTCCTAAAATAATTAACCTTGTTAGTTGCATTGCCATAAAGTGCGGCGAGTAAATCATACCTTTTTTTAGCCATGATATAATCATTCCAAGATGAGCACCTGTTACATAACTAATCAGAATATCGCGTGGGATCATGAGTTCTTCATCATTTGGCTGTGAAATGGATAAGCTTAACGTTAAATGTGTTTGAATTGTTTTCATCATTTTATAAAAAAAGTTTCCTGCTGCTTTTTCACCAAGCATGACGTTATAAAAGGTAGCATTTTCAGCGATGTGCTCAAATAGGGCTAGAAAAGTTGGATGAGGGGAGTTAAATATAAGCTGAAAATCTTCCTTATTATGCCTTTTGGGCCTAATTATTTCGGTAAGCTTTACTAACATTTCCTCGATACTTTTATCTAATAAGTCATATTTGTCATGATAATGGCTATAAAAGGTAGCGCGATTGACAGGAGCACGTTCAGCAATATGCTGAACTGTTACATTTTCAAATCCTTTTTCGCCTACTAAAGCGACAAAAGCATCCTGTATTAATTGTCTCGTTCGTTTCACACGTGGATCGTTTGTATTTTTAATAGACATTTTATTTCTCCTTGCTGAATTTTAACCACTTAAACAACAAATAGATAGTGAAATGTTGGATAACCAACATATATGCTCAAATTGTCGGTTGTAGATTCAAAATAATTATTTATAATTATAAACGATATTCCTTTAGAAAACAGCACCGCAAGCATGCAAACAAAGGATTGTTTTGCATAGCGAAAGGTGTGCTTTTTTTGTTTAATTGTTAATATAATTAACAATTAAACAGTATAAACAAAAGGAGTAAAAATAGTTTAGGAAAAAATTATATTCGATATAAGGAGAGGAATGCAATGAATCAGTTTCGAAGAATGGTGATTATCAACATCATCACATTAATTGTATTAGTTGGCGGCGGTATTGGCGCTTATTACTATTACAACCAAGCGGAAAACTATTTAAAAACAGATAATGCAAAGATCGATGGCAAAGTAATCCCGATTGCATCGCCAGTAGCAGGTAAGTTAACAGAATGGAAAGCTGAAGTAGGTAAGAATTACAATGAAAACGATAAATTAGGTGCTGTTTCTGTAGCGGGTCCAAATGGTGAGCAAACGGTAGATGTAACAATTCCAAAAAATGCAACAGTTGTTCAATCAAATGCAACGACAAATGCGTTTGTTGGGGCAGGTAGTCCAATTGCCTATGCATACGATATGAATGATTTATGGGTAACAGCAAATATTGAGGAAACAGATATTGATGATGTGCAAAAAGGTCAAGAAGTGGATGTGTATGTAGACGCATATCCTGATACAACATTAACAGGAAAAGTAGAGCAAGTTGGATTAACAACAGCAAATACATTCTCTATGCTTCCATCAAGTAACGCAACAGCGAACTATACAAAAGTAACACAAGTTGTACCAGTTAAAGTTTCATTAGATCATAGCAAATCAGTTAATATTGTTCCTGGAATGAATGTGACAGTTCGTATTCATAAGTAAGGGGGGAAGATAAAATGTCCTCAGGTTTAATTGTAGGATATGCAGTATTTTGTATCATCGTCTTCTTCCTTGTAAATCGTCTTTTAAGAAAGAAAAAACCGAACGTGGGAGAAGAACAAGTCCCAGCCGTAAATAAGATAGAAACAAAGCAATTAGAGCAAGAACCTTCTAATGTAGTCGAATTAGAAGCATCGAAACAAGAAGCACCAAAGCAAGAAAGAGCGAAACAGCAAATGCCGATAGCAGATGTTAATGTAAAAGCAGTGGTAGCGGTATTAATTCTTGGTATGTTCGTGTCTATTTTAAATCAAACGATCATTAATGTTGCATTGCCTCCATTAATGAATGAGTTCAATGTATCAACTTCAACAGCTCAGTGGTTAATCACAGGATTTATGCTTGTGAACGGGATTTTAGTGCCAATTAGTGCATTTTTAGTTTCTCGGTTCACGTATCGCAAGCTATTTGTAGCAGCGATGTTGTTCTTTACGGTAGGATCTATCATTTGCGCTACATCTGGAAACTTCACAATGATGATGACCGGACGCGTAATCCAAGCAGTGGGTGCAGGGATTTTAATGCCAGTTGGTATGAACATTTTCATGACGCTATTCCCGCCTCATAAACGTGGAGCCGCGATGGGATTACTTGGAGTGGCAATGATTTTAGCACCAGCTATCGGACCAACTGTAACAGGTTGGGTGATTGAAAATTATAGCTGGAACTTAATGTTCTATGCGATGTTTGCCATTGGTTTAATCATTACATTCCTATCTTTAAAATTCTTTACATTAGCTCAGCCAGTTTCTAAAACGAAGCTAGATGTATTTGGTGTTATTAGTTCAAGTATCGGGCTGGGTAGCTTACTGTATGGATTCAGTGAAGCTGGAAATAACAGCTGGAGCAGTGCAGAAGTTGTTATTTCACTTATTATCGGTGTCATTGGTATAGTGGTATTTATTTGGAGAGAGATGACAACGGATAATAAGATGCTTGATTTACAAGTGTTTAAATATCCAACATTCACTTTCACATTATTAATTAATGCAATCGTAACGATGGCACTATTCGGAGGTATGTTATTACTTCCAGTCTACTTGCAAAACATTCGTGGCTTTACGCCAATCGAATCGGGTTTATTACTTCTTCCAGGATCATTAATTATGGGGATTATGGGACCAGTTGCAGGGAAGTTATTTGATAAATACGGCATTCGTCCCCTGGCGATTGTTGGATTAGCGATTACGACATTCGCGACATATGAATTTACAAAGTTATCGATGGATACACCATATAGCGTTATTATGATGGATTATATTATACGTTCAATTGGTATGTCATTCATTATGATGCCGATTATGACAGCGGGTATGAACGCACTGCCGATGAAATTAATTTCTCACGGTACAGCAACGCAAAATACATCAAGACAAGTAGCGGGTTCAATTGGTACAGCAATCTTAATTACAATTATGACGCAACAAACAACGAATCACGTTGCAGATTACGGAAATATGATAACAAAAACAAATCCAATTTTAGTTGATAAAGTACATGGAATGGGACAGAGCTTAGCATCCGTGGCTGGATCAGCACAAGCAGGAGATGCGATGAGCTCGCAACTATTATTTGGACAAATTTCGAAGTTGTCTGCGATTAACGGCATTAATGACGCTTTCTTAATCGCAACAATATTAGCGGGTATTGCCTGGGTGTTATCACTATTCTTACCATCAGGAAATAAACCAAATCGAAAAGCAGAGAATTAATTTTCTCTGCTTTTTTTCTTACATTGATGGACATATGCCCATCAATGTAAGAAAAATTAAATCCCCTATACGTATTAGCTGAAGAAATTACGTGTTCCCTAAAACGAAAAAATAAACTGAAAAATGGCTGTAAATCTATTGAAGTCAAATGATAAACTAAAAATATATTTTTACATACAAATTTTTAATAGAATGATCCGACTTAATTTAACTCTAAAAAATCGGGAAATATATTTCTGCTTCATCCACAATGTATTTGAAGGGAATGATGAAATTTGGATTGGTTAGACAGAATCAATAGGGCAATGAATTATATCGAACAAAATTTATCAAGTGAAATAAATGCTAAAGAAGTAGCAAAGTTGGCTTGCTGCTCTGAGTATCATTTTCCAAGGATGTTTTCATCTATAACAGGTTTAACTTTATCAGAATATATCAGGCGGAGACGTCTATCGCAGGCGGCATTTGAACTGCAAAATAACACAGTTGTTCGCATCATTGATCTTGCACTTAAGTATGGGTATGATTCTCCAGATGCTTTTAGTCGCGCTTTTAAGAGTCTTCATGGGGTCACTCCGACAGAGGCGCGTAGTAACGGGATCGAATTAAAGGCCTTTCCGAGAATTTCCTTTCAAATTACGATTAAAGGGGATGTAGAAATGGATTATAGAATTGAAGTGCTAGATTTTGAGATTGAGATCGTAGGAGTGAAACAAAAAGTCGTTACAAAGAATGCTTCCAATATAATTCCTACATTATGGGAAGAAGCGAATAAGAATGGATTACTGCAACGACTCGTAGACATGTCATGGGAAAATCCACAATGCAAATTAGAAGGGATTTTAGGTGTATGTGGAAAACAAGCCGCCATTACAGATGAAGAATTTGATTATTTTATGGGATGTCGTTATAAGGGGGAATTCACTGGCGATATGGAGAAAATAGTGATGCCGAAAAGTACATGGGTTGTTTTTCCAAATGTTGCTGCTGCTTGGGAGCGTCTATACACGGAATGGTTACCTACTTCAGGATACGAATTGGCAGACTTTCCTTGCATTGAAAATTATTTAGCACCTGATAGAGAGCCAAATAGTGAGCTTTGGGTTCCTATACTTAAGAATGAATAAATTTTAGGGATATGATGATTGAATTGCTTAATACCAGTTGTCTATTTTCTATTATTTTATAATTGATGCGTATATCATATATAGAGTAACGAAACCGTCCAATTTCTCAGCGTTTAAATTGAGAGATTGGGCTTTTTATCATGGCATTTCTTAACTCATGTAAATGCAGTGTAATACAAGAACAGGCAGAAAATAGATTGTCGAAAAGTGTTAAAAGATGAGGTGTTTGAACTTGTTGTAAAATAACAAAAGAGGTATCGCTGAGCAGCGATACCGTTTCTTTATAAAAGTGCCAGTGTATTGTTCATCATATGAAACAAAATAGCTGGAATGATTGAATTCGTCTTCTTACATAAAACAGCCATGAATAGTCCCATAATGAATGTAGTAACCATAACACCTAATGAATATGTATGGCCTATTCCAAAGAGGAAACTAGAGCCGATTGCAGCTACCCAAAATGGGAAACGCTGCTGAAAGAAATGAAGGATAATGCCGCGGCAGATGAGCTCTTCGAAAATGGGGATAAATACAGCACTTCCTAGCAGTAATAAGAGTTTATACTGTTTTAACACCTCCAAATTTAAAGCGGAGGATTGTTCCTTTGTTGCATCAGGAAATAGGTGCATAAGTATAAATGAATTAATAACAATACTTAGTCCAAAGAAAAGAAATAAGTATATATATGTACTAACCTTTTTGAGTGCTTTGAAGTTAATCGCTGGAACAATCAAGTTTCTTAGCGGTTCGTATTTGTAAATAAATAACAATAAAATTCCTAATAGTAATAATGAGTTTCCGGTATCTTGAATGGATGTGATTAAGGTGATTTGTTTTTGATCAGTAACCTCTTCGGAATAAATAAGAACTGGAAGGCCTATGAAAAGTTCGGATATGAGCCTTGTCCCATAGAAAGCAAACAAAAAAGACCCAATAAATTGTCCCCATGACATGGAGTATTGCTGATTGTACGTAAGCTGTGTTGTTGATTGCATATATTGAATCCTCTCTTTTATTTATATATATGATTATACACACATAATATAAAACTGTCATTTCTGAATATTACATATATATAAGTGTTGAGTTAAATATTAGTAAGAAATATATAAATTTTGATAGAAATAGATAATGAGAAAACGAATGAATAAGTGTAGGGTGTATGAGAAAGGAGATATAAAATAATAAAAAGAGGTATCGCCACGTAGTGATACCTCTTTTGTGAGTTCATTCACTTTGATTAACAAATGTGTTCACCTCTTTTATTTACAGTAATATGAGCAGAGGATGTCGATTGTTGAGTTTGTAATTCGCGATCTACCATTTTGTCTAATTGCTGAATTGCTTTCAATGCTTTTTCATAAGAAATTGTCCGGTAGTGATGCGCTCCGCCTGGCTCTTCATCTGCTTCGTCCGCCCACTTAATAATATTTTGTAGAGGTGTTCTTTCAATTGTTTGTTCTACTAGAAAAGAATCGGTATGCAGGAGAATAGCAACAGAAATTTCCTTTGCTTGCTTCGGGTGTTCCCCTAATCGGATTAATAATTTATGAGCTCTTTCTGCTCCTTTAATCGCATGTATATCATTCTTTTTATACAATTCATAGTCCCATTCTCCGCCTGTGTACCATGTATGATGTCCTATGTCATGAAGAAAACCAGCCTTTGTTGCCGCATCGACTGAGGCGTGGTGCTTTTTGGCTAAGTGAAACGCATGGTAAGCGACGGCAATCGCATGGACCATTCCAGAACGGTTTACGTATTTTTGTGTAATATGATGTTTGAAAATTTGTTCAAGCGTAATACGGTGCATAAAACATTCACTCCTTTTATCTATTGATGTATATAAAGAAAATCGATAGGTTTAAATGTATTTTGAACATTGTACTCCATCACGTTATGTTAGTAAAGTAGAAATGTTTAGGAGAGGAGAATTTATTGTGAACATAAAAGTCACCTTAGATGATGCTAAGGTGACTTCCTACTGCTTATTTTTTTAATCCTTGCTCAAGTGTTTCTAACATCTCATGTTTTCCATTTTCGTCGGCATTTTGCCAAATGACTTCAAATAAAACCCCAAGACCTGGAAGCATTTTTTCTTCACCACTTTGAATTGCTTCTACAATTGTCTCTTGTAACTCGCCTTGCGTATTTCCTGCAACGTTTGCTAATACGGCACCGCGTAGATTAAAGTTCATTCTTTTCACCTCTTCTTCTGAATTGAAACTGACGTTAGTTTTTGTTCTTTTTTATGTAAATATGTATGAAAAATAGGCTATAATGAGAAGACAAGAAGAGAGGGAATACATAGAATGAAAAACATTGATTCAGTACAAAATCCGCGTGTAAAGCAGTGGAAAAAGCTGCAGACGAAAAAAGAGCGCGATAAAAAAGGGTTATTCTTTGTAGAAGGATTCCACTTAGTGGAGGAAGCTTTAAAGGCAGGAATTATTACAGAACTTATTGTTTCAGATCAAACAGACCTTCCGAAAGATTGGACGGTTACTGACGTTGAAATGTATATTGTACCTGAAGCGATTGTAAAGGTACTTCGCGAGACAGAAACGACACAAGGTGTATTTGCGGTTTGTGAGAAGCATGAGAAAGAAGTAGATCTTACAGATGGGAAATTTCTATTATTAGATAGCTTGCAAGACCCAGGTAATTTAGGAACGATTATTCGTACAGCAGATGCAGCTGGTATTCATGCCGTTGTACTTGGAGAAGGCTGTGTGGACGCCTATAATAGTAAAGTGCTTCGTTCTACACAAGGTTCTATTTTCCATTTACCGATTGTAAAAGGAAACTTAGAAGAATGGATAGATAAGCTAAAAGAGAAGAATGTTCCTGTATACGGAACAGCTCTGGAAAATGGAGTTCCTTATGGAGAAGTGACACCGACAGGAAGTTTTGCATTAATTGTAGGAAACGAAGGAAATGGTGTACGCCAAGAAATTCTTACAAAATGTGATCAAAACTTGTATATTCCAATTTACGGCGGGGCAGAATCATTAAACGTTGCGGTTGCTGCGGGGATTTTAACGTATTATTTACAAAGCCCGGTTGCGAATCGATAAAAAACTTCTTATAATAAATTGAAGTACATGTTCATGATGTACATATAATAAAAGTAAAATAATGAAAAACGTTGATAGAGAAGAGTAGCTTGCAAAATCGCCATATAGGGAGAGAGTGCCGTAGACTGAAAGCATTCTTATGGTAGACGGAAGTGAATTCACCTCTGGAGTTGACGCCAGGACCATTGATATGTAAAGGCGTTCCGGTCAAAGCTGACCGTTATAACAATTAAGTGGGCAGACTTGTTCTGTCAATTTAGGGTGGTACCGCGAATTTACCTCGTCCCTTTTTGGGAGCGAGGTTTTTTTATTTTTAACATTAGGAGGGTTCCAAATGGAAGCACGTTTAAAAGAGCTAAAGCAAAAAGCGTTAGAGCTGATTGAAGAAGCGAAAGAGCTAAAGGGCTTAAATGATGTACGCGTAGCGTATTTAGGAAAAAAAGGTCCAATTACAGAAGTATTACGCGGCATGGGGAAAATATCTCCAGAAGAGCGTCCACGTATGGGAGCATTAGTAAATGAAGTGCGTGAAGCAATTCAAACACGTTTAGAAGACAAAATTAACCACTTAGAAAAAGCAGTAATTGAAGCAAAATTAGCATCTGAAACAATTGATGTTACATTACCAGGTCGTCCTGTAGAAACAGGTTGTCATCATCCATTAACAGCTGTTGTTGAACAAATTGAAGATGTATTTATCGGTATGGGTTATGAAGTAGCGGAAGGAACAGAAGTAGAGAAAGATTACTACAATTTCGAAGCATTAAACTTACCGAAAGATCACCCAGCTCGTGATATGCAAGATACATTCTACATTACAGAAGAAACGTTACTACGTACACATACATCTTCTGTGCAAGCAAGAACGATGGAAAACAATACAGAAAAAGGTCCAATTAAAATTATTTGCCCTGGTAAAGTGTATCGCCGCGATGATGATGATGCGACGCATTCTCATCAGTTCATGCAAATTGAAGGTCTTGTAATTGATAAAAATATTCGTATGAGTGATTTAAAAGGTACACTGCAAGTATTTGTGAAAAAGATGTTCGGTGAAGATCGTGAAATTCGTCTTCGTCCAAGTTTCTTCCCATTCACAGAACCATCTGTTGAGATGGATATTTCTTGTATGATGTGTCATGGTAAAGGTTGCGGCACTTGTAAGGGAACTGGCTGGATTGAAATTTTAGGTGCAGGTATGGTTCATCCAAACGTGCTTGAAATGGCTGGCTATGATTCAAAAGAATATCAAGGATTCGCATTCGGTATGGGTGCAGAGCGTATCGCAATGTTAAAATACGGCGTTGATGACATTCGTCATTTCTATACAAACGATGTACGTTTCTTACAACAATTCAAACGAGCGTAAGGGAAGGAGAGGATAAATATGTTCGTATCATATCGTTGGTTACAAGAGTATGTAGATATTAAAGATGTAACAGCACAAGAACTAGCAGACAAAATCACGAAAAGTGGTATTGAAGTAGAAGGCGTTGAAGTATTAAATAAAGGTGTAAAAGGTGTTGTAGTTGGTCACGTATTAGAATGTGAAAAGCACCCAGAAGCTGATAAATTAAGCAAATGTCTTATTGACATCGGTGAAGAAGAGCCAGTACAAATCATTTGCGGTGCTCCTAACATTGCAAAAGGTTTAAAAGTACCAGTTGCAAAAGTTGGCGCTGTTCTTCCTGGTAACTTCAAAATTAAAAAGGCAAAACTACGCGGTGAAGCTTCTCACGGTATGGTTTGTGCATTGCAAGAACTTGGCATTGACGGGAAACTAGTTGCGAAAGAATATGCAGACGGTATCTTCATCTTCCCAAGTGACGCTGAAGTTGGCGCAGATGCACTTGAAATCTTAAACTTACATGATGAAGTATTAGAACTTGGTTTAACGCCAAACCGTGCTGATTGCTTAAATATGTTAGGTGTTGCATATGAAGTGGCTGCTATTTATGGCCGTGAAGTGAAACTTCCAGCTATCAACTTACAAGAATCAACTGAAAAAACAGCTGATTACATTTCTGTAAGTGTAGAAGCGAAAGAAGAAAATCCATTATACATTGCGAAAATGGTTAAGAACGTAAAGATTGGTCCATCACCAATGTGGATGCAAACTCGCCTTATGGCAGCTGGTATTCGTCCAATTAGTAATGTAGTTGATATTACAAACTACATTTTAATGGAATACGGTCAACCATTACACGCGTTTGACTATGATAAATTAGGTTCAAAAGAAATCGTTGTTCGTCTTGCGAAAGAAAGCGAAAAGATTCAAACATTAGATGATCAAGAGCGTACATTACAGAACCACCACCTTGTTATTACAAATGGTGAAAAAGCTTTAGCTGTTGCTGGTGTAATGGGTGGAGCTGATTCTGAGGTTACAAATGATACAGTAAACGTTCTAATTGAGTCTGCATACTTTGCAGGTCAAACAGTGCGCCGTACATCAAAAGATTTAGGTCTACGTAGTGAATCAAGTGCACGTTTCGAAAAAGGAATCGATCCAACACGTACATTTGAAGCAATTCAACATGCAGCAGCTTTAATGGCGAAATATGCTGGTGGCGAAGCGCTTGAAGGTGTAGTAGAAGTTGATAACTTACAAGTGCAAGAACGTACGGTATCAGTTACAACTGAAAAAGTAAACCGTGTATTAGGAACAGAAATCACTGCTAGTGAAATGGGTACAATCTTTACAAACTTGAAGTTCCCATTTACAGAAGTAGAAGGGACATTCCATGTGAACGTACCAGTACGTCGCCCTGATATTACAATTGCAGAAGACTTAGTAGAAGAAGTAGGTCGTCTGTACGGTTATGATCATATTCCAGTTACATTACCAACTGGTACAATGACACGTGGTAAATTAACAGTAGCACAAACAAAACGTCGTAAAGCACGTCGTTACTTAGAAGGTGCTGGTTTATATGAAGCAATTACGTATTCATTAACAAGTGCCGATAAAGCGAAACAATATATGGTTGAGCCAAACGAACAATCTCCTGTAAATCTTGCACTTCCAATGAGTGAAGAGCGCAGTCAACTTCGTTTAAGCTTAGTACCACAATTGTTAGAAGCAGTTTCATATAATAACGCTCGTAAAAATGACAGTGTTGCATTATATGAAGTAGGTTCTATTTTCTTACCAACAGCAGAAGGCGAGCTTCCGAAAGAAGAACAACATCTTGCTGGTGTTATGACAGGTCTTGCTCTTCATCATGCATGGCAAGGTGAGAAGAAAGTTGTAGACTTCTTCGTTGCAAAAGGTGTGTTAGAAGGATTATTCGACGTACTTGGCGTTGCAAGCAGCATCACATATGCTCCTGCAAAACGTGAAGGCATGCACCCAGGACGTACAGCTGATATCTTACTAGATGGAGAAGTGATTGGTTTCATCGGTCAATTACACCCAGAAACGCAAAAACAATTAGATGTGAAAGATACATTCGTATTTGAATTATCTCTTGTAAAAGTATTCGGTGCAGACGTAGAAGAAACTTACTACTCAGCAATTCCACGTTTCCCATCTATGACACGTGATATGGCGGTTGTAGTGGCTAAGGAAGTAAAAGCTGGCGAAATGAAGCAAGTAATTGCGGAAGCAGGCGGAGAACTTCTAAAAGAAGTAACACTATTCGACTTATACGAAGGTGAAAAAATGGAAGAAGGCAAGAAATCACTTGCATTCTCTATGAACTACTTTGATCCAGAACGTACATTAACAGACGAAGAAGTAACAGAAGCACATAACCATGTATTAACAGCGGTAGAAGAGAAATTTGGTGCGGAGTTACGTAAGTAAAAAAGCAGCCTTGTGGCTCATAGCCATCAAGTTAAAGTTATGTATAATTTTTACCAAAAACAGCTACCCTTTCATGGAGTATCCATGAAAGGGTAGCTGTTTTTATGGAAGAATTACAATTATTAATTCAGGAATTAAAGAATACATTTTCACTTTCATTTTTAGAATCATTTGCACATAGGGCAGGAATGATTCGACATAAAAGAAAATGTAAAGCGCAGGATATCGTTTCTTTATGTGTCTTTTTAAGTAAAACAGTTGAAACAGAATCTTTCGCGAGGTTATTTCATCAAAATATTTGTTCAATTCCATCGATAGGAGATGATTTCAAACGAATTCGAATCCTAGACTCTACTATGTTTCAACTTCCCCATCACTAATAATTTAAGTGTTAACAGGAAAAAAGAAGGTAAACCTAAAAGGTACAGAAAATACGAAACTCTCAAATCAAGAGGATAGCTAAATAGTTACATTTTTTCATTTGAATATCCCAACTTTTTATTTTCCATGTTATGATAGATATGTTAATGAATTGAAGGGGTGGTTTTATGAAGTTTGGGAAAATGGGATTAGTTGTTGCGGCAAGTTTAAGTCTTTTCGCTTTATCTGCGTGTGGAAAATCTGCAAAAGAAACAGTTGTTTCTTCAACAGAAAGCATTTTAAACGCAAAGCAAATGGAATCAAGCAGTTCAATTTCTTTTAAATTCGATTCTAATGCGAAAGATATGAAAAGAGAAGATAAAGTGGCAATGGATATGTTAAAAAACATATCAGTTACAGTTGATTCAAAAACAGATAAAGATGCAAAAAAAGACGAAGTAACAATTGGTGCAAAGGTTAAAACAGATGCAATGAAAATGGATATATCGATTCCAATGTTTATGGATGAAGGGAAAGAGGCTTTATATGTAAAAGCGAATAATGTAAAATCACTATTACAATTAGCTGGCGTTCCTGGTGATAGTTTTTCTACTCTAGAAGGAAAAGTTATCAAAATGGATATGAAAGATTTAGGAGAAGTAGATACAAAAGAATCTGCGAAAATCCAAGAGAAAGTACAAAAATCGTTATTAGATGCAATCAAAGCGCTTCCTGAAGACAAATTTACAAACGAAAAAGATGTATACACTGTGAAATTAACAGGTAAAGATTTAAAAACAGTGATTGAAAAGCTATTTGATGAAATTTCTACAATGAAAAATTTCACTGGAACAAAACAAGAAATTGCAGACTTTAAGAAAGAATTGAAAGATGCAAATCTTGATAAATCTTCTATTTCTTTAATTTATACAATGGATGGAAAAACAATTAAAAAACAGGATGCAGCAATTCATGTCGAAGCAAAAAATCCTGAGAACGAAAAAGAAACAATTAAATTTGATATGAATATTAAATCTGATATCAAATCGATCGATAAACCAATCAAATTCACATTCGATACTTCTGAAAAGAACATTGTTCCAATGGATGAGTTACAAAAAATGATTGGTGAATTTATGAATCAATCCATGAGTGGCGGGAAAGTAACTCCTGTTCAACCAGCTCCAACGGAACCTGCAGCATAAAAAATCCTTAAGGGGCATAGCTATCAAGTTAACAAAAATAAACCAGATGCTGAAAAGCATCTGGTTTATTTTTGCCTGAGTGTGTAGAAAAAGTCGTAGTTAGTTTAAATGAATTAAATGAACAATACGATTTTTTCATTGAGACATTAGAAAGAGAAGAATTATCTGAATTTATTGTAGAAGTAGAAGAAGACATAACCGAAGAATGGAGAGAGTGGTAAGGTTCACTTTATCAACAGGACGCCTTGCATCTTTCCCTCGAATGTAGTACATTAATTTTAGTTTAACAAAACGAAAAACGATGATAAGGAAAAGTAGTATATACTATAATCCAAAGCGAGTCAGGGACGGTGAGAGCCTGATGAGGCGGTATATGTGAAGAACACCTTGGAGTTGCTAACCGAAATTGAAACTTGTATTCAAGAGTAGACTTAGACGGGAATCCGGCCTGTTACAAACCGGGAAGTATGTAAATACATACGAGTTAAAGTTGGTCTTTATGACAAATTGGGTGGTACCGCGAAGTTTAACCTTTCGTCCCTTTATGGATGAAAGGTTTTTTTGTATTCAAATATATCAGCAAAGGAGAATTTCACTATGGAAAACACATTAGTAAAAAGTCTGTATAGAGATACAGATAAATACGCAGGTCAAACAGTACAAGTATCAGGGTGGATTCGTAACTTACGTGATTCAAAAGCATTTGGTTTCATCGAATTAAACGACGGTAGCTTCTTCAAAAGCGTTCAAATCGTTTTCGATACAGAATTAGATAACTTCAAAGAAATTGCGAAACTTCCACTTAGCTCTTCAGTTAAAGTAGAGGGTAAAGTAATTGCAACACCTGGAGCAAAGCAACCATTTGAAATTAAAGCAGAAAAAATTGATATCGAGGGCTTATCAGATTCTGATTACCCACTTCAAAAGAAGCGTCACACGTTTGAATACTTACGTACAATCGCTCACTTACGTCCAAGAACAAATGCATTCTCTGCAACGTTCCGCGTGCGTTCTATCGCAGCGTTTGCGATTCACCAATTCTTCCAAGAGCGTGGATTCGTACACGTTCATACACCAATTATCACGGGTAGTGATACAGAAGGTGCAGGCGAAATGTTCCGCGTAACAACGCAAGATTTAAACAATATACCTAAAGGTGAAGACGGACAAGTTGACGAATCAAAAGACTTCTTCGGTAAAGAAACAAACTTAACGGTAAGTGGACAGCTGAATGCTGAAGCTTATGCATTAGCGTTCCGTGATGTATACACATTCGGACCTACATTCCGTGCTGAAAACTCAAACACAACTCGTCACGCAGCTGAGTTCTGGATGGTTGAGCCTGAGATTGCATTCGCTGAATTAGGTGATGTAATGAACCTTACAGAAGATATGCTGAAATATGCAATGAAATACGTATTAGAGCATGCACCAGAAGAAATGGAATTCTTCAACAGCTTTGTTGATAAAACAGTTCTTGAGCGCATGAACAACGTAATCAACTCTGACTTTGGCCGCATCACATACACAGAAGCAATTAAAGTACTTCAAGAATCAGGTGCTGACTTCAAATACCCAGTAGAATGGGGCATTGACTTACAAACAGAGCACGAAAGATACTTATCAGAAGAAATCTTTAAACGCCCTGTATTCGTAACTGATTATCCGAAAGACATTAAAGCATTCTACATGCGCTTGAACGAAGATGGAAAAACAGTAGCTGCTACCGACCTTCTCGTTCCTGGCATCGGCGAATTAATCGGCGGAAGTCAACGTGAAGAAAGAATGGATGTTTTAACAGACAGAATTAAAGAATTAGGCATGAACGAAGAAGACTACTGGTGGTACTTAGAACTTAGAAAATACGGCGGTACAAAACACGCTGGATTCGGCCTTGGTTTCGAGCGCTTCCTAATGTACATCACTGGCATGGCTAACATTCGTGACGTCATTCCATTCCCAAGAACTCCAGGTTCTTCGGAGTTTTAATATAACAAAAAAGTGAGAGCAATTGCTCTTGCTTTTTTTATTTAGAAGAGGATGGAACTAGATTCGAAATCTTATCAAGTATTTTGAGCTAGGATAAAAAATGTTGTTCATAGTTCTCTTTCCATTTCATATATAGTAAAACGAATGAATCATTTATGGAAATTGGGAGAGGGGTTTTGGGAAAATGGGGGTAATTAATAGGTGTGCAGAGTGGACAGTGCGTGACAAGTATGTAGTCATCACGGGAGCGACAAGTGGGATTGGGCTAGCGGCGGCTAAGGTACTTGCGGAACGCGGTGCAAGGCTAGGGATTATTGCACGAAACGAAGCGAAAGCAAATGATATTGTGACTCAAATTAAGGGTTCAACGAATGGTAATGCAGTGGTAGATATATTTCTAGCTGATATGGCTTCTCAGAAGTCAATACATCAAGTAGCTACTGACATTCTAGAGAAGTGCCCTAGAATAGATATATTAGTTAATAATGCTGGTGCTTTATTTCAAACAAGGCAAATTACGGAGGACGGCTTGGAGATGACCTGGGCGGTTAATCATTTAGCTCCATTCCTACTTACTAATTTGCTACTTGGCCGTTTAAAGGAAAGTGCCCCCGCTCGCGTTATCACTACCGCATCTCATGGTCACAAAATGGCTAAAAAAGGAATCGATTTTAATGATTTAGATGCAGAAAAACTTTATCGTGGTGTTAAGAAATTAATGGGGGGTCCTACGATGCGTTATGGGCAAACCAAATTAGCTAACATCTTATTTACCTCTGAGTTGGCACGGCGACTAGAGGGGACAGGTGTCATAGCTTCCTGCTTCGATCCAGGACTTGTAGCCACGAATTTCAACCAGGATAATGGTCTCTCGGCTCGCTTAACTATGGCAGTAATGAAACCTTTCTCTCGCACACCTGAGGAAGGAGCTGAAACTTTAGTATGGCTAGCAGAAACAACTGACATTATCGATCATAGTGGTTATTATTATGCTAATGGGCAAGTGGAAAGGCCATCTGAGGTTGCATTGGATATGGATGCCGCAAAGCGTCTATGGGATATTAGTGAAGAGCAAACTCATCTCTTAGGAAAGTAAAATTAGCGTTAATAGAAGTGAAAGTGTAAGAGTGACTTTATACGGATTGGATCGGCAGTATATATTTTGATTGTTATGCTGTATAGTTTCTTGCCTCTAAGTAAAAAGTAACGCGAAGGGGTGAATAAAATGGGCAGAAAAGTAAAAAAAGATCCTTCTAGAGCAAGTCTTGGTTCCTCGCAAGTCGAAGGTCAAGGAACTACAACAAACGAAACGGGTTCTTTTAAAGTATCTTCATCAAATAAGAGACAAAAACGAAGCTAAACATATATAAATAAGAGTAGTCATGTCGACTACTCTTATTTATATGTTTTTATTTTGTTTAGTTCATTTATATATTGTCGATACTGAAAAATAGCTATTTTTTCAATAAACGAAATGCTTTTTCTGTATTTGCAAAGTGAAGTTTCACAAACTCAGGAAGCCGTTCTTTTCCTAGCTTTTGAATTAATTTAACTGCAGCGATATCAACTTGCTTACCCGCTCCTTTTGGAAGTGGCATACCGGCTTTTTTGCTGAGCTCATCAAACTGCTTTACGAATGAGTAGCGAGCTAAAATAGAGGCTGCTGCAACTGCTAAATGAACACTTTCACCTTTAGTTGCGAAATACACGTTTTCACGCTGTACTTCTTTTTGTTTTGCTAAGTATTTGTAATATGTATCAGGCTGCGTGAATTGGTCTATTAAGATGCCTTCTGGTTTTGTAGGTGCAATCTTTGCTAGTAAATTTGTAAGAGCCTTATTGTGTAAGAGCGCTTTTAGTTTCCCCTGATTGTTTCCTTTTTCGAATAGTTCGTTATATTTTTCATTATGCAAAACGAGAGAACTATAAGGAACAACGTTAAGTAACTGTTTTGCAATTTCGGCAATTTGCGCATCATTTAAGTTTTTAGAGTCTTTTACACCAAGTTCTTTCAATAATGGAATTTGCTTTGCGTCTACATATACAGCAACAACTGTCATCGGTCCGAAGTAATCTCCAGTACCCACTTCATCAGATCCAGCTATAGACATTGTTCCAATGGAAGCGGGCGGGGCATAGCGGTGCGAATTTGCAGTTTTTTTACCAGAAGATTTCGGCACTTGAGAAACATTTTGCCAACGTGCAGCTTCTTCCTCTGCACGAGTACCTTGAAACATTACTTTGCCTGATTTATAGGCCGTAATTGTACAAGATGGAACTTTCGCCATAAAGATACCACCTTGCGGAACTTTTGGGGCAATTGCTTGTTTATATTGTTGTTTCATATCCTCAATTATTGCAGGATTTGTTTGGATTACGATAGAATTTGACAAAGTAGTCGCTCCTTTTTCAATATTGTTATTTTTATCATATCGGATTGTTCTTTCTGTTTCCATATTATGATGGTTCATGGTATGATAAACTTTAGGATTCTGTACGTGATTGGAGGCCGGTGAGTTGTCACAACAAAAGGGAAATAAAAGTCGAATTAATGTAGAAATCTATGGTCAGCAATATTCAGTTGTTGGCGATGAAAGTACAAGTCATATCCGCATGGTAGCAGCGATTGTGGATGATAAAATGCGCGAACTCAATGCCAAGAATCCTTCGCTTGATACGAGTAGACTAGCGGTATTGACGGCGGTAAACGTCATACACGATTATATAAAATTAAAAGAAGAACATGAGAAACTAAAAGAAAGTATGACAAAAAAAGGAATGGAATAACATGATTGATATTATTATCATATTACTGCTTGTTATGGGATTTTTCCTCGGCTTAAGAAGAGGGTTTGTCCTACAACTTGTAAAGTTAACAAGCTTTATTATCGCATACCTTGTTGCATACTGGTACTGCAAAGATTTAGCGCCAGTACTTGAGAAATTTATTCCGTATCCATTCGATCAGAACGTATCTGTGCCAGAATGGATTGATGCAAATAATATCGAAGCAGTATTCTATCAAGCAATTGCGTTCATTGTATTATTTATTATTACAAAAATCGCGCTTTCATTGCTTGGGAATTTGCTGAATATGTTTACAGAAATCCCAGTTATAAAACAGGTAAATGCGTTTGCTGGAGCACTTCTTGGTTTCTTAGAAGTGTATATTATTCTGTTTGTCTTAATTATTATTGGAACTATTCTTCCGATTGAACAGGTACAAACGCCACTGCAAAAATCATCAATTAGCAAAATAATTGTAGACGATACACCGATTCTTTCTGAAAAGGTGAAGGAACTATGGCAGCCAGGTAGCAGAGTATAACTTCTCTTTTTTCGGAAAGAGAAGTTTTTTTTCTATGAAAGAAAGGCGGGGAAAGAATGAAAGTAAATAAAAAACAAGTGATTAAATTATTGGAGACAATCGGCCTTTTTATGGAGCTTAAGGGCGAAAATCCATTTAAAATATCTGCATTTCGTAAAGCCGCAGCAGCATTAGAAAGCGATGATCGTAGTCTTTCTGAAATTGAAGATTTCACAAAGATTCCGGGTATTGGAAAAGGAACAGCAGCGGTCATTCAAGAATATATTGAAGCTGGAACTTCAGAAGTATTAGAGGAGCTTGAAAAGGAAGTGCCAAGCAGTCTATTACCGTTATTAAAATTACCAGGGCTTGGTGGTAAAAAAGTAGCGAAGTTGTACAAAGAGCTTGGCGTTATTGATATGGAAACTTTGCAAAAGGCTTGTGAAGAAAATAAAGTACAGGCACTTGCGGGATTCGGTAAGAAAACAGAAGAGAAAATATTAGAAGCAATCGCTCAAGTAGGCTCTCGTCCAGAGCGATTACCGATTGCGATGGTCTTACCTATTGCCGGGGAAATAGAGAAGAAATTGTCGAATGTCCAGGAAATTGTTCGATTCTCTCGCGCTGGTAGCCTGCGCCGCGTTCGCGAAACGGTAAAAGATTTAGATTTTATTATCGCAACGGAAAATCCAGTAGCAGTACGTGAACATTTACTGCAATTTGATAATATGATTGAAGTCATTGCGAGCGGTGATACAAAAGTATCCGTTCGTCTTCAATATGAATATGATATTTCAATTGATTTCCGTCTTGTAAAACCTGAAGAATTTATTACAACGCTTCATCATTTCACAGGTTCAAAAGATCATAACGTAAGAATGCGCCAAATTGCAAAAGATAAAGGTGAAAAGATTAGTGAGTACGGTGTGGAAAATTTAGAGACAGGTGAAGTGAAGACGTTTGAAACAGAAGAAGCATTCTTTGCTCATTTTGGTCTACCATTTATTCCACCAGAAGTACGTGAAGATGGAAAAGAGCTTGAGTTGATTAAAGAATATCCAAATTTAATTCAGTTCTCTGATATACAAGGTGATTTACATATGCATACAACATGGAGTGACGGTGCTTTTTCAATTGAAGAAATGGTACAAGCATGCCGCGGGCGTGGGTATAAATTTATGGCAATTACGGATCATTCCCAATACTTGAAAGTAGCGAACGGTTTAACGAAAGAGCGTCTTCGTGAACAAGGAAAAGAGATTGAACGTATTAACGAAAAATACTCAGATATTACAATTTTACGCGGAATCGAAATGGATATTTTACCAGATGCAACGCTCGATTTTGATGATGAAGTATTAGCGGAGCTTGATTATGTCATTGGTGCAATCCATTCTAGCTTCTCACAAGACCGTGAAACAATTATGAAACGCTTGCGTACAGCAATTGAAAATAAACATGTTACGATGATTGCCCACCCAACAGGTCGTCTTCTTGGACGCCGCGAAGGGTACGATGTAGATACAGATTTACTGATTGAACTCGCAAAAGAAACAGATACAATTTTAGAATTAAACGCGAATCCGAACCGCTTAGATTTAAGTGCGAAACTATTAAAGCAAGCACAAGATGCGGGCGTAAAAGTAGCGATCAATACTGATGCGCATACACTTGAAATGTTAGAAGATATGGAAACCGGTGTAGCGGCAGCTCGTAAAGGGTGGATTCAGAAAGATACCGTGATTAACACATGGGATATTGAACGTTTATTAGATTATATTAAACGGAATAAGTAACACAAGGGGGACGTGCAACTTATGTTAGAACGAACGTTGCGTGTATTAGAATATAACAAAGTAAAAGAACAATTACTTGAGCATGTTGCTTCTTCACTTGGTCGTGATAAAGTGAAGAGCCTCGTGCCAAGTACAGATTTTGAAGAAATTGTAGAAATGCAAGAAACAACAGATGAGGCAGCAAAAGTCATTCGCTTAAAAGGGCATGTACCGCTTGGCGGAATTTTTGATATTCGTCCGAATGTAAAACGTGCGAAAATTGGAAGTATGCTAAGCCCACATGAACTGCTCGATATCGCAAGCACGATGTATGGTAGCCGCCAAATGAAGCGGTTTATTGAAGATATGATCGATAATGGTGTAGAGCTTCCAATTTTAGAAACACATGTTGCGCAAATTGTGTCTGTATATGATTTAGAAAAGAAGATCACAAACTGCATTGGGGATGGAGGAGAAGTAGTCGATAGCGCGAGTGATAAACTGCGCGGCATTCGTAACCAAATCCGCACTGCAGAAAGCCGTATTCGTGAGAAACTTGAAAATATGACGCGTTCTTCAAATGCCCAAAAGATGTTATCAGATGCAATCGTTACAATTCGTAATGATCGCTATGTAATTCCTGTGAAGCAAGAATACCGCGGTGTATATGGTGGTATTGTTCATGATCAATCTGCATCAGGACAAACGTTATTTATTGAGCCGCAAGTCATTGTGGAACTAAATAACGCATTGCAAGAAGCAAAAGTGAAAGAAAAACAAGAAGTAGAACGCATCTTAATGATGTTAACAGAAGAAGTAGCAGTCGAAGCTGATATTGTGTTAGCAAATGTAGAGGTTATTGCAAATCTTGATTTCATTTTTGCAAAAGCTTTTTATGCAAAGCGTATTAAAGCAACAAAACCAATTGTAAATAATGAGCGTTATATGGATTTACGACAAGCCCGTCATCCACTTATCGATCCAAAAATCATTGTGCCGAATGATATCATGCTTGGTAAAGACTTCACAACAATCGTTATTACAGGTCCGAATACAGGTGGTAAGACAGTTACATTAAAAACAGTCGGCATTTGTGTATTAATGGCGCAATCTGGTCTTCATATTCCAGTATTAGACGAATCAGAGATTTGTGTGTTTAAAAATATCTTTGCTGATATTGGTGATGAACAATCGATTGAACAAAGTTTAAGTACGTTCTCCTCTCATATGGTGAACATTGTAGATATATTAGAAAAAGCTGATTTTGAAAGCTTAGTATTATTTGATGAATTAGGTGCTGGAACAGACCCACAAGAAGGAGCAGCACTTGCGATTTCTATTTTAGATGAGGTATATAACCGCGGAGCACGCGTTGTCGCAACGACGCATTATCCGGAGCTAAAAGCATATGGTTACAACCGTGAACAAGTTATTAATGCGAGTGTGGAGTTTGATGTAAACACACTAAGCCCAACTTATAAGTTATTAATTGGTGTACCAGGACGCAGTAACGCTTTTGAAATTTCAAAACGTCTTGGTTTATCTGATCGAGTAATTGATCGTGCTCGTAATCATATTAGCACCGATACAAATAAAATCGAAAATATGATTGCGAAGCTAGAAGAAAGTCAAAAAAATGCAGAGCGCGAATGGACCGAAGCAGAAGAGCATCGTAAACAATCTGAAAAACTTCATCGTGAATTGCAACGTCAAATTATTGAATTTAACGATGAGCGTGATGAAAGATTATTAAAGGCACAAAAAGAGGGCGAAGAAAAAGTAGAAGCTGCGAAAAAAGAAGCAGAAGGCATCATTCGTGAACTTCGTCAACTGCGTAAAGCACAGCTTGCAAACGTGAAAGATCATGAGCTTATCGAAGCGAAAAGTCGCCTAGAAGGTGCAGCGCCAGAGCTTGTGAAAAAACAAAAAGTAAAAGTGAAAAACACTGCGCCAAAACAACAATTACGAGCAGGCGATGAAGTAAAAGTATTAACGTTCGGGCAAAAAGGACAATTGCTGAAAAAAGTAAGTGATACGGAGTGGAACGTTCAAATTGGTATTCTGAAGATGAAAGTGAAAGAATCTAATATGGAGTATATTAATACGCCACAACCTGTTGAGAAAAAGGCAGTCGCGACTGTTAAGGGAAGAGACTATCAAGTTTCCTTAGAACTTGATCTTCGCGGTGAACGTTTTGAAAATGCAATGATACGTGTAGAAAAATATTTAGACGATGCACAGCTTGCAAACTATCCACGCGTATCCATCATTCACGGAAAAGGAACAGGAGCACTTCGTCAAGGTGTACAAGATTACTTGAAAAAACATCGTGGTGTGAAAAACTTCCGCTATGGTGATATGGGCGAGGGAGGCCTCGGCGTAACAGTTGTCGAATTAAAATAAGCACAAAACCAGGCAAAAGGGGTAAACCATTATGTTTATGGACAAACTTGCAAAAGTATTGTTAGCTTGTTGCGGCATGTTTTTGGTGATTGGAGTTATTTATTTAGTGTTTTTTGCGAAGTAAGGAAGCGTCAATCTCGGCATAAGTTAACGCCTGAGATTGACGTTTTTTCTTTTCGGATAATCTATAAGAAAAAAGGAATACGACATGAAAATTAACCAATTTATAAGCGAAGTATTATCCTGCTCAAGGCGAGAAACAGACCGCCTCATTAAAGCGGACCGCGTGGCAATTAACGGTGAGGTTTGTACGCACGGTGCGATTGTTACGGTGAACGATATTGTAACGATTGATGGTAAAACAATCGAGAAAGAAGATAAAGAAAAAATCTATATTGCCTTTCATAAACCAGTAGGGATCACTTGTACTGCTGCGGAACATATTGAAGGAAATATCATTGAGTACATCAATCATCCAGAGAGAATTTTTCCAGTTGGTCGCTTAGATAAAGCGTCGGAAGGATTGATTTTGCTAACAAACGATGGAGCGATTGCCAATCAAATTTTACACGGAGATCATGAGCATGAAAAAGAATATATTGTAACGGTTGATAAGCCATTTACAGATTGGTTTATTGATGGAATGAGCCGTGGTGTGAAAATTAAAGATGGAATGACAAAACCATGTAAAGTAACCAGGGTAGATCACTCGACATTTCGAATTGTTTTAACGCAAGGAATGAATAGACAAATTCGCCGAATGAGCCGTGTGTTTGGATATACAGTAACGAAGCTACAACGGGTACGAATTATGAATATTAAGCTTGCTGGATTAGAAGCTGGAAAGTGGCGAAATGTCACAGAGCAAGAGTTACAACAATTATTGAAGCAGCTATAGCTGTTTCTCAGTTTTATTTTTTGTTAGAAAAAATAAAACTATTGTTTTTTTTGAAAATAGCCCATATAATAAAAAACAACAAGATTCGACAATATATTTTGAAAAGTAATGATGAGGACATGAGTTATTTTTTACGATTCTCAGAGAGGGAAGCCTTAGGCTGTGAGCTTCCTAATACGAAAAGATACACTTACCACCTCTAAACTTCAAGAGTGAACTGCATCATGCATTGTAATTCTTGGCGGATAAAACCGTTATTAATTTACACGAGCTATAAAATGAGTTTATTTTGTTATACATTCATTTTATTAGAATAAGGGTGGAACCACGATTTCAACACTCGTCCCTTTGTTAGGGACGGGTGTTTTTTGCGTTCTTTTATAAAGGAATTTGGATTGAAAGCGGAAATATAGCGGTTTTTTATTTCTGAATATTTAGTCTTTTATTATTTTTTAGGAGGTAGAGAAAAATGAAATCATCTTTAAAGTTATCTGAGATGTTTGCAATAAGTTTAATGTTATTTGCACTATTCTTCGGTGCGGGGAATATGATTTTTCCACCAGCGTTAGGACAAGGTGCTGGAACAGATGTATGGGTGGCTTTATTTGGTTTTGTTATTACAGGTGTAGGGCTTCCTTTACTAGGAGTCATTGTCATTGCTTTAAAAGGAGATATTAATAAACTCGCAGGTCGTGTGCATCCGTTGTTTGCACTTGTTTTCACAGTTGCGATTTATTTATGTTTAGGTGTGTTTGTAAGTGTACCGCGTACAGGAACTGTTGCTTATGAAATGGCGGTTACTCCATTTTTATCAAGTTCCGTAGTCAGTCAGGCATATCCACTTGTTATCTTTACATTTATTTTCTTTGCAGTTACTTTCTATTTAGCGTTAAATCCTTCGAAATTAGTAGGACGTATTGGGAAAGTATTAACACCAATTTTATTAGCGGTTATTGCAATTATTGTCATCAAAGCATTGATTACACCGATGGGTGAGTTTGGAGCACCGACAGAAGCATATAAGGATCCGCTTTTCAAAGGATTTATTGATGGATACTTAACATTAGACGGATTAGCAGCACTTGTCTTCGGAAATGTAGTTGTTAATGCTTTAAAAGGAAAAGGAATTACCAATAAGAAAAGTATTGCGAAAGTGACAATTTTTGCGGGGATGATTGCAGCATTTGGTTTACTTATTGTTTACCTAGCGCTTGCTTATCTTGGGGCTTCTAGTGTATCGCTTGGAATGGGAGAAAACGGTGGTGTTATTTTAACAAATGTTGTGCATCATTTATTTGGTAGTTATGGCACTCTTCTACTGGGTGTAGCGATTGCAGCGGCATGTTTAACAACTTCGGTTGGAATCGTTGCAGCTTGCGGAGAGTTTTTCTCAGCATTACTACCAAAGCTGTCGTATCAAAAAGTTGTTTTCATCTTCTGCATGTTAGCATTTATGGTAGCAAACCTTGGTTTAACACAGCTAAATGCATTAGCGTTACCAATCTTAATCGCAATCTATCCAATTGGTATCGTATTAATCGTATTATCACTAATTGAAAATTACATGCGTATCCCGCTAGCAATGTATGTGGGTGGAATTGTAGGGGCATTTGTTGTTAGTTTCTTCGATGGTTTAAATAATGCTCAGATTCAAATTGCAGCATTATCGCCTATGTTAGAAAAGATTCCATTTTACAATGTAGGAATCGGTTGGCTCTTACCAGGAATCATCGGTATGTTTGTTGGATATATTATTTCTATTTTTCAGAAGCGGGAAGTTGTCGTAGAAAAATGAGGAAAAGAGACTTTCTTTGAAAGAAAGTCTTTTTTGTAGAAATTAATATATTGGGAAATTTATCTAAATCTATTGTTTATTGATGAAGGGATTTTCAATCTAAAAAAGACTTCCATTTTATTACTCCTTGTTCGTAACACCTATCCAGTTTCACCCACATAATATACTACTGTCGTTCAATAAAGTTTGAGGAGGATTATACCTTATGAATAAAACGCCAATTGTTCTCCATGATGAGCCTTTTGTAGCCCAGTATGAACAAATAATTACACCAGCAGAATGCCAAGAGTTAATCGAGCTATCTAAAAAGCACATCCAACCCGCACAAGCCTATGGACATACAGGGGAAAGGAAATCAGATTTTACTTGGCTTCCACACTATTCACATGGGCTTGTTAGTAAAGTATCTGAACTTATTGCTACTGCTATGCCCTTGCCGCTTAATCACGCTGAGCCATTACAGGCAGCGAGATATGAAGTTGGAGGGAAATTTGATGCCCATATTGATTGTTATGGTACCTGGCACGAAGGTGGGAGGAACCAAGTTAAACAAGGGGGACAACGACTTTATACAGCTATTCTTTATTTGAATACAGTTGATGCAGGTGGAGAAACTTTTTTTCCCTCTCTGAATCTTACAGTTACTCCAAGTGAAGGGAAATTATTAGTTTTTGAAAATTGTAAAAGAGGGACAGATGAACCGCATCCACTTTCATTGCATGAAGGTTGCGCAGTACATGAAGGAGAAAAATGGATTGCTACATTATGGTTTCGTGAAAAACCACAATATTAAAAATTCATTATTGGGTTTTTGAGAGGAATGAAAATTCTTATTTATTCTTGTTTATGTACAGTTTTTTTCTGTTGGACATTGCTCTAAGACTGATCTCTAGATAAGAGTCTTATCTTTTACATCGTATAAATATATAACGGTTGTCTTTGGTAACGAGTTGGTTGTACTCGCAAAGCAATAATATGGTATAGTGAAACGAGGCTGTTTTTTCCGTCTCGTTTTTTAAATGCTTCCTAATAGGTAGAAAGCATTCAAATGGAAAGGAAGACATTACATGCGATCAGAAGTAATTGTAAAGATAAAACCGAAATTTATAAAAGAAATTAAAAGTGGCTACCCGCTTATTTTAAAAGATGCAATTCAAAACTTAAATGATATACGAGAAGAGGGAACTATCATCAAAATTGTTGATGAGCAGAACCAATTTCTTGGTAAAGGATATTATGGAAAGCAAAATAAAGGATATGGCTGGATTTTAACAAGAAAAGAGCAAGAGCACATTGACCAAGCTTTCTTTGAAAGAAAAATCAAATCAGCGTTACATAAGAGAAAAGGTTTTTACAAATCGAATGATACAACAGCATTTCGTGTTGTAAACGGTGAAGGTGATGGTCTTGGCGGTTTAATCATTGATTATTACGATGGTTATTATGTAATCAGCTGGTATAGCGAAGGGGTTTATTCCTTTAAAAACGAAATCGTTGGAGCTCTTCAGAAAGTAGCAAACTTCAAAGGAATCTATCAGAAGAAGCGCTTTGATACAAAAGGAAAATATATTGAAGACGATGATTTTGTTGCTGGAGAACGAGGTGAGTTCCCAATCATCGTAAAAGAGAACGGTGTAAACTTTGCGGTGTATTTAAATGACGGAGCAATGGTAGGTGTATTTTTAGATCAGCGCAACGTTCGAAAACAAATTCGTGACACATATGCAAAAGGAAAAACAGTATTAAATATGTTCTCTTATACAGGAGCGTTTTCTGTATTCGCAGCACTTGGCGGAGCGACAAAAACAACAAGCGTTGACCTTGCGAATCGTAGCTTAAGTAAAACAATTGAGCAATTTAGCGTAAATGGCATTGACTATGAAGCGCAAGATATTATCGTAGAGGATGTATTCCATTACTTTAAATACGCAGCGAAGAAACAAATGAAGTTTGACATGGTTGTGCTAGATCCACCAAGCTTTGCACGCTCTAAAAAGTATACATTTAGTGCAGCGAAAGATTACAAAAACCTATTAAAAGAAACAATCACCATTACAGAAAATAACGGTATTATCGTTGCTTCCACAAATTGTAGTACGTTCGATATGAAAAAGTTTAAAGGCTTTATCGACACAGCCTTTAAAGAAATGAATGGTAAATATAAAATATTAGAAGAACATTCCTTGCCAGAAGATTTCCGTACGATTGATCAATTTAAAGAAGGTAATTACTTAAAAGTAGTTTTTATAGAAAAAATTAAAGGTTAGTGCAAAGAAAAATGAGCTCAATTTTACATGAGCTCATTTTTTTTATTAAATAATATTTTGCACTCTGCCAACCTGTCCATCTTGCAATCGTACTTTAATGCCGTGTGGATGAGATGGTGAATTCGTTAAAATATCTTTGACAATTCCTCTTGTTAGCTTCCCAGTTCGTTGATCTTGCTTTAACACAATATCAACTTCAAGGCCTGGTGAAATATTAGATCGTTTTTGTCCGTTCATTTACACACCTGTACGTCTACGTTGGTTATTTGGCTTTTTTGTTTGCTGGTTTTGTAATTTTTTTGTTGCTTGATTTTGGTTTTTCGCATTTGCGCCATTTCCATTCCCTTGCTTTTTCTTTGCAAGTTGTTCGCGCATTAAATCAGCTAAGCTTACTTTTTTATTTTCTGACATGGTAAGTCTCCTTTATATTAAGTTAATTATAAACAATAGTAGTGAATTTCATCATAACATTGTTGTGAAAAGAAATGAAGTCAGATTGAATTTTCATATAATTCTTTTCACCTTTATTGACTTCAGTTACAATTGAATTGTTAATGTTTGTAAAAAGGGGATAGAAGCATGTCAAATCATATTTTATTAGTAGAAGATGACATTTCCATTCAAGAGATGGTTGAAACATATTTATTAAAAGAGGGCTTTCAAATAACAATCGCATCCGATGGAGAAGAAGGAGTTCTCGCGTTTCTAAAAGGCTCATTTGATTTAATCATTCTCGATATCATGATGCCAAAGTTAGACGGTTTAGAGGTTGTGAGAATCATTCGAGAAAAAAGTGCTGTTCCCATTCTAATGATGTCTGCGAAGGATACGGATGTAGACAAGGCGATCGGTTTAGGTCTTGGAGCAGATGACTACATTTGTAAGCCGTTCTCTATGATTGAATTGGCAGCCCGGGTAAAGGCAGGCATTAGAAGATCGACAAAGTATTCAGCCACGGAGCAGAAGGAAGAAATGATTGAGATTGGTGATTTGAAAATTGATCCGATCAACTTCACTGTGCAAAAAAAAGAAAAACAACTAAAACTTACTTTGAAAGAGTTTGAGATTTTAAAACTATTTGTAAAGAATCAAAAGCGTGTATTTACAAAAGCACAAATTTATAATCTGATTTGGAATGAAGAATATTATGGTGATGATAATGTGATTAATGTTCATATGCGACGTTTACGTGAAAAGATTGAAGATGATCCATCTAATCCGGAATATATTAAAACACTATGGGGCATTGGCTATAAGCTGGAAGTGATGTAGTATGACAGCTCTTTTAATGATTGTTATCTGTGTATTATTGGGCGTTATTTATTTTCAATATAGAATTGGGAAAAGTAAGAGTGCAAATGTACACTATACATATGAAAAGTTACAGGATATTGTAGAGCAACAAACAGGTGAAAAGTTATTGGTTATGACGGATGATCAAGAATTACAAAAATTATTAGTAGCAATTAATTATTTGTTAGATGCGAAACAGAAAACGAATGCAGATCATGCGAAGGTTGAAATTTCAATGAGAAAGATGTTATCTAACATTTCACATGATTTAAAAACGCCGCTTACTGTTATTCTTGGATATACAGAAATGTTAAATGTAGATAAAAAGATGAACGAAGAAGAACGACAAGTTTTGCTAGAAAAAGTGCATTTGAAAACGCTAGAAGTAATGGAACTTATTCATAAGTTTTTTGATTTAGCAAAGTTGGAATCTGGTGATAAAGCAATCGAAATGACAAAGGTGAATATGAATGAAGTGTGCCGAGAGAAAATTTTATCCTTTTATGATTTAGTAACGACGAAAGGGTTTGAGGTACGGATTGATATACCAGAGAAGAATGTGTATGCACTTGGAAATGCTGAAGTATTAGGCCGAGTGTTAAATAATTTAATATCTAATGCGATTGCGTATGGATATGACGGAAAAACGCTTGGTATTACATTAAGAGAAGATGATAGGTGCGTGTATGTTGAAGTATGGGACCGCGGGAAAGGAATTGATGAATCTCATATTGATAAAGTATTTGAACGTATGTATACGCTAGAAGATTCAAGGAATCGATTATATCAAGGGAGCGGTCTTGGACTCACCATCACAAAGCGACTTGTAGAATCGTTAGGCGGCGAAATTCATCTTTCCAGTAAGCCATATGAGAAAACAGTATTTACAATTGTGCTGAAAAAGATCGAATTTTAGCTTGTAGAAAAGAGAATTCTACAAGCTTTTTTGACTTAAGGAATTTGTAAGGAATGGGTAAGAAAAAAGAGACTTTCATTGACTATGATATACATATAAAGATGTGGCGAAAGGGGAAAATGATATGTCATATATATTAAAAACAAATAGGCTAACAAAAGTATTTCAAGGAAAAGAAGTAATTTCAGGGGTTAATATGCATGTGAAAAAAGGAGAAATCTATGGCTTTTTAGGACCGAATGGTGCTGGTAAAACAACGATTATGAAAATGATTACTAATTTAATAAAACCGACGAGCGGAGATATTGAAATTTTTGGTGAGAAATTAACAGATACTTCTTATGAAGTGTTAAAACGAATGGGGACGATTATTGAATATCCTATTTTCTATGAAAAATTAACAGCTCAGGAAAATTTATATCTTCATTGCGAATATATGGGTTACTACGATAAGAAGGGAATTGAGCACGCATTAAACCTTGTTAATTTACACAACGTGGAGAATAAAAAAGTAAAAGATTTTTCACTGGGGATGAAACAAAGATTAGGAATTGCCAGAGCGATTCTGACAAAGCCAGAGCTATTAATTTTAGATGAGCCAATTAACGGCCTAGATCCAATCGGTATTAGAGAATTGCGCGACTTATTTAAAATGCTTTGCAAAGAATATGGAATTACCTTGTTAATCTCTAGCCATATTTTAGGAGAAATGGAGCAAATGGCGGATACGATTGGCGTAATTCAAAATGGAAAATTGATAAAAGAAGTTTCAATGAAAAGTATTAATGGTAAACAAACGGAGTATATTGAAATTCACGTTCAAGATGTGAAACGAGCGGCTTATGTTTTAGAAAATAAACTCAGCATAACAAACTACAAGATTATGAGTGAGAGTATTATTCGCGTGTATGAAATGACAGAAATGCAGCAGGCAATTTCGAAAACATTGATCGTGAATGATGTGGAAATTGAAAGCATAAACAAAAAGCATAGTTCATTAGAAGAGTATTTCTTAAATCTTGTGAATGGAGAGGGAATCCATGCTTAAACTTATGAAACTAGAATGGAAAAAACATCGCTTATCTCGTTATCTTAAAGGAATCGCAATTTGTATTGTATCAATTTTCGTTGCTACTGCTCTTATGGCATGGGGTTCTAAAGCTGAGGGTGAGCAAATGTTTTCAGATTATGCGGGATTTATGTCTTTAACAAATATTTTTATTAGAACAACATTTATGATTTTTTCAGCTGTCATTTTATCGCGTTTAGTAATTGATGAATACAAAAGTAAAACGATGCAATTATTGTTTAGCTATCCATTAGAGCGAAAAAAAATAATGCAAGCTAAGTTAGCGATTACCTTTGGATTTTGTTTTTTTACCATAATTCTTTCTACGTGTATCATCAATATATTAATTTTCTTTTTAAACCCAATTATAGTTTTTTTTGAAACACCTGTTACTATGGCACAAATTATTGCTACCATTCCAGCTACTTTTCTTACTGCATTTATGATGGCTGGAATTAGTTTAGTTCCTTTATATTTTGGCATGAGGAAAAAGTCAACTCCTACAACGATCACCTCGTCTATAGTAATTGGATTATTGATTAACTCAACTGTTACTAATGGGGAAGGACAGATTAGTTTGTTTGACTTCATTGTAGTACCGATTGCACTTTGTCTACTAGGTCTTACAATTGGTTATCTGTCTTATCATAAAGTGAATAAAATGGATGTGGCTTAAATACAGATACAATCTTGAAGGAAAGTCATTACTTGTAGAAACAAAATCAGGAGATATTGGTGTGTCTTATAAAGAAGCTCCAACTTCATTCCAGCTTGCTGCTAACAGCGACTCATCCGATATAGTAGTGAGTTTAAATGGATTTAAGAAAAGAACGAATACGGAAAAAACAAAAGAAGGTGTAATCGGTGATGCATCAAATAAGGCGGAGCTTTTAAGCGAAAAAGGCACTATATATATCAAATAATAATCAGAAGAGGTGAATATATCATGCGAAAAAAATCAACTCGTTCCATCAGTGACCTATTTTCTATGCTGTTTTTTTACTGTACGACGGGACTATTAAGCGTTATTGTTGTTCCAGTTTTGGCAACGATTGCGTACGGTTTCGGTTTTTGTACTGTACTTATATTGATTGCAGGTATTATTCGTTCTTTTGGAGCTACATGGGTACAAATGGATATTGGACCTGGTTTATCAATCCCTCAGGAGTGGAGTATGGTTTGGGCTCTGATTATAGGTGGAATCGTGGGAAGTATCGCCTATTTTAGTTGGAAGTATCTCCGTATTTATTTGAACTTTCTATCTAGAAGTTATCGTAAAGTATTACCAGTTAATGAACAATAAAATCGAACAGGAGGATTTATTCACTATAACATATGAACTAGGGGGGATAACATGCTGCAACTTATAAAGCTAGAAATGAAGAAATGTAAGCTTGGGTGGTATATGAAAGGTGCGATTATTGCAAATGTAGTGATGGTTGCGATGTTGTTTTTTGTAAGCTATGTGTCACAAATTGAAGGGGATGTAGAATTAGGAAATCCTCAAGGTATTCTTTTAATGGCGAGTGTAATGGTGAGAGGAACATTTATTGTCTTTGCAGGAGTACTAATTGCAAAATTAGTAATTGAAGAATATAAAAATAAAACAATATTGCTCATGTTTTCGTATCCGATTAGTCGAAAAAAAATCATTGCAAGTAAGTTATTAATTACCGCAATATTAACATTCATAACAGTCTTACTATCTAACATTTTTATAGTAAGTGTCTTCTTTACATTAAATAGTTTTATGCTAGTTATTCCGAATACAATAACGATAGGTGAGTTAATTCAAGAAAGTATAAAAGCAATTCCTTTTGCTGTTGCAGCTGCAGGAGCAGGTTTAATTCCATTATATTTCGGTATGCGCAAATATTCTGTTCCAACAACGATTGTGTCGTCCTTAATTGTTGTGATGATTGCATGTCAAAATCAGCCGGAGTTCTCATTAGCAACCTTTCTCCCGCTTCAATTCGCGCTTGCGGCTATTGGCATTGTGATTGCTTATTATGGAATTAGAAATATTGAGAACGAAGATGCACTATAAAGTTTCACATGAAACAAGTTACATAAAAAGACAAGGTGCTCAGCCACCTTGTCTTTTTATGTCATTACATTTTGGGAGTTTCCATTCCTGCAGCGGCCCATTCCTCTTTAGCTGGCCCATAAATACCTGGGACTTTTAATCCAGCTTGGCGCATTAAAACAGTCATTTGACCGCGGTGGTGATTTTGATGATTAATGAGAGTCATCAAAAAAATAGAGTTTGGCATTGGACGCCCAAAGAAATCATTAATTGTTGTTAAATCTTTATCAGTCCACTCTGTTTGGATTGCCTCTACAAAAGCCGTGTTTACTTTACGGTAACCTTCCGAAATTGCCTTCGCGGAAGTCGGTATAGGATAATCATTTGCTTCTCCCTCAAATTGTAAGCCTGTTCCTGATAGCATGACTGGAATCGCAGTGACGATATGCCAAGCAACTCTACCTAAAGTCCAATGCCCAGGTGCAATCTCTTGTGCTAAAGATTCATCAGTTAATGCATCCAATACCTTTTGTGTAGAATCAGCCTCATATTTCCATGTTTTTAAAAAGCCTTCAATTGTTTGGTACATGTTATCCCCCCTATGGTTACATTCATAGGGTAAATTCGTGAAAGGATTCGTTTTTCCTTCTCTTATTTAATTTTCGATCCATACTACAATATGTTTGGGAATATGTAAATTAGGGGGAATCTTCATTGTACTTCGTATATTAAGTGGGTAGAGAATGAGGCAAAGAGTGGTGATGAAGTAAAAGAAGTATCTTTTATATAATATACTATGATCGTATTATATTTGTTTTATAAGGCGTATGTTAATTTATGCCGCACTGAAATTTGCCATGACATAAAAAACGCAAGCTTCTAAATAAAAGAAGCTTGCATTTTTAACTAACATTCTTCCCGCTTTTTCTCATTAACCACAAGAAATAAGGAGCACCAAGGACAGCGACTACTAGCCCAGAAGGAATCTCTTTCGGATAGACAATGGTTCGTCCAAGTAAGTCAGCGATGCAAAGAAGGATAGCTCCAAATAGCGCTGAACAAACAAATAATTTTTGATGATTCATCCCGACAACGATGCGCGCTAAGTGCGGTGCAACGAGTCCTAAGAAAGCGATTGTACCAACGGCAGCAATGTTCACTGAGGCGAGCAACGTTGCTAGGATAATAAGTGCGAAACGTGTTTTGTCTACACGTTGTCCAAGTCCTGTTGCTAAGTCATCTCCAAGTATGAGAACATCAAGCTGTTTCATTAAGAAGAATATCGTTGGTACGAGAATAAGAGAGGGATATAAAATTATATTTTCTAAGTGATTCCACCCTCTTGCATAGGTACTGCCTGATAACCAAGTTAATGCAGCAGCTACGTTCAAGTTTGCCCTCACGATAAAGATTTGAATAATGGCGGAACCGAGTGCTGATACACCGATTCCAATTAATGCAAGGGCTGTTGGGTTAAATCCTGACTTCCATGAAAAGAAGAGGACAACTCCAACTGCAAATAGTCCACCAATGAATGCACCGATTGGTAAGAAAACTCCTGGAAGTGCAGGGAAGACATACATAATTGTTAAAGCACCGACACCTGCTCCAGATGAAATACCAATGATAGATGGATCCGCAAGCGGATTTCGTAGTATTCCTTGAAAGACTAGTCCGCTTATGGCAAGGCATCCTCCGGCAACAGCAGCGACGAGCATCCTTGGTAAACGAAGGTTCATCATCATATTTTTATCAAATTGGGTCAGCTGCCCTGTTATTACATTGATTATGTTTTCGATATAAGCATTACTGCCAAGTGTAACGCCAAGTGCAACGGTTACAATACAAAGAACGATCGAAATGCAGATGACTTTTTTATAAGAGAAATATTTTGAGCTAGCACCGGCTGCGCTTGCTCCATTATCGCTCATATATTGTTTTGATTTCATCATGCGATAAACTAAGTAAATAAGCCACGGTGAACCAATTATTGCAGTAACAGCACCTACAGGAAGTTCAGCACCAGTTGGGTCTATTAATCTACCAACGACATCTGCTCCAAGTAATAAAATAGCTCCCCATAAGAAAGAGGAGAAAAGCAACGGGAGATGTTGCCGATAGCCAATCAGACGCATTAGATGCGGTGCAACTAAGCCAACAAAACCAATTGGTCCAACAACTGTTACAACGACTGCTGTTAAAAAAATAGCTGCAATAAAAGCGATAAAACGCGTTACTTCTGTTTTTTCTCCAAGTGAAACAGCAACATCATCACCTAAAAGAAGCACATTTAGTTTACGTGACATAAACAGTACAACCAAAAAGGCACAAACAACAAATGGAACCGCAAATTGAACACCATCCCAGTTATTTTGTACAAGTGATCCTGCCCCCCATAGGAATAGACCAGCTGTTTCGTTTTCATAAAAAAGCTGCATTGTTCCGGTAAAGGCAGAAAGCATTAGTGTCACAACCATACCAGCTAATGCCATGCGTAGGGGAGTTCCTTTTTTACCACCAGAAATACGATATACGCACAAAGCCGTTATCGCTCCTCCGATAAATGTAAAAAGGAGAGAGTGTACTTGTAAGTATTTCGGTAAAAAAATAGTGGCGGCGACTAGAAAGAAATACGCCCCTGAATGGATCCCCATTGTACTTGCTTCAGCCAGTGGATTTTTCGTTAAAGTTTGTAAAATAACCCCTGATACAGCTAGAGCACCACCAGCTAAAATAGCAATGGCAGCCCGTGGCAACCGCAGCATCATTAATGTTTGATGCTCAAGAGATTGATTTGGAGAAAAGAGAGCATCCATAATCATACTGTAAGAAATATTTGCTTGTCCCTGTCCGATATGAATAAAGAAAAGGAGGAGCAAGAGAGCTGCTCCTCCTCCGAATACAAGACTTGCTCGAAGTGTATGCTGTAAGTTATTCATTATGCAATCACTTCTTCGCTGTCATTACATCTGCAACTTGTTTTGCTAATGATTTTGCAGATTCAGGGCCACCGAAGATCCAAGTGTCACCTTTTAATTTATACATTTTATTTTCTTTTTTGAATTTCAATTCTTCCCATGCTGGATTCCCTTTTAGCTGTTTATCGAAAATGTTATCGTCATCAGCTACGATGTATAAGAAGTTTGCATCTTGTACACCTTGTAGTGCTTCTACAGTTGTTTGTTTGAAGCCGTCTGGTTCAGATTTACCAGGTTCAAATGCATTTGTTAAACCTAACTTTTTCGTAATTTGTACCGCTGTAGAATTGTCTGTTAACAGACGGAATGTTGGAACATTTTTTGCTGTAAAGGATTGTGTCATTACGATGTTTTTATCTTTTAAGTTTGCTTTATCAATTTTTGCTTTTGCGTCAGCAAATGTTTTGTCCATATCTGCTAATACTTTTTTACCTTGCTCTTCTTTTCCAACTGCTTTTGCGATTTGCTTAAATGTTTCTGTCATTTCTGCAAAATGATCGTTATTGCTTGTTGATGGGTCAAACATAATTGTTGGTGCAATTTGTTCTAACTCATTTTTAATCGCTTTACTACGGAATGAAGCTGTAATAATTAAATCCGGTTTTAAGCGGTTAATTTCTTCTAAGTTTGGTTGTTGACGTGTACCTACATCTACCACATCTTTATTTGGTTTTGTTTCTGTGTTTACCAATTTATTATAGTTCTTAATATCAGCCATCCCGACAGGTTGAACGCCAAGTGCTAATAAATCTTCTGCATATACCCACTCAAGCACAACAACTTTTTTTGCTGGTTTATCTAACTTTGTTTCACCTTCAGCGTGTTTAATTGTAATCGCTTGTTTTTTGTCATCTGTTTTTGTTTCCTTTTTCTCTTCTTTTTGCTGTCCGCATCCGACAACGAATAGAAGAATAACCATAAGAATGCTAACGACTTTTTTCATTTTTTTCCCCCAAAGAAAGTATTTTACGATGCGATAATCTGTGTAATTGAAAAAGATTATCACTATCAACACAGAAATCATACTATGAGGGGTTTGGAAGTGTCAATCTTTTTCTTTCTATTCTGACAAAAAATACTCTTTAGAACATTAGGGTATATTTTTTTTGCTATAAAGCTTTTAAAATATGAATTTCTAAGAAAAACAGGAGAAGTATAAGGAATGGGACGACATTATTCTGTGTGTTGTGGAATAGTTAATCAAAAGTCAGAATATTATGATTGTAACGCAATTATGACTGTAATATAATGAAAACAATCATCATGAATGGACATTCATTTTATTCGTGTAAGAACAGGAAGGAGGAATGAGGATGGAAAAACCTTGGTTACAAATTTATCCAGAGGAAATTCCACACACAATTTCTTACGATATTAGGCCGCTCCATGTATATTTACAAGAGATGTCTTCTCGGTATCCAGAAAAGAAAGCGCTTCATTTTCTAGGGAAGGATATTACATTTTCAGAGCTGAGTCGTAAGGTGAATCAATTTGCAAATTATCTTCGTAAGCTTGGTGTGAAAAAAGGTGACCGAGTTGCGATTATGTTACCCAATTGCCCGCAAGCTGTGATCGGATATTATGGTACGTTACTTGTAGGTGGTATAGTGGTACAAACAAATCCCCTGTATACGGAGAGGGAGTTAGAATATCAACTCCATGATTCTGGAGCGAAGGTTATTCTTTGTGTTGACCTAGTCTTTCCGAAAGTCACCAATGTTCAGTCTGCTACAAAGGTGGAGCACGTTATTGTAACCCGCATTGCAGATTTTTTACCGTTTCCCAAAAACTTACTTTATCCCTTCGTACAAAAGAAGCAAACGAATCTTGTTGTGAAAGTAACGGAAAGTGATACGATTCATGTTTGGAAATCGATAGAAAAAGAAAGTGATGAAATGGTAGAAGTGCCGTGTGACCCTGAAAGTGATTTAGCACTCTTACAATATACGGGAGGTACGACAGGTTTTCCGAAAGGAGTTATGTTAACGCATAAAAATCTTGTATCAAATACACTGATGGGTGTGCATTGGTTATATAACTGTATAGAGGGAGAAGAAGTTATTCTTGGTGTCCTTCCGTTTTTCCATGTGTATGGGATGACAGCTGTAATGAATTTAGCCATTATGCAAGGGTATAAAATGGTGCTAGTTCCGAAGTTTGATATGAAAATGGTGTTTGAAGCAATTAAAAAACATAAGGTTACACTATTTCCAGGGGCCCCGACAATTTATATTGCCCTTTTAAATAGCCCACTTCTTAAGGAATATGATATTTCTTCCATTCGTGCTTGTATTAGTGGTTCTGCACCGCTTCCAGTAGAGGTGCAAGAGAAATTTGAGAGGGTTACAGGAGGGAAGTTAGTAGAAGGGTATGGGCTCACAGAATCATCTCCAGTCACACATGGCAATTTCTTATGGGAGAAGCGTGTACCGGGTAGTATTGGTGTTCCGTGGCCAGATACGGAAGCACGCATTATGTCGCTTGAAACAGGAGAATATTTACCAGCAGGTGAGATTGGTGAAATTGTAGTGAAGGGCCCGCAAGTTATGAAAGGGTACTGGAATAAGCCTGAGGAAACAGCGGCGGTATTACAGGATGGGTGGTTACACACAGGTGACGTTGGCTATATGGACGAAGATGGATTTTTCTATGTGAAGGATCGCAAAAAAGACATGATTGTTGCCAGCGGTTTCAATGTTTATCCGCGCGAAGTGGAAGAAGTATTATATGAGCATGAAAAAGTGCAAGAAGTGATTACGATTGGTGTCCCAGATCCATATCGAGGGGAGACTGTGAAAGCCTTTGTTGTGCTAAAAGAAGGGGAAGTTTGTTCTGAAGAAGAGTTAGATCAGTTTGCTCGTAAATATTTGGCTGCTTATAAAGTTCCAAAAGTATATGAGTTTCGAAGTGAGTTACCAAAAACAACAGTAGGAAAGATTTTACGCCGTGTCCTTATAGATGAAGAACAAAAGAAGAAAGAGGACGAGAAGACGGGCTAAGGCCCTTTCTTTTTTGAAATATAGGATTGACAATTTTTTAAATAGTCAGTATTATTGAGATGTGAATGATTATTCATTCAGTCATTCATCTTCTTGAAGGAGACAGTAAAGTGAAAAAAAATCGACCAAAATATAACCAAATTATAGATGCTGCGGTTATTGTGATTGCAGAAAATGGATACCATCAAGCGCAAGTTTCTAAAATTGCGAAGCAAGCTGGTGTAGCTGATGGAACCATTTATTTATATTTTAAAAATAAAGAAGATATATTAATATCCTTATTCCAAGAGAAGATGGGAGAATTTATAGAAACAATTCGTCAAAAAACAGCAGGAATTGAAAGCGCTGTAGAGAAGTTATTTATGTTGGTAGAAACGCACTTCTTGCTGTTGTCGCAAAATGATCCTCTTGCTATTGTCACGCAACTAGAACTTCGTCAATCCAACCAAGAGTTACGCCTCAAAATAAATGAAGTATTAAAAGGGTACTTACAAGTCATCGATGAAATTTTGGAAACAGGTATAAGACAAGGAGAATTTAGGGCGGATTTAAATGTTCGCATAGCAAGGCAAATGATCTTTGGAACAGTAGATGAAGTTGTGACCAATTGGGTAATGAGCGATCATAAATATAATTTGGTCGCACTTTCAAAAACGGTACATGGACTGCTTATTTCAGCTTGTGGTTACCGTCAATAATGGGAGGGATCATGTTGAAATTTCTATCTGTAACAGTAGAAGACCATATCGCGGTGGCGACATTGAATCATCCGCCAGCTAACGCTATGTCTTCACAAGTGATGCATGACGTTACTGAGTTAATTGATCAAGTCGAAAAGGATGAAAATGTCCGCGTTGTTGTTCTTCATGGGGAAGGGCGCTTCTTCTCAGCAGGAGCAGATATTAAAGAGTTTACTTCTGTTGAGGAAGCAAAACAAGCAACGGAGCTAGCACAGCTTGGACAAGTTACGTTTGAGCGTGTCGAAAAGTGCTCAAAACCAGTCATTGCGGCAATTCATGGAGCGGCACTTGGCGGTGGCCTTGAATTCGCTATGTCTTGCCACATGCGTTTTGCAACTGAGAGTGCAAAGCTTGGGTTACCAGAGCTAACGCTTGGACTTATTCCTGGCTTTGCAGGTACACAGCGTCTGCCACGTTATGTTGGCAAAGCAAAGGCTTGTGAAATGATGCTAACAAGTACACCAATTACAGGTGCACAAGCATTAGAATTTGGACTTGTTAACGGCGTGTTTTCAGAAGAAACACTTTTAGAAGAGACTCTCAAAATTGCGAAGCAAATTGCTGGAAAAAGCCCAGCGACAACTCGTGCTGTATTAGAGTTGTTACAAACAACAAAATCATCTCATTATTATGAAGGTGTGCAGCGTGAGGCACAAATATTTGGTGAAGTGTTTACGAGTGAAGATGGAAGAGAAGGGGTAGCGGCATTCTTAGAAAAACGCAAACCTTCATTTAGTGGTAGGTAGTTCAAATTATTTTTTAACATAAATTAACAGAATATTAAAATTGATGGAATCTTTCTGAAAAACAAGGGGGTAAATGGAATGAACATCTACGTACTCATGAAACGAACATTTGATACAGAAGAGAAAATTGTAATTAAAAACGGTGCAATTTATGATGGCGAAGCGGAATTCATCATCAACCCTTACGATGAATATGCGATTGAAGAAGCGATTCAAGTGAGAGACGCACAAGGGGGGGAAATTACGGTTGTAACAGTTGGTGGCGAAGACAGTGAAAAAGAACTTCGTACTGCGCTAGCGATGGGCTGTGATAAAGCGGTATTAATCAATATTGAAGATGATGTTGAGAATGGTGACCAATTTACAACAGCAAAAGTGCTTGCTGAATATTTAAAAGATAAAGAAGTAGATTTAATTTTAGGTGGAAATGTAGCGATTGATGGTGCATCTGGACAAGTTGGACCACGCGTAGCGGATGCACTAAATATTCCATATGTAACTACAATTACAAAGCTTGAAATTAACGGCACAAGCGTGAAAATTGAGCGCGATGTTGAAGGGGATACGGAAGTGATTGAAACATCGCTACCACTTTTAGTAACAGCGCAACAAGGTTTAAATGAACCGCGTTATCCATCGCTTCCAGGTATTATGAAAGCGAAGAAAAAGCCGCTTGAAGAACTAGAATTAGATGATTTAGATTTAGAGGAAGATGATGTAGAAGCAAAAACAAAAACAATCGAAATCTATTTGCCTCCTAAGAAAGATGCTGGAAAAGTGTTACAAGGCGAGCTGCAAGATCAAGTAAAAGAACTTGTATCGTTGCTCCATACAGAAGCGAAAGTAATCTAATAAAATACGAAATTATATATGCAGGAGGGAAAATCTATGGCTCGTAAAGTATTAGTAATGGGTGAAGTTCGTGACGGATCACTACGTAACGTTTCATTTGAAGCGGTAGCAGCAGCGAAAACAATTGCAGAAGGCGGTGAAGTGGTTGGCCTTCTAATTGGAGAAAGCGTTGCATCATTTGCAAATGAATTGATTCATTACGGTGCAGATCGCGTTGTGACAGTTGAAAACGAAAAGTTAAAATCATATACATCTGATGGCTATGCACAAGCATTTTTAGCTGTGTATGACGAAGAGAAGCCAGAAGGTATTGTCTTTGGACATACAGCACTTGGCAAAGATTTATCACCAAAGTTAGCTGCTAAACTTGAAGCTGGCCTTGTTTCTGATGTAACTGCATTAGAAGTTACAGGTGGAAATGTTGTCTTCACACGCCCAATTTATTCTGGTAAAGCGTTTGAGAAAAAGATTGTAACAGATGGCATTCTATTTGCGACAGTTCGTCCAAATAACATTACGCCACTTGAAAAAGATGAAGCGCGTACAGGTGATGTGTCTTCTATTACAGTTGATGTGAAAGATTTACGTACAATCATTCAAGATGTTGTGCGTAAAACAGCAGAAGGTGTAGACCTTTCAGAAGCGAAAGTTATTATTGCTGGCGGACGCGGAGTGAAAAGTGAAGACGGTTTTAAACCGTTAAAAGAATTAGCAGACGTACTAGGTGGCGCTGTTGGGGCATCACGTGGTGCTTGTGATGCAGAGTATTGCGATTACTCATTACAAATTGGACAAACAGGTAAAGTGGTTACGCCAGACTTATATATTGCATGCGGTATTTCTGGTGCGATTCAGCATTTAGCAGGTATGTCTAATTCAAAAGTAATTGTTGCAATTAATAAAGATCCAGAAGCAAGTATTTTCAAAGTAGCTGATTATGGTATTGTTGGCGACTTATTCGAAGTGGTTCCTTTATTAACAGAAGAGTTTAAAAAGTTAAAAGTACATTCTTAATTTGAGTAACCCTTGAGTTCCAAGTGAAATACCCCTATATATAGAAAAGCGAGAGGTCCCCTGCCTCTCGTTTTTTAGCATATACCTTATATTTTTGTATAGTATAAAGGTACATTTTTTTGTTACAATACATAACGATACATAATATTCGCCACGTATATAAGTTAGTGATATACTTTTGGTAGAATACACTTGAAGGAGGAAATAAAATGGCAATTGTAAACGCAACTGACCAAAACTTCGCAGCTGAAACAAGCGAAGGTATTGTATTATTAGATTTCTGGGCACCATGGTGTGGCCCTTGTAAAATGATCGCTCCTGTACTAGAGGAAATCGATGCAGAATTAAGCGATAAAGTAAAAGTCGTAAAAGTAGACGTTGATGAAAACCAAGAAACTGCTCGTCAATTTGAAGTAATGAGCATTCCATCTCTTTTCGTATTAAAAGATGGTAAAGTGGTTGACCAAGCGTTAGGATACAAACCAAAAGAAGCGTTAGTAGAATTAGTTTCTAAACACTTCTAATTTGTAAAGTCCAGCATAAATGCTGGGCTTTTTTTATTGGTTCAAATTACCACCTGAAAATATGACAACGGATACAATATTTATGTTGACACTTATCGTAAGCGCTCTTATAATCAATCTGACGACAATGAAAATCACTATCACTTAAGGGCGTAGGGGGAAGTAATCCATGACATTAAAGTTAAAAATATTATCTGCAGCAGCAGTAGCATCTCTTCTTTTTGCAGGCTGTGCGAAAGAGGAAACAAAAAAGTCTGAAGCACAAGATAAAAAAACAGAACAATCTGTTAAAAAAGAAGAGACAAAACAACAAGAAGTAGATTTTGTACAAGCTTACAAAGATGGAGTAGCTGAACTTGAAAAAGCGAAAGATGGCAAAGAGGTTGACTTCGATAAAGTAACAAAGTTATATAAAGATAAATTACAATCTCTTGTTCAAAAGTGTGATGGTGAATTTAATGAACAAATCGATCAAACAATTACAGCTGCATTAGAAGCTGGGAAAAAGAAAGAAATGGAACCTATGGTTGTAAAACAACTATTTGATAAATTAATGCAAAAAGAGTTTTTCCAATCGATGCGCCACGAATTTAAAGAAATTGATACAAACTGGGGCAAAAAAGATGTTGTGAAAAAAGAAATGGATGAAGCTCTAGCTTTTTATAAAGGTGTAGAAGGTACAGTTGGGAAACGTGATACGGCATACGGTACACAAATGGCTTCTCAAATTAAAGGCGGCTTTGATGAAATGACAGCTGCAATTGAAAAGGATGACAAACTTGCATTTGCGCTTGGAAAACAAGTTGTAGATAAAACGTTAATGAAAACGTTCTATTTTGCAACAGGTGCAGTGCCGAATGGTTATGCTACAAAAATGGTAGAAGAAGTAAAGAAAGATGAGAAAAAAGCTAAAATTGAACAAGCAGAAGGATGGGCATTTTATCAAGCAATTTATCCGTATATGAAAAAAGCAGCTCCTGAAGATGCAGACTTTATCTTAAGGCAGTTTGATTTAAAAACTGATGTGAAAACAGTTGATGCAAAAGCGGTAAATCAAGCGTTTGTACGTGGATTTGCAAAAGTTGCATTAGGTGAGTATAAAGAAAGCCAAGAGAATTTTGGAAAAGATAAAGGTCCTATTACAGCATTAGAAGGTGCGTTATTCATTAATATCATTGAAAATGATTTGAAAACAGTACTTGGCGAACAGCAAACAGTAGAATTAACAAAAACAGCTCAATCTTATTTAGAAGCAGTAAAAGCGAAGAAGAAAGAAGATGCTGATAAATTGTTACCACAACTTGAGGCTGCGTTAAATAAAGCTGTTGAAGCAGCGAAATAATTTGCTCATACGTATGTCTTTTTGAAGAAACCTTGTCTTGACAGGGTTTCTTCTTTTACATAGTGTGGTAGAGGGTGGTGAAATGAATGAAAGTATTAATTACTGGAGGAGCAGGGTTTATCGGAAGCCATCTTGCTTTGAAATTGTTAGGACAAGGAAAGCAAGTTGTACTACTTGATAATTTCCACTCCTATTATGCAAAATCAAGAAAACAGTTTCAGCTTGAACAAGTGCAGCGATATGGAACTGTCCCATTTTACGAGTGCGATATTTTGCATAAAGAAGATGTGAAAGCTGTTATGCAGCAAGAAAAGGTTGATGCAGTAATTCATCTAGCTGGATTTCCAGGGGTGAGACCGTCGTTGGAGATGCCAGGTGCTTATGTTGATATTAATATAAAAGGGACGAGTAATGTATTAACATGTGCAGGAGAAGAAAATATAAAACATGTCATCGTGGCATCCTCTTCTTCTGTGTACGGAGAGAAAATGGGAATGCCTTTGCAGGAGGAAATGGCCAATGGTCGAGTTTTATCTCCTTATGCAGCATCAAAATACGGAGCGGAATCGCTTTGTCATGCTTATCAATATATGTATGGGTTTCAACTAAATATTTTACGTTTCTTTACTGTATATGGTCCATGGGGGCGTCCTGATATGGCAATAGCGAGCTTTATTCGAAAATTGCTAAATGGAGAAGAAATTGTTGTATACGGAAAGGGAACAGGCCGAGATTACACGTACATTGATGATATTACGGAAGGAATTGCTCTTACGTTAGAGTCGAATAGAAGTGATGTGTACAATCTAGGGTCGAATGAACCGATTTTAATGACAGAATTACTTGCGCAGTTAGAGAAGCATTTCCCATTGATGCGTGTAAGGAGAGAGGCGCATCGTAAAGGGGATGTGACATCGACATGGGCTGATATTTCAAAGGCGAAAGAACAGCTAGGATATGAGCCGCGTGTATCTTTTGCAGAAGGGTTGGAGCGAACGATTGCTTGGGCGAAACAATATCCGGATACTGTTTAATCTTTGTGGTATTTTTTTGTTATGTGTTTTCTTTGTCATATCGTGGAAATCGTTTGAAGCGTCTTCTTTGTGGAAACAACTATATGGATTATGGAAACATCCTGATGCGGTAGTGCTTCTTATCATGATATATGGTGTTGCATTTTTCTTTCGTGCTTATGCATGGAAGTTATATCTTCACCATCATATTACAATGAAAGAGTCTTTATATGGATTGTTTTATAGTTTGTTTATTAATCATGTTTCTCCTTTGAAAGTAGGGGACGCTATTCGCATTGCGATTATTACAAAAGAAAAGAAAGTGACATTAGGAGAAGCGACACAATCAGTTGTTGTGCTCCGTATATTAGATTTGCTTATCCTTGGTATATTTGGAGCCGTAGGGATGTTTATACTGTGGGGGGATATTTTGTTAAATGCTCCCGTTATCCTTGCTTGTATATGTATTGGAATTGGTATGTTGTTTCTTGTGCATAAGAAAGCACCGCAATTTGTAGAGAATCAGTGGAAGCAATTAAAGGCAGGTTTGTTTACAATACAAGGGATCATCATTATCTTGCTGATTGTAATAAGCTGGATTTGCGAAGCTTTTGTTATATATGAAATTGCGAGTTCTCTTACATTTATACAAGCGATTTGGGTCAATAGCGTGACCATCGCGGGGCAAGTATTTCAATTAACGCCAGGCGGTATTGGGACATATGAAACGGTAATGACGTTTGCGTTAAGAGCGCTTGGGATAGAATCGGTCGAGGCGTATGAATGGTCATTAATGAGTCATGGATTTAAGTTTATATTTTCTTATGGTGTGGGCGCACTTTTACTCGTTTTATACCCAATGGAATTGCGCTCACTTGTTAGTCAGAAGGGGGAAAACATCCGGTGGAAGAAGTGAAAAAGGCATCAAAATTTGAAAAGGTAGCGGCCCGCTGCTGGAACTTGCTGAATGAAGGGAAACCATTTACACCGATTTTTGTATTCGGCACATTTTTATTGTTTTCCATCTCGCAGTTTGGACAACCTGGTTTTATTCCAGCATTTTTTAGCAGTTTTATCCTCATTGTACCTTTACTTGTTTTATATTATTTGTTTGATTTTCCATTGTTTTTACGAAATTATTTATGGTTTCCGTTTATCGCCTATTTAATTGTATTTAAGGTGGTTCATTTACCATTATTCTTTTTGGCATTGGGATTATATTTCTTCTTTACAATTTTATTTTGGGGAACATTATATTATCATCTGCGGATTGGGACATCATGGTTGAACTTTACACGGTTTTGGAAACTTGTGTTAAAAAATAGTGATTCTACAAGTGGGAATGCACAAGAACAAATGCCAAAGTTTTTACTATTACTTTCGCTTTGGTATTACTACTACGAGTTCTTCCGAGAAGACGGTACATTTAGTGGTGTAGATTGGAAAACGCTTCTTATATTTTACGGTGCTCTTCTCGTATATACACTTATATTACATCGTAATTTATTTGATTGGCAGCCGAAAGCAATTCCTACTTATACGCAAAATATGCCTGAGAATGAAAAGGCATTAAATGAAAAAGTAGTCGTGATTGTAATTGACGGTATGCGAAAAGATCGTTTTGAGGCGGCGCATACACCGTATTTAGATTCACTTCGAAAACAAGGGACCGAGTTTTTAAATATGGAAACGGTATATCCAGCTCGTACGGTTGTATGTTTCTCCTCTATGTTTACAGGAACGTATCCATTTGAGCATGGTATTAAATCGAATATGGTTTGGAAGCATGGAGTGAATGTAGAGAGTATTTTTGATTCTCTTCGTAAAGTAGATAAAACAGGGAAAATGTTGGCGGTTGCGCATCTAGTCGATGCATTTGGCGATGATGTGGAAACATTTACGGCTGTAATGAAAAATGATGTTGTTGACTCGAAAATTATGGAGAAAGCAAGAAAGGTTATGGATGAACAAGATCCTGATTTATTTATCGTCCAGCTAATTTCTACAGATCAAACAGGTCATAGCCGCGGCGTGTTATATGATGAATATTTACAAAAGATTCATGAAGCAGATCAGCATGTGAAGCGGTTTATTGAGCATTTAGAGAAAACAGGAAAAGCAGAAAATACGACGTTCATTATTTGCGCAGACCATGGGCAAGCGGATGGAATTGGTGGTCATGGTCATTTAGACGAGGGCGAGCGGTTTGTACCATTCTTTATGTACGGTCCTCATATTGCTCAAGGTATAAAAGTAGAAGAGAAGAAAAGTCTTGTTTCTATAGCACCTACAATTGCATACTTGTTAGGAGCGCCGTATCCATCCCATAGTCGTGGACCTGTATTAGTAGAAGCGTTAAAGGAGCAGGAACAGAAATGAAAGTAATTGTTTTTATACCAGCCTTAAATGAAGAGGATTCTATTGCGCATGTCATTCAAAAGGTGCCGCGTCATTTTCACCCAAATGTAACGGTAGAAGTACTTGTCATCGATGATGGATCAACGGATCGGACCGTAGCTGTTGCAAAAGAAGCGGGGGCGGAACATATCGTTTCTTTTGCAAAAAACGGCGGACTTGGTGCAGCTGTCCGAGCAGGTTTGCAGGAGAGTTATCGACTTGGTGCTGATATTAGTGTAATGATTGATGCTGATGATGAATACCCAGCTGATGAAATTCCGAATGTACTGGAGCCTATTTTTGCAGGAGAAGCAGATTATACGATGGGTTCTCGTTTTCGCGGAACAATTCGAGGAATGAGATTACATCGACGTCTTGGGAATTACTGCTTTACGATGTTGCAATGTTTGTTACTAAGGAAATGGATTCGAGATGGGCAATCCGGTATGCGAGCCTTTTCTAGACAAGCAATGGAGCATGGAGAAATTATTCACGATTATAACTATGCTCAAGTTATTACTTTGAATTTAGTACGAAAAGGATTTCGAGTACAGGAAGTTCCGATTACGTATAAAGTGCGAGAAACAGGAGAGTCGTTCATCTCTTTTGGGAAGTATATGACGCGTGTATTTCCAGCGATTTGGAAAGAAATGGCGCGTCCGGTAGAGAAAGTTACGATTGACTATGCTGCACATGTATTAATAGAAGATAAGAAATGCTCATAACGGGCCTTTCTTATCTTGACAATAAAAATGATAATAATTATCATTAACTCGGGAGGAACTTTCGTGAAAAAAATCATTACGTCATTATTTGTTAGTATTTTCTTAATATTCTCAATTCAAACAAGTGCGTTTGCTTATTCGTATGGAAATCCGAACGAAGAAAAAGTTGCTGAAGCATATAAACAAATGGTTACAAAGCTAGATGAAAATCCGGCAAACTTTAATGAAGCGAAAAAAGCATATGAAAATGTACAAGAAGAAATTGATCAGCACATGGGAAAAGAACCTTCTAAAGCAATGATGAAGGACTTTGATAAACAAAATAAAGAAGATATTATTGCTGATATGCAAAAAATTCTTGCGCTTAATATTAATCGTCGTTTAACAAATGTTGATGAGAAATTTAAAGACTATGATACAAGCAAGCGTTTATTAGCAAAAGCATTCGCTACATATGAAGCGTTATCGCCAGTTGTTGGTGAACGAAATAAAGAGTTAGATACAAAGGTAAAGGATGAATTTAATAAAGCATTAGATTCATTAGGAAACCCAGGATTATTTGGAGTAGGTCAAAAGGAAGCAAATCATGATGCTTTCAAGAAAAGTAAAGATGTGATTTTAACAAGTTTACAAAAAGAGTTTAAAATTAAAGATTTTAAAGTGGGGCACTTTGATGCGAGCGGAAAAGAAGAAGCTTCAGAGAACACAGGTAAAACAGAATGGACAGATTTAAGTAACTTGAAAAACTGGGCTCCAATTGTAGTCATTGTACTTATACTTGTTGGGGTCATTGTATATGCTGTGAGAAAACGTAAGTAAGGATGAGGAGGAAGAGCGATGCAGCTTCAGGCATTTCTCATTACATTTCGTGAAGTATTAGAAGCGTTGCTTATTGTTGGGATTATTACAACATATTTAAAGCGTACAGATAGTAAGCAGTTTGTGAAATATGTTTGGTTAGGAGCAGGGCTTGCGGTTGTAGCGAGTTATATTGTCGCTCTTGTCTTCCAAGTTGTGTTTACTGGTTTTGCTGCTATGGGTAGCGAAATGTATTTGAAGATATCTATTATTTTTATTTCGGCCATTTTACTTACACAAATGGTATTTTGGATGGCGGAACATAGTAAAAATATGCAAGCAAATATGGAAAATAAAATGAGTAAGTATATTACAACTGGAAACATAATTGGAATGGTCGTGCATTCGTTTCTTGTTGTACTTCGAGAAGGTGTTGAAACAGTATTTTTCTTCGCGGCTATTACAGGTGGAAATATTGGAGCGGCGATGCAAGGCTGGGGAGCTATTACAGGCTTGCTCGTTGCAGCTGGTGTTAGTTACCTATTCTTTAAAGGGACGATGCGTATTTCACTTAAAGTATTCTTTAAAGTAACAGGCGCATTTATCGTTTTAATTGCAGCTGGTCTTCTTGTACAGGGTGTTGCCATGCTTCAGGATTTAAAAATACTCGGCAGCGTTATGCCACATGTATACGATATTACATGGTTATTACCAGAACATCCAATTGATTATGCTCACTATTTGCGTGACCATGGTACTGCACCACTTCTTTCCGGTGATATTGGTATTTTCTTGAAAGCCTTTTTAGGATATTCATCGATGCCATCTCTTGAAGAGGTGCTCGTGTATATTGGATATTTTGTTGTGTTATATATGTTAATCATCTTTAAAAAACCTGTTAAAAAAAAGCAAGCAGTGATCGAAGAAAATAAATCAGTAAGCTAAAAAGTACAAGGAGTTTTCCTTGTACTTTTTTTGCAGAAAGGAAATATGATGAAACAAGTATTACGTATATGGGCAGTTATTCTGTTTACTAGTGCGATTTGTATTCGATTTTTCTATGTGAGCCCGTTTGCGGCGACATGGGACGAAGTCGATTTTACGCTTGCATTAAAGCAATACGACATATTAGCGATGCAGCCCCATTTTCCAGGTTATCCTTTTTTTATTTTAGGGGGAATGATAACGCATGTTTTTATAGAAAACCCTGTGCAATCGTTAGGGGTTTTTAATGCCATCATGGCACTCGGCGCAGCTTTTCCGATGTATTGGCTTGCGCGCCATTATGTAAGTAAAACGGGCGCTCTTATTGTTGTAGCTGTTTTACAAACGAGCGGTTATTTCTCTCTTTTAGTAACGCAGCCTATGTCAGAGGGCGCAGCATTAGCAATCGTATGGTGGTATATATGGAGTATAGAACGGGCTTTTCGTACAAAGAATTTTCAAGCTCAATTTTGGCCAGTCATCTTTTTTGCGCTATTAATGGGTATACGCTTATCATATGCACCATTTGGGATAGCACTTGTTTTGTTATTATGGCAGCAATGGCATGAAGAAAAATGGCGGTTTATAATCTTATTTTGTACAACTGTTCTGTCACAGCTAGTTTGGGTTTGTGCTCTTATTTGGAACATTGGTGGAATAACGGGATTGTGGAAAATTTCTTTCGGATTTGTAGAAGGCCATTTTACTGAGTGGGGCGGAGCGGTTACAGAAACGGGTGAACCACTTATTTCACGTCTCTTCCGTTTATTTTCCGAAAACATTGTTTTTGCAGGAATAGGTATACACTCCTACTATCTGACAGGTTTCTTTCTTTTCTTTTTGTTTCTATTTGTTTTACAATGGAAGAACATACGTTACTATCCAAAGGCTTTAATCGCTATTGGAAGTTTTTATTTTCTTTGGAATTTACTTGGACAAAATATTGATAAACCGCGTCATTCTTATCCGATTGTAGCGATGTTCCTTTGCGTACTTGCTATTTCGTGGTTGAAAAAACATCGTGGTATTGTATTGCTGTTATTTGCAACAAGCCAATTTATAGTGAGTATACCGCTTATGAAAGAACAACAAGTGGAGGTACCGGCCACGTATCAGCTTGCATCCTATTTAGAGGGCAAAGAGCAGCCATTTATTGTATACACGTGGGAAGAGACGAGGGTTATGGAATACTTGCAGATGCCATATGAACATAAACGTTTCTACACATATGACTATTTTTTACAGGACAAAAAATATCATAAAAATGATACGATATATGTTACAAATCATCTTATTGAAGGATTCCAAAAGCAAGGGATCGATATAAAAGGACAGATGGAACAAGTAGCTGTCTTTCGTTCTAATCCATTATTTGATCCTATTTATCATAAAATAGTGTTATATAAGTGGAAAAAATGAGAGAGGAGAAAGCGAGTGCACGAGCATTTAAAAGAAAAATTAGCGATTTTACCAGATCAACCAGGTTGTTACTTAATGAAAGATAGGCAAGGAACAGTTATATATGTCGGGAAGGCAAAGGTGCTCAAAAATCGTGTGCGCTCGTATTTTACTGGATCACATGATGGAAAGACACTCCGTCTTGTTGGAGAAATTGTTGATTTTGAATATATTGTTACCTCCTCGAATTTGGAGGCGCTCATTTTAGAATTAAATTTAATTAAAAAATATGATCCAAAATATAATATTCAATTAAAGGACGATAAAACATATCCATTTATTAAAATTACAGCTGAAAAACAGCCACGTTTGCTTATTACGAGAAATGTAAAAAAGGATAAAGGGAAGTATTTTGGTCCGTATCCAAATGCGCAGTCAGCTCATGAAACGAAAAAGCTGTTAGACCGCATGTATCCGCTTCGTAAGTGCGCAAACATGCCGGATAAAGTTTGTTTATATTATCATATGGGACAATGTTTAGCACCTTGTGTAAAAGAGGTAACCGATGAACAAAATCAAGAAATTGTTGATGAAATTGTTAAGTTTTTAAACGGTGGACATAAAGAAGTTCGTTCAGAATTGGAAAAGAAAATGTATGAAGCATCGGAAAAATTAGAGTTTGAACGTGCAAAAGAATTAAGAGATCAAATTGCCCATATGGATGCGATTATGGAAAAACAGAAGATGATTATGAGCGACTTAGTTGACCGTGATGTGTTTGGTTATGCGGTTGATAAAGGTTGGATGTGCGTGCAAGTTTTCTTTGTTCGAAAAGGTAAGTTAATAGAGCGCGATGTCTCTATGTTTCCAATTTATGATGAGCCTGAAGAAGGATTTTTAACATTTATCGGTCAATTTTATGAACAAAACAATCATTTTAAACCAAAAGAAATTGTAGTACCAGGAAGTATTGATCCTGAATTAGTAGAGCGTTTTTTAGAGGTGGATGTAACGCAGCCGAAACGCGGAAAGAAAAAAGAACTCGTTGAATTAGCAAATAAGAATGCGAAAATTGCTTTAGGAGAGAAGTTTTATTTAATTGAGCGTGATGAAGAGCGGACGATTAAAGCAGTTGAAAATTTAGGTAAGAAACTTGATATTGAAACGCCGTATCGTATCGAAGCATTTGATAACTCAAATATCCAAGGGACGAATCCAGTTTCAGCAATGATTGTCTTTATTGATGGAAAACCAATGAAAAAAGAGTATCGAAAATATAAGATAAAGACAGTTCAAGGGCCAGATGATTATGAATCGATGCGAGAGGTTGTACGCCGCCGATATACTCGTGCATTGAAAGAAAATTTACCACTACCGGATTTAATTGTGATTGATGGTGGGAAAGGACATCTTGCAGCTGCTAGTGATGTGCTTGAAAATGAACTTGGATTATATATCCCAATGGCTGGACTTGTTAAGGATGATAAGCACCGTACATCGCACTTAATAATTGGTGACCCTCCTGAACCTGTTATCCTTGAAAGGAATAGCCAAGAATTTTATTTATTACAGCGTATTCAAGATGAAGTACACCGATTTGCGATTACGTTCCATCGTCAGCTTCACGGGAAATCTGTTATCCAATCTGCCTTAGATGGGATTCCTGGAGTAGGAGAAAAACGGAAAAAGGTATTGTTAAAACATTTTGGTTCGTTAAAAAAAATGAAAGAAGCTACTGTGACAGAATTTGTCGAAGCCGGAATGCCGCAAAATGTTGCAGAAACCATTTATTCCTATTTAGCAAATAAGAAGACGTTGTAGTTTACAATGTCTTCTATTGTTTGATATAATTTCAGAAGATTAAAAATGATCAAAAGTGAATGAATATACAAAAATAAAAAAGTCAACTAAACCTATATGTCTAGTTGACTGTTAATGTGGATTCTACACTTCAACAGGATCTTTTACGTCCCATTTTACAAGGAATGTGATTGAATCCGAACGTTTTTTTTGCTCTTCATATGACTCTGCAACAACATTTCGTTGCTTTTGAATTTGTTCTGCAACAAATCCAGTTTCTAATTGGTAGGAAGAATGTCTACTTTGCTTTTGACGCTCTGCAATGAGCGGGCTTGTTAGTTGAAAATGCATTTCGCGACGTTTATGCTCGATAATGTTCAAACGGCCCCAGCCAGCTTTTTCAAAAAAGTGAATGACTTCTTCAATTGTCTCTAGCGGATATTTTCGTGCTAGGTTTCTACCAGCCCAGTATAAAATGTCATCTAATTCTTTTCCAATTAAGTCAGGTAGTACTTCTTCACGCAGCAGTTCATAAGCGAAGGCGTTCAATGAAACATCTTCTAAAGATGCTATATCAATTGTATTTTTGCTCACAATATTCCCCTCTTTCTATAGAAATTATTATATAACATTTCCCATTTATAAAAACAGAACTTTCTTTGAGAAAATCTGAATATATAGGAAGAAAAAAAGAATCGGCAAATTATATGCAAATTATGTACAAATTATGTATACGTTTTCTTGACGCTTCGACAAAAATAGGAGTAAAATGAATTTGGTATCAAATTATGCTGAAATATTTCGAATAATTTTTTCAGTTTTTCTTATAGCAATAGTGAAAAAACATTATTGTTATAAACTAATCTGAAAGCAGCAGTTAAACATTCAAGGGGGGTAATGGGGACATGAAAGGCCGCGAGTATACGTTTCGCAAGTGGCACTCATTAATGGGAGTCATCCCGGTTGGTGTCTTTTTGACGCAACATTTAGTAGTAAACAATTTTGCAACAAGAGGAGCAGAGGCTTTTAACAAAGCTGCTCATTTTATGGAGCTCCTTCCATTCCGGTATGCGCTAGAAATTTTTGTCATCTTTTTACCGATACTGTACCATGCTATATATGGATTATATATTGCATTTACAGCTAAGAACAATGCGACATCTTATAGTTATTTCCGTAACTGGATGTTCGTTTTCCAACGAATTTCAGGTATCATCACGCTGATTTTCATAGCTTGGCACGTTTGGCAAACTCGTATTCAAGCAGCATTAGGAGAACAGGTAAATTATGATATGATGGCAGATATTTTAGGCAATCCAGCTATGTTTGGCTTCTATTTAGTTGGTGTTGTATCAACAATTTTCCACTTTGCAAATGGACTATGGACATTCTGCATTAGCTGGGGAATTACAGTATCGCCACGTTCACAACGTATCTCTACTTATGTAACATTAGCTATTTTCTTAGGTTTATCTTATGTAGGTGTGAGTGCATTATTAGCGTTCATCGATCCACAGCTAGCAAATCAGTAAGGAGTGGGAGAGCATGAAAGGGAAACTTATAGTAGTCGGTGGTGGATTAGCCGGCTTAATGGCAACGATTAAGGCAGCAGAAGCAGGAGTAAACGTGGAACTGTTCTCTTTAGTACCAGTAAAACGTTCGCATTCTGTATGTGCACAAGGTGGTATTAACGGTGCCGTAAATACAAAAGGTGAAGGGGATTCCCCGTGGATCCACTTTGACGATACAATTTATGGTGGTGACTTCCTAGCGAACCAACCACCAGTTAAAGCAATGTGTGAAGCAGCACCTGGTATTATTCATTTAATGGACCGTATGGGTGTTATGTTTAACCGCACAGAAGAAGGACTTCTTGATTTCCGCCGCTTTGGAGGAACACAACATCACCGTACAGCATTCGCCGGTGCAACAACTGGTCAACAATTATTGTACGCATTAGATGAGCAAGTACGTCGTCATGAAGTAGCAGGACTTGTAACAAAATATGAGGGTTGGGATTTCTTACGAGCTGTTATCGATGATGAAGGTGTATGCCGCGGAATCGTTGCACAAGACTTACAAACTATGGAAATTAAAAGTTTCCGAGCTGATGCTGTGATTATGGCAACAGGGGGCCCTGGTATCATCTTTGGAAAATCAACAAACTCTATTATCAACACAGGTACAGCAGCATCTGCTGTATATCAACAAGGTGCATATTATGCGAATGGTGAGTTCATTCAAATTCACCCAACAGCAATTCCTGGGGACGATAAGTTACGTCTAATGAGCGAATCTGCACGCGGTGAAGGTGGACGCGTTTGGACGTATAAAGACGGTAAGCCTTGGTACTTCTTAGAAGAGAAATACCCTGCATACGGAAATCTTGTGCCTCGTGATATCGCAACGCGTGAAATTTTTGACGTGTGTGTTGAGCAAAAACTAGGTATTAATGGTGAAAACATGGTATATCTAGATCTTTCTCATAAAGATCCGAAAGAACTAGATATTAAACTTGGTGGAATTATTGAAATCTATGAAAAGTTCACAGGTGATGATCCTCGTAAACTACCGATGAAAATCTTCCCAGCTGTTCATTATTCAATGGGCGGACTATGGGTTGATTATAAGCAAATGACAAGTATTCCAGGTTTATTTGCAGCAGGTGAGTGTGATTACTCTATGCACGGTGGTAACCGATTAGGTGCAAACTCATTATTATCAGCGATTTATGGCGGTATGGTAGCAGGACCAAACGCGATTGAATATATGAAAGGTCTTTCAAAGTCATCTGATGCTGTTTCATCAGCTACTTATGAGCAAAATGAGCTAATCGAAACAGAGAAATTTAACAATATTTTAGCGTTAGATGGTAATGAAAATGCATATGTTCTGCATAAAGAGCTTGGAGAATGGATGACAGATAACGTAACAGTAGTTCGTGAAAATAAAAAGCTATTAGAAACAGATGCGAAAATCGTAGAGTTAATGGAGCGTTATAAGCGCATTAACATTAATGATACAGCAAAATGGAGTAACCAAGGTGCTTCGTTTACACGCCAACTGGCAAACATGTTTGAATTAGCTCGTGTTATTACAATTGGTGCATATAACCGTAATGAAAGCCGCGGTGCACATTATAAACCAGAATTCCCAAATCGTGATGATGCGAACTTCTTAAAAACGACAATGGCGAAGTTTGAAGGAGAAGGAAATGCACCAGCATTCCATTACGAAGACGTTGATGTTTCATTAATCAAACCACGTAAGCGTGACTATTCTTCCAAACATGATGTAGCTGCTAAGGGTGAAGAGAAGGGGGATAAACAACATGTCTGAGAAAAAAATCCGCCTCATCATTACACGGCAAGATGGACCAGATGCGCAACCGTTTGATCAGGAGTTTGAAATTCCATATCGTCCAAATATGAATATTATTTCGGCTCTTATGGAAATTCGCCGTAATCCTGTCGATTCAAAAGGAAACCATACAACTCCTGTTGCGTGGGATATGAACTGTTTAGAAGAAGTATGTGGTGCTTGTTCTATGGTAATTAACGGTAAACCGCGTCAATCATGTACAGCGCTTATCGATAAATTAGAACAACCAGTTCGTATCAAACCGATGAAGACATTCCCGGTAGTGCGTGATTTACAAGTTGATCGTAGCCGTATGTTTGATGCTTTAAAACGTGTGAAAGCTTGGGTTCCAATTGATGGTACGTATGACTTAGGACCAGGACCAAGAATGCCAGAGAAAAAGCGTCAATGGGCATATGAACTTTCAAAATGTATGACATGTGGTGTTTGCTTAGAATCATGTCCGAACGTAAACAGTAAATCTGACTTTATCGGACCAGCACCGCTTTCACAAGCTCGCTTGTTCAATTCACATCCAACTGGTGAAATGCATAAAGCAGAACGCTTACGTGCAATTATGGGTGATGGCGGCCTTGCGAACTGTGGTAACTCACAAAACTGTGTGCAATCATGTCCGAAAGGTATTCCATTAACAACTTCAATTGCAGCATTAAACCGTGATACAACAATTCAGTCGTTTAAAGACTTCTTTGGTAGCGACAATAACTATTAATAAATATTGCCTCTTCGAATCGAAGAGGCAATATTTATATAAAGTATAAATTGAAAACAAATATTAGACCTTTCTTTTAGGAGAGAGAGGACCCAATCATGCATAGAAGCGATTTGGATTGAAAAATGGATGATGGCTTTTTTTGTTATTTATAGCAGCGACTGATATGTTGGAAGATCAAAACGAATATATATGAATTTGTATCGTTTTAATTTTTTGTTTATTCTGAAATGTGTTGTGTTACTTATTAGAATAAAAGAAAAAGGAGAGAAAGGCATGAAGAAGATTTCTTACATTGAAGGTTTTGAGAAATGGGAACAGGATTTTTCATTTTATATTCCTACTAAAGTTCGTTTTTGTGAAACAGATATGTTTGGACATATGAATAATGGCGTTGCTTTTACATATTTTGAAGAAGCACGTATCGAGTTTTTTAAAGAGCTTGGTTTTATGCAAGAATGGACACATGAAGCATCAGAAACAATGATTGTTGTCGCTGACTTACAATGTAATTTCTTGAAACAAATTTTCTTCGATGAACATTTAAAGGTATATATAAAAGCTGAAACAGTTGGGAATTCTTCGTTAGATTTACACTATATGGTAAAAAATGAAGCGGGAGAAGTTTGTTTGGTAGGGCGCGGGGCAATGGTGCAAGCCTCAAAGAAAACGGGAAAAGGGATGCCTTGGCCCCAAGAATGGAAACAAAAGTTACTACAATAAAGTGAGATGTGAATTGAGTAGACACATATAAAAATAATAATGCTGGCGGAGGATGTATGAAAAGAAATAAAAGTAGAAAACATATTATATTTGGTCAATATGTTTTCTACTTTATTTTTTACGTCTTGATAAGAGGAAAATCTCTTATTTTTTTGCACCCATGGCCTCTTCTAATGTTAGGTGATGTTTATGTAAGTAAGTAGCATATGGCTTCCCTACATAGCGAAGATGCCACGGTTCATATGAATATTCCGTTATATCTGTTTTATCTTCTAAATAGCGAATGACGAAGCCAAATTCATGGGCATGTGCTGCCACCCATTTTCCTTCCTCAGTTTCACCGAAAATAGGTTCTAATTGATAACTTGCAGACTTAGAACTAATGTCCATTGCAAGTCCTGTTTGATGTTCGCTTGTTCCAGGAACTGCGCTAACTGAGTCTGCCTCAGCTTTTCCCTGACGTTTTATGTACATATTATGTAATGACTGTTGGCGCTTATAAGAACGATAACCTGATACAGCAGTAAGCTCTAGTCCTTGTTGCTTTGCTGCATGGAACATTTTTTCCAGAGCTGCCGCAGCATCTTTACGAAGCAATGTTTTTTCTTTGTCTTTTGGATATGCAAATGAAACATCCGGTTTTGTGAGATCATCTGGCGTATAACCATCTGGTAATTTGCGGTGTTTATTTACTAAAACGAGTGGTGAATCTGGATTTGTAACAAGAGAAAAATCCTCATCTATTTTTTTAGCAGTATGAGTTGCTTTTGGAAATACTGGAATCTCTTCTTTTGGGTGTTCAATATGTTTTTGTGTTTCGACAGCTTTCGCATCATTTTGTAGTGGAGATTTTGAGCTGAAATAAGCGAAGGATGTGATACCGATTACAATCGTAGTGGCAGAAATAACAATTACTTTCTTCATAACGCTGTGTAATTTCAGTCCTTTCTTATAATTTGTTTCGCATGTTAATTATAAGTCTAATTTCTATAAAAAGAAATATAAGAGTCGTAAAGTAATAGAATTGCAAAGAATTTGTCAAATAATGTGTGGTTTTGTTGAATTATATTTATATACATACAAATGGAAAAGATAATCCTGTTCCTTTTTTTGGAATAAAGAGGGGCGTTCGAACATGGATAGAAGCAATCAGTGACCTTTTTAGTATCAGGTCAAGTGAAAACAAAATGAATATAAATTTAAAATAGAAGTTAAGAAAGGAATAAAATAAAAGGATGGCATAAGCCACCCTTTTATCCCGCTATTCGCGGGCAGTAGAACCCTATTGATGGAAGGTTCATTTTACTTCAAATGATTTTAAGTTATCGCGACGAATTTTATCTTTTTCTGCATCAGATTTTTTGAAGTTATAATCATATAGAGCACCTTCCCAATCACCATACATTGGATTAGGGAAAATGATAAATTTTTCGCCAAATTGTGCTTTTGTTTCTTCAACTGTTTGATTGCGATCTTTTACAGATTTTCCATCAAATCCAGTGAAGTCAGATAAGTTATCACCGAAGAATAGAACGATATCGTGCGATTGTGAAACAAGTTCACGACGTTTTTCTTTCCCTTTTTCTTTCGGATCTTGTAGTAAAATATGTTCTTTTGTTGCTTGTGGAGCACCAACGCGCTCAAGGTTTTTAATTGTTGCATCTAATTGATTTGTCTTACGGTTTGAAATGTAATAAATGTCTACACCTTTAGACTCTGCATATTTTAAGAAATCAATTGCGCCGGGAAGAGCTTCTGCTTCCGCTTTAGTAATCCACTCATCCCATTTATAAGGATAGCCTTTTCCTTCTTTCACAGTCATTGCTTGGTGAGGGCTGTTATCTAAAACAGTTTCATCTAAATCTAGTACAATTGCTGGCTTTTTGCTTGTGCCTTTTGCAAGAGCCGCATCAAGCTTTAATTGTCCAATGTTATAGCCTTGATAATACAATGCTTTCGTCTCACCGGCTGTTTGGAACCATAAATCAGCCATTAGCTGCTGGTCTGTTAATTTTACGTTTTCTTCTTTGGCCACAGTTTTCTCAGCTGTTCCTGAACATGCTACAAGCGATGTAGATAGAATGGCTACAGATAATAATGTGGTAATGCCTCTTTTCATCTTCATATGTATCCTCCTTGATGTAAATAAATCATTTAATATTATATATTAAAATATAATGTTATTTATAGGTTTTTTTATGCATTTTTGCATATTGCCCTTTGGGTATATGGCAGTATGCCCTATTTCGATATAATAAGTAAGAAATGTTTTTTGATTTACAATTTTAACTAAATAAAACAAATGGTGGGTAGGACAGGGAGTATCATATACGAGAAGTAAAATTATCTGTGTTACTATATTTCACTCTGAATAATCATAATGTTTAGAAGAGAGTAAGGATAATAGAGAAGGGGAGGATGTATACTTTGAGTTTACAAATACAAAACTTAACGAAAATATTTGGTGAATCAAAAGCGGTCAATCAATTACAAATTTCATTACCAAAAGGTGAAGTGTTAGGGCTACTTGGCCGGAATGGTGCAGGAAAAACAACAACAATTAAAATGCTCCTCGGTTTATTAACTCCTAATGAAGGGTCGATTACATGGGAGGGAAAAATGATTTCTGAAAGTGATGTAACGATTGGATATCTTCCAGAAGAAAGAGGACTATATACAAAAAGTAGAGTTATAGATCAACTTCGCTATTTTGGAAGATTAGAAGGAATGACGAAGAAAGAAGTGGACCGTGCGATTGATCAATGGTTAGAAAAACTAGCAATCCCGGAATATAAATATAAAACAGCAGGGGAGCTTTCAAAGGGAAATCAGCAAAAAATCCAATTAATTGCGGCGCTTATTCATGACCCAGAGCTTCTGATTTTAGATGAGCCATTTAGTGGGCTAGATCCGGTGAATGCTGGTATGTTAGCAAATATTATTGAAGAACAAGTACAAAGCGGGAAAACAATTATTTTATCAAGTCATCGAATGGAACAAGTGGAGACGTTTTGCCAGCATGTATGCATTTTGAAAAAAGGAGAAGCAGTTGTAAAAGGAAAACTAAGCGACATTAAGCAAGAATACGGTTTTCGCAATTTAACAATTGAAGATGCGGTAGAAAATGAACGAGCATTACAAGCCTTACATATTTCGTATGAAAAACAACAAGGACTACTTTATATGAAAGTTCATGATGATGCAGAAGCCTTAACGATTTTAAAAAAATTACAGGAACAAGGTATAAGCTTAAGACAATTTAAAATGTTAGAGCCAACGCTAAACGAAATATTTGTGGAAAGGGCGAAATAACAATGCGTAAATTTTCTCATGTATTTTCATTTTATTTCAGGGAATCATTTCTATCTAAAAAATCATTGATTACGAGTGCGATTTTATTTTTAGTTGTATTTGGTTTAGTAGCTTTTACTCACTTTACTTCTGATAAGGATAAAGGGAAAGATAAAATTGCAGTGGTAACAGAAAGTACCACTTATAAAGTGCAAGAAAGTGATATGAATAAATTACTTCCATCAGCTAAAGTAACTGTGGCACAGAAAGATGAATTTAATGCACTACGTAAGCAGGTGGAAGAAGGGGACTTAGATGGTCTATTCCATATTAAAGAAAAGAATGGCATTCCAGAAGTTACTTATTTGTATAGTGGCTTTCCCGGCGATTCAACAGCTACATTGATGGCAAGTTATTTAAAGGAACAATACACGGCGGTAATGATTGAAAAGAATAATATATCTCCAGAAGTAGCAAGACAATTACAGATGGCGATTCCTATGAAGCAAGAGGCAATAAAAGATCGAGCATCCTCCTTTGGTATTGGCTATGCATTTTCGTTTGCGTTGTATATGTTTATTATTTCGTTTGGAAATGCGATTGGGATAACAATTGCATCTGAAAAAGCATCACGTGTTATGGAACTTATGCTTCCAAAAGTAAAACCGCTTACGATGATGTATGCGAAAATTTTAGCGGTTGTAGCTACAGCTTTATTACAAATTGCTGTACTTGCTTGTGGGTTTATCATCCCGTATTTATTAGGATGGATTGATTTAAATAATGCTTCAATATTTGGACTGTCTTTAGATTTTTCAACTTTAGATACATTAGTTATCAGTATGTTTATTATCTACTTTATTACAGGATATTTACTATATGCGATGTTATATGCAGCGGCTGGAGCAGTTGTATCTAAGTTAGAAGATTTACAATCAGTGGCATTGCCGATTACATTTTTAGGTATGGGGGCATTCTTCATTAGTATGAAGTCACTATTTGATCCAAATAGTACACTGGTTGTAATTAGTTCCTATGTTCCATTCTTTACACCAATGGTTACATTCTCACGTGTTGTTGCTGGTGAAGCAGGCGCTGTAGAGATTAGCGTTACATTAGTAATTTTAGTGGTAACGATTTTAATCATCAATTGGATTGCAAGTCGTATTTTCGTCAATGGTGTTATGAATTACTCTGATAAAGTGAAATTCAAAGATTTAGCTAAATTTATTAAGCGTCAATAAACATAAAAGCATGATTTTCTAAGGGAATCATGCTTTTTCTTTATGCGTAAACAAGAAATAGTATATAATAGTATGTAGCGTCTTTTGACAGAATGAACGTAAAGGAGGGGCGTGCAGATGGGAATTAGTAGCCGTTTTACAGTAGGTGTTCATATGTTAACGTTACTTGCGATAGATCGAAACTCTCGCTGTACCTCTGAATGGATTGCTGGTAGTGTGAATACAAATCCAGTTGTGATTCGCCGCATTACGGGAATGTTGAAGAGAGCGGGCCTTGTTGATGTACAAGCTGGAAAAGGTGGAATGTCACTTGCTCGTGATTTAGATGAAATTACATTACTTGATGTATATAAAGCAGTGGAAGTAGTAGAAGAAGGACATCTATTTTCTTTCCATGAGAATCCCAACATAGAATGTCCAGTAGGAGCTAATATTCAATCCGTACTAGAGATTATATTAATGCAAGCGCAAGAAGCAATGGAAAATGTGCTTGCGAATGTAACAGTTCAGCAGCTTGTTACAAATTTACAATCAAAAATTCAGAAATAAAAAAGCGAGCCCAATATAAGCGGGCTCGCTTCTTTACTTTCAGAAAGAACGAAAATTCTATTTTTCAGTATTTAGTACAAATTTCCCTACAATGGCAGCAACGATACCACCAACAATTGGAGCAACAATAAATACCCATAATTGAGATACAGCTTCTCCGCCAGCAAATAAAGCTGGTGCTAGGCTACGTGCTGGGTTAACAGAAGTTCCTGTTAATGGAATACCTAATAAGTGAACCAATACTAGTGTAAAACCAATTACTAATCCAGCTAATTGTGCATTACCCTTTTTACCTGTTACTGCAATAATTACTAAAATAAAGACGAATGTTAATATAAATTCAACTAAGAAAGAACCTGACAAGCCAAGATTTCCAAAGCTATTTTGTCCTAAGTTATCTAAAGACATATTAGAAGATTTTAAAATAGTCACTAACGTTGCAGTTCCTAGTAAACCACCTAAAATTTGAGCTAATAAGTAACAAGCAAGTTCCATAGCGCTCATTCGTTTGTTTACAAACATGGCAATTGATACTGCTGGGTTTACATGACATCCAGAAATTGTTCCAATGCTATATGCCATAGCAACAATTGACAACCCGAAAGCCATTGCAATTCCTAAAGTTCCAATTCCTTCAATTCCGCCGCCTAAAACAGCTGTTCCGGTTCCGAATAATACAAGTACAAATGTACCAATAAATTCAGCAATCCCTTTTTTTAACATAATTTTCCTCCTCGCATACACATGAATCGTATTATAACATAAAATTAGGTGGATTTAAGTATAAATGGAAAATATAATATTATTCTGATAAATAAAATACGGAAGAATTATACAATTTTAATCAAATAAACAATACGATACTTAAAGAATAATCATGTGTTTTATTTATGCGATGTTTACATTTGTTATACTGTTTTTCTTTGTTTAGCCACCGGAACAGACCGATTCAAAATTCAATCTACAACCTCCATTATTTTTCGATTATAAAAAGGGGTGCTTGCAATAAAGCGCTCCTTTTTTATAGATTTTAATGTTATTTTTGATAAAATATAGTTAAGTTGGAATATTCTGAAAAGATAGATAAATAATTTAGTATAAGGGAAGAGGCTCATGACAAAATTTAGACTATGGGGATTGCTGCAACAAATTCGAACAAGCCTTCGTTTGAAGTTATTAACGTGTTTTTTAGTTGTTGCACTTATTCCGCTCATGTTGTTTAGCTGGATGTCATATGAAAAGTCATCCAATCTTGTAAATGCACAGTTTGGGGATTATGGAAAGTTTGCTATATCGCAGCTTCAAGCTCAAATTGAATTAACATTAAGCCATATGCATTTAATTGCTAGTGATATTCAAGAATATTTATCAGATCCGACGTTAATTGTTTTAAAAAAAGAAGCACCAAAATCGTATTCGGAATTTATTATTGAGAAGAATTTTGAAAGGTTTTTAGAAGCGCATAAAACAGCACAAACAAAGGGAATCTTTTTGATTACACCTAGTGGTTATTACTATGGAGATCGGTATTTAGATGTGCAGAAACTAAAACAAGAAAAATTTTGGGAAGGACAAGGGGATTTATCACAAGGGTATTGGAATGGGATTTATGTTTCGAATCATTACTCAATAGCTGATAAAAACAAAGTAATTGGATTACTTGTTCCAATCCAAACAGGTAGTTTGAAAGATAGCCGGATATTAGTGGAAACAGATGCGACGGATTTATTTAAGTTTATTGATTCATTAGAAACAGATTTGCATGCACTGATTACCATTCGTGATGAAAAAAAACAGGTGATTTACACAACGGATGAAGATTATAAAAAAAACAAGGCTGATATCATTTGGGAAAAGCCAATTCCATCAAATAAATGGAGTCTAGAAATTATTATTCCAGAAAAAGAATTTTATCAATCCTCTACAATTATTTTGTTTGTTACATTAATTGGAATTATTGTATCGCTATGCCTAGCTTTTATGTTGGCATTTTTAATTTCAGCTAAGCTAACGGAAAATGTCACGAATTTGGATTATGCAATATCTCAAGTAAGTAAAGGAGATTTTTATACAAATATACCAGTAAATTCACAAGATGAAGTAGGGAATTTAACTGTGAATTTTAATAAAATGGTTGTCAAAATTAAATCGTTAGTAGAAGAAATATATGAGAAGGAAAAGTTGAAAAAAGAAGCTGAGCTTAAGGCAATTCATTATCAAATTAATCCGCACTTGCTATTTAATACATTAAATTCGATTCAATGGAAAGCAAAGCTTCAGGGGGCAAATGATATAAGTGAAATGATTTATCATCTTGTTGCTGTGCTAGAAGGAAATTTAAACTTTGCGAACGAACTTGTCACACTCCACAATGAACTGACTATTATAGAACATTATTTAAAGGTACAGGAAATTCGATTTGGAAATTATTTCTCTTATACGCAAGATGTCTCATCTTCTATAAAAGGGGAACAGATTCCAAGAATGTCGCTACAACCTATATTTGAAAACATATTTTTTCATGCTTTCGATGATGGACAAGGAGCTATTACATTATCGGCATTTGAAAAGGAGAATGGTGACTTATGTATACATATTACCGATGATGGTCGTGGTATTTCTGATAGGCGAAAACCGGATTTATTACAAGAGCCATCTGTAGAACAAAAAGGGGGGCTTGGATTATATAATATCGATCAAAAATTCAAATTGCATTTTGGGATAGAGTACGGATTAACGATTCAATCAGAAGAAAAGAAGGGGACTATAGTTCAGATTCTTTGGCCAAAGGGAGGGATACAGAAATGAAACGCATTAAAGTGCTTATTGCGGATGACGAGACGATTGTTCGAAGGGGCTTGAAAGTGGCGATAGATTGGTCAGCATATAATATGGAAGTAGTAGCGGATGTACCAAATGGTGAGAGAGGATGGGAGGAGTTTGTACAACATGAGCCAGAAGTGGTGATTACAGATATTGTCATGCCTGTTATAAATGGAATTGAATTTGTGAAAAAGATTAAACAACATGCGCCGAAAACAAAGGTATTATTATTAAGTTGTCATCGTGATTTTGAATATGCACAGGAAGGGATTAAATTAGGGGTTTCAGGTTATTTATTGAAAACATCGTTTCATGACGAGGAGCTGGATCAATATTTACGAGAATTTCAAAAAGATTTAACAGTCCATAGGGAAGAAGAAGTGATTGAACAGCAAAAATCTCTCTTTTATGAAGATTTTTTTCAATGGTTATGTGGTTTTCAAAATCAGTTCCAAGAGATACTTGTGGATTTATTTCATAATGAATGGAAATGGATGAACGATGGGTATTATGCCTGTTTTATAAGATCAGAATCGAGATTACATTTCATATTACAAGAGCTGGATCAAAAGTTATCAAATCCACATGTGAAGATATTATGTGGAAAGGATCAATGTTTCTTATTTCTTAATGAAAAATATAAGGGAATGATGGAACAAATGTTTATGGATGTAAAGAGTAAATATGAAGAGCTATATTGGATTACGTCGGGGGAGCTGTTCAGCACTGGGCAATGGATGGATTCAGTTAAATCGATGAAGCAATTTGCAGAACTTGAGATTAAGTATAAAGTAACGATTAACAATTGGCCAAAAACAATTAAAGAGGCTATTTTGTATACAATGAATCATTTATCAGAGCCAATTGTTGTTTCAGAAGTGGCGGAGATGGTAGGGCTAAGCAGAAGTCATTTTAGTATGCTTTTTAAAAAGATAATAGGTGAAAGTTTTCATTCTTTTACAGAACGAAGAAAACTTGAACTTGCCATGCAAATGCTTCAAACAACCTCACTTACGATTCAAGAGGTAGCGGAGCATATCGGCATTTCAAATAGTAAATATTTTAGTAAATGGTTTAAAAAGTGTACAGGAACAACACCATCAGAATATCGAGACAAACAATGTGAAACTTTATATAAAACAAATTGACACCATACTTTTGTTGAACGAACAATTTGATAACAAAAATCGAACAAATCGATGTTTTTAACCGCTTTCATAAAAGGTAAAATGAAAGCGGTTAAATTATTTGTTCTGAAAAATCGGAAATTAAAACTTTTTTGGAGAAGGGGAGTGTAAGTAGTGAAAAAAATGGTACATGTATGTCTTAGTTTTATGCTCGTACTTATAGTATTTTTAGCTGGTTGTAGCTCAAATGAGACCACAAGTAAAAAATCATCAAAGGATGATGAAAAGAAACAAACATCGAGTGATGGAACAGTATTACGATTTGCAACTTGGGATGCTGGAAAAAATTTAAAGATTCAGCAGCAAATTGCAAAGAAATTTGAAGAGAAGAATCCGGGAGTCAAAGTACAGGTGGAGGCTTATGGCGATGGCTTTGATCAAAAGCTTGCAGCATCTTTCGGAGCGAAAAATCCACCAGATGTTATGTATATGTGGAATTTCCCAGCTTATTATAAATCTCTTGAACCTTTAGATGAACTTGCAAAGAAAGATCCGGATATGAAATTAGATGATTTTTATCAAGGGCTATTTAACTACTCTAGTATTGACGGGAAATTATATGGTATGCCAGCAGGATTTACAACACGGGTTATATATTACAATAAAAAGTTATTTGATAAAGCGAATATTCCATATCCGAAAGATGGTTGGACTTGGGATGAGTTTGTAGACACTGCGAAAAAGTTAACAGATGCAAGCAATAAACAATATGGATTTGCTTTAAGACCTGAGCCAGATACGTATGATTTACAAGGGTTTATTTGGAGTAACGGTAGTAGTTTTGTAAGTGAAGATGGAAAACAAATAAAAGGACATATGAACAGTACAGAAACAATTGAAGTTATGAAATCTTTCCAAAGTATGCTAAAGGATAAAACGGCTGTATTAGTAGGTGGAAAAAACCAACAGAGCGGTGACGATATTTTTAAAGCTGGGAAGTTAGCAATGTGGGAGAGCGGAATCTGGCCATTAGAAGGGTTTAAAGAGGCAAAAATTGATTTTGGTACAGTAGAACCTCCTACATTTAAAGGAAAACCTGTGAAGGGGCTTGTTGCTACATCAGCTGTTTCGATTGCAAAAGATGCAAAACATAAAGAGTTAGCTTGGGAGTTTGTTAAGTTTTATTCTTCACCAGAAGCGATTAAAATGCGAACTTCTGATTTACCGGTTCGAATTAGTGTTGTAAAAGAATTGAAGAAAGAAGAAGAGACGAATATTAAACCGTTCTACACAATGCTAGAACGTTCAACAAATACACCAGCATTTTTACTTAATCCAAAATGGGATGAAGTAAACCGGAATTTATCAGCGGCAATTAATGCAATTATGCTTGGACAAGATCCAGAGAAATTATTAAATAAAGCGGTTCAAGATTCAGAGAAGTATATGGATAAATAATTGTAAAAGCAAAGAGGTGTGGATGGTGAAATATGGAGTATCTATAGAGAGTGAAACGAATATAGCTGTTAGAAAAAAGAAAATGAAATGGGAGAAACTCGTTCCTTACGCATTTATATTTCCGTGGGTATTTGGCTTTATAGCCTTTACCCTTGGTCCTCTTTTATTTTCACTGTTTATTAGTTTTTTTGACTGGCCGCTTATTGGAGAAGTTCAATTTATTGGATTAAAAAACTATCAAGATATGTTTCTAAATGATCCGATGTTTTGGGATTCGCTATGGATTACAGTGAAATTTGCAGCATTATTTGTTCCATTTAATTTAATCATTGCTCTATTTTTAGCGATTTTGCTGAATCAAAAGGTAAAAGGACATGCGTTTTTTCGAACATTTTTCTATTTGCCAAGCGTTATTTCTGGTGTGGCTTTAGCGATGATTTGGGCATGGGTATATAACGGAGAGTATGGTATTTTGAATTATTTTCTATCGCTTGTGGGTATAAAAGGACCAAATTGGTTAAGTGATCCGAACTGGTCACTCATTGCGATGGTAATTGCTAGTTTATGGGGACAAGGCACGCTTATGCTCATCTTTTTAGCTGGATTAAAAAATATTCCGCAAAACTTGTATGAGGCTGCTTCCATTGATGGAGCTGGAAAAGTGCAGCAATTTTTCAAAATTACATTGCCGATGTTAACGCCGACAATTTTATTTAATTTAATTACAACAATTATCGGTGCGTTTCAACAATTAACATTAGCGCTTGTATTAACCGGCGGAGGTCCATTAAAGTCCACCTATTTTTACGCGATGTATGTATATGAAAATGCATTTAAGTATTTTAAAATGGGCTATTCATCAGCGAATGCTTGGTTTATGTTTTTAATCATTTTAGGGTTAACATTACTTGTTTTTAAATCATCAGCAGCGTGGGTTTATTACGAAAATGAGATGAAGTCAAAGTAGAAAATGAATAAGGAGGATACGGTGTGAGAACGAAGAAGCGCATATATCGAATTGTAGTGTACGCACTATTAATAGGCTTTTCTATTTTATTTTTATTGCCCTTCTTTTGGATGATTACAACATCTGTGAAATCACCAGAAGAATTATATTTATATCCACCAAAGTGGATTCCATCTGAGTTTAAATTTAGTAATTTTGCAAAGGCGTGGACAAGTCAACCATTTAATACTTTTTTATGGAATTCAATTGTTGTAACAGTGCTTTCTACAATCGGGCAGTTAATATCATCTTCTTTAGTAGCGTATGGTTTTGCGCGTTTTAAATTTAAAGGGCGGGATATTTTGTTCATGATTGTACTAGCAACGATGATGATTCCGTGGGAAGTAACGATGATTCCGCTTTATATGGAATTTAATGCTCTAGGCTGGATTAATACGTTAAAACCTTTAATTATTCCATCTTGGTTTGGCGGTGCGTTTTTTATCTTTTTAATGAGACAATTTATTATGTCTGTTCCGAAGGAGCTAGATGAGGCTGCAAGGATGGATGGTGCGAACGCATTTCAAGTTTACTACCGTATTTATTTACCGATTATGAAACCGATTTTAATTCTAGTTGCTGTTTTTAATATTTTAGGATGTTGGAACGATTATCTAGGACCGCTTATTTTCCTAAATGATCAAAGCAAATATACATTAACGCTAGGCTTAGCGCAGTTTAAAGGTATGTTTGGCGTTGATATGGAAGGGATTATGGCGGTGACATTGTTAATTAGTATTGTACCTCTTGCGCTCTTCTTTTTTGCACAGCGATATATTGTGGAAGAGTCGGGACATACAGGTCTTAAATGATAGAGTGTAGAAATGGTGAGACAAAGTGAAAGCAAAAAGGAGGATCGATATGGAACGTAACATGTTAGCGGACTTAGGAAATGTTCAAGTAACAGGGCGAAATCGTATGGAGGGAAGGGCGCATTTTATTCCATTTCAAACGGAACAAGCGGCTCTATCTTTTACGCGTGAAAGCTCTTCTTATTACAAATTGCTGAATGGAATGTGGAAGTTTTTGTACTTAGAATCCCCAAAGCAACTTCCAGAAAATTTTTTCTTAAGTGAATTTGATTGTAGTGAATGGGATACGATTCATGTACCTGGGCATTGGCAATTGCAAGGATACGGAAAGCCTCATTATACCGATTTATATTATCCGTTTCCGCTTCAGCCACCCCATGTTCCATTTGAAAATCAAGTCGGTTGTTATAAAAATGAATTTTATATACCGGAAAGTTGGAACGGTGGATGTATTCGTATTCGATTTGAAGGTGTGGATAGTGCCTTTCATTTATGGATAAATGGAGAAGAAGTGGGATATAGCCAAGGAAGTCGTTTGACGGCAGAGTTTGATATTACATCGTTTGTTCATATGGGAAAAAATACGATGACAGTATGTGTGTATAGATGGTGTGATGGATCTTATATAGAAGATCAAGATATGTGGTGGTTAAGTGGCATCTTTCGTGATGTGTACATTGTGCATGAACCTGCTGTGCATATTTATGATATGACGCTATGTACAACACTAGATGAAAATTATGAAAATGGTGTGTTACAACTAAGTACAAAGATTTGCAATGAACAATTACTGAATACAAATTATGTACTAGAGTATAAATTTTGTAATGAGCATGGGGAAGTATTAGATCAACATATATCGTATCTGAACTTACAAGGGACAAGTGTTATAGAGGATACACATTCGTTTTTTGTCAAAAAGCCACAGAAATGGTCTGCAGAAGAACCGTATTTGTATATTGTATTGTTCACGATTCGAAATGAAGATGGTGAAGTTGTAGAAGTGGTTTCACAGAAGATTGGTTTCCGTATGATTGAGATGAAGGATAGGAATCTGCTTGTTAATGGTATTCCCATTATATTTAAAGGGGTGAATCGTCACGATCACAATCCGGATACAGGAAGGTATGTCACATATGAAACAATGAAGCAAGATGTAATACTTATGAAGCAGCACAATATTAATGCGGTACGAACGGCACATTATCCGAATGATCCGCGTTTTTATGATCTATGTGATGAGTATGGTTTATATGTAATTGATGAGGCTGATTTGGAATGCCATGGATTTGAGTTAATTGGTAATGCAAACATATTAAGTGATGATCCTGAATGGGAAAATGCTTATGTAGATCGTGTGGAACGTATGGTACTTCGGGATCGCAACCATTCCTCCATTATTATGTGGTCACTCGGAAATGAATCCGGGTTCGGTTGTAATTTTATTGCAATGGCGAATAAGTGTAGGGAATTGGACCAAACAAGAATTATTCATTATGAAGGTGATCGAGAAACGAAAGTCACTGATATTTTTAGTACAATGTATTCTTCAGTCGAAAAGATTATTGGTTATGCAGAAGAAGAAAATTGGGAAAAACCTCATATTTTATGTGAGTATGCCCATGCGATGGGAAATGGACCAGGTGGATTAAAAGAATATTGGGAAGCGATTTATAGTCATAAAAGATTGCAAGGTGGCTTTGTTTGGGAATGGATTGATCACGGATTACGTCAAGTGAATGAAGGTGGAGAAGAGTACTTTGCATACGGAGGTAACTTTGGAGATACTCCGCATAATAGTAATTTTTGCATTGATGGACTACTCTTGCCAGATCGAACGCCATCGCCAGCGTTGTTACAATACAAGAAAATAATTGAACCTATTAAAGTAGGAGAAATAGACATTCGAAGTGGTAGGATTTCAATACAAAATATATATGATTTTCGCTCGTTAAGAGGGCATCGTGTGCAGTGGACTGTAAAAAAAGAAGGAAAAGTAATTGCGAGTGATTCTATAGATGCCCCGCCTTTGTTACCGAAAGAGAGTTGTGAGATTCAGCTGCCTTTTATAGATGATATAGCCCTTCATACAGAAGAGGATTGCTATGTAACCGTGTCGACTGTACTAGGAGCAGATACAAATTGGGGAGTCGCAGGCCATGAAATAGCTTGGGAACAATTTTGTATTCCAGCTTTGCAAAAGGTAAGAAGAAAAAAAGATTCGCAGTTATACGGACCATTAACTTTACATGAAACAAAGGAGGAAATTCGCGTTACTGGTGAAAATTTCGCGGTTTCTTTTCACTCTGTAACAGGGCGTATGAAAAACTGGACCTTTAAAGGAAAATTGCTTATGGAGGAAGGACCGAAATTAAATATTTGGCGGGCAACAATTGATAATGATATGTATACAGTTAAAAAATGGAAAGAGCAATATGTACACCTTGTGAAGCATGATGTAGAAAATATAGAAGCTCTGCAACTTGAAAATGGAAATGTTGAAGTTGTTGTGACAGGATCTATTGCTCCACTTGTTATGAACTGGAGAATTGCCGTTACTTATACGTATGAAATTGAAAGAAGCGGGGCTATGAAAATAGAGACAAGATTGAATCCAAGTGGAACTTTACCAGAGACACTTCCGCGAATGGGGCTCGAGATGCGTTTGCCAAAACAATATCAAAATGTAAGTTGGTTTGGACGTGGACCAGGCGAATCATATGCGGATAGTAAAGAAGCAAACAAAGTAGATTTATATGAAATGGCTGTAAAAGACTTATTCTTCCCGTATGTTTTTCCGCAAGAGACGGGAAATCGAACAGATGTAAAGTGGGTTTCGCTATATGATCAATATCATGTAGGGTTTGTTGCGTATAGTAGGCAAGATTTTAATTTTAGCGCCTTACCTTATACAACAGAAGATTTAGAGAAAGCAGAGCATTTGTATGAATTACAAGAAAGAGAGTTTGTTACATTTCATCTAGATTATAAGCAAAATGGTTTAGGAAGCGCGAGTTGTGGACCGGCTCAGCTTCCGGAGTATCAATTGAAGCCAGAGCCGTGCTGGTTTGAGGTGTACATTGTCCCTTTTAATGGGGATCATAAACGAGCTTTTGAGATTGTAAAAGAATCATAAATTACAAGAGGGCCCTTCTATTGATGGGGCTCTTTCCTAGGGGGGATATAAATGTTTGATTTACAACAAGTTCCATTTAGCCGGTATGGTTCTTTTTTAGTGATTTCTTTAAACTATGATAACGGATTACTGATTCGAAATATTCGCGGTGGTGACGATGATTTTGGTGAAGTGTTTAAAATAGAGGTATTAAATCGGAAAGGACAGGTTATACCATGTGAAACGAAGATGTCGCCATCTTTACTAACACTTCAGACTGCAGAAGGTGATGTGAAGATTTGTTTTTCTCATTCTGATACAATTCGCTTTTCTTCGGATCGATTGCATCTACGTTTTATTGGGATTACAAGTTCGTATGATTACTGTATTCCAAGCGAACAAGGTGGATGGGAAATTAATAGCTTTTCAAAAGAAATGAGATTTCATTTATCTGCTATAGAAGGGGTTATGCATATGGATGCCCCGTTTGAGGAGCTTCGTTGTAAACATATTATTGTTGATATTTGTGCGCAAGATGAAAAATCAGGGATTGATGTGGAACTAACAGAATATAAAACAGTATTACAGAAGCCGAAGGAGACGAAGACATTCACAGAGGCAGTAGATGCTACTGAGATGAATTTTGTAAATTGGTTACGCCATACATTGGCTGTCCCGAAAGACTTATTGAAAGGGAGAGAGTTAGCGGCTTATATTACATGGTCTTGTATGGTAGAAGCGGAAGGGTATTTGCCGCGAAAAGCGATGTATATGTCAAAAAACTGGATGACGAATATATGGAGCTGGGATCATTGTTTTAATGCGATGGCATTAGCGATGCATCAACCGACAGTGGCGTGGGATCAATTTATGATTTTCTTCGATAAGCAAGATGCGTGTGGTGTATTACCAGATTATATTAACGATAAAAGTGGGCTGTGGAATTGTTGTAAACCACCTATTCATGGGTGGACGCTGAAATGGATGATGGAACATGCAGATTTTATAACAGAAGAGCATTTACAAGAAGTGTATGAACCGTTATGCAAATGGACAGATTGGTGGTTTACATATCGAGATGATGATGGGGATGGGATTCCTCAATATAATCATGGGAATGATAGTGGTTGGGATAATAGTACGATTTTTCACCGCGGTGCTCCTATTGAGAGTCCAGACTTAAGCTCATTTCTTATTTTACAAATGGAAGTATTAGCGGAGGTTGCGGAGAAACTTGGGCTTGAGGAAGAGGCAAAGCAATGGGGAGAGCGAGCAAATACAACGCTTAATCGTATGATTCAACATTGTTGGAGAGAAAACCGTTTTATTGCCCCGCAATCTGGGAATCATTCATATGAAGTATCAGATAGTCTCGTGTTATATATCCCCCTCATTTTAGGAAAAAGGTTACCTAAAGAAATTATTGAAAGCTTACTTACAGAATTGAAAAAAGAAAATCACTTTTTGACAAAACATGGATTTGCTACAGAGAGTATAAGAAGTCCCTATTATCGAGATGATGGATATTGGCGCGGACCAATTTGGGCACCGACAACATTTATTATGACTGAGGCTTTACAAGCAGTTGATCAAAATGAGTTTGCGAAGGATATTGCCTCTCGTTTTTGTATGATGGCAAATAAAAGTGGGATGGCTGAAAATTTTCATGCACAAACCGGGCAAGGATTGCGTGATTTAGCGTTTACATGGACTTCTAGTGTGTTCCTTATTTTAGCAAATAAGTATTTGTTAACACGAAAAGAAAGTATGCTTCATCAAAAAGCGACAAGATGAAAGAAAGGCACCGAATTGGGCACCGGTGCCTTTTAGTAAGAACGTGGCATAAGCAATAAACAAACAAGGTAAGCTAAAAAACCTGTACCGAAGCATAGAATCGCAATCACCCAAAGTATGCGAATCATACTAGCGCTTATATCGAAATATTCTCCTAAACCACCGCATACACCAAATAACATTTTATCAGTTTCAGATCTACGTAACTTTTTTTCCATTATAAAATCCTCTCCTTTTTTAATCACCATGTTGTTTGTTATGTAATGATGATTCTTTATACTTTTATCTTACATGGAAAAGAATATGGAAACTATCGAATTATATTACATTTTTATGGTGGGAGATTACATTTTTGTAAGGCATTTTTGATGGTTATGCACCTAAAAGAAAGGGGGAAAACAAACCTCTATTTAGGTGCATAATGTTCTTATTTTCGAAATCGATAAGGAACAGTCGTGACAATGACGTTTTTCTTATATAGAAGGTAGACACGTAGTAATACGCTCGATTGGTTGTGTAAAACGTTATGCCAGTTCTTTTTGGTAATGAACTGCGGAATTAAAACAGTAACAAAACGGTTGTTCTCTAGTGCTTTATGTTGAATAATCGTAATTAATTTTGCGATAGGTCGCATTAAGCTTCGGTAAGATGAGACAAATGTAACGAGACGAATGTTCGGTTGCCATTCTTTCCATTTTTCCTGCATACGTAGTTCACTCTCTTTATCAAAAGCTACATATACAGCGATAACTTGATCGCTAATGGTTTCTGCGTAATTGATGGATTGTTCGACTACTTTTGTAATGCCGGCGACGGGAACAATTACGACATTACCAGTTACTTTTTCAGGAATTTTATTGAAATTGACACGCAACTGTTCACCTACTGCAACATAGTGATTGTGGATACGATGAAAGATGAAAACAATGATAGGTAGAAAGATAAGAATGGACCATACTTGTGCAAATTTTGTAATAAAGAAAATGAGAAGAACAGTTAATGAAATAAGAGCGCCTAATAAGTTTGTAAGTAATTTAGGTAGCCATCCTTGTGGCTTTTCTCGTAACCATTTTATAATCATACCTGTTTGTGACAATGTAAAAGGAATGAAAACACCTACTGCATATAGCGGAATTAATTGTTCGGTTTTACCCTGAAAGGCCAGAATTAGCAAGATGGAACCGATGCCTAGTGTAATAATTCCATTTGAATACCCTAAACGATCTCCGCGCATTAAATACATACGCGGCATATATTTATCTGATGCTAAATTAAATGCTAATAATGGAAATGCTGAAAAACCTGTGTTTGCAGCTAGTACTAAAATAAGCGCAGTTGTTCCTTGAATAAAGTAGTATACAAAATTCCTTCCAAATATATTTGAAGCAATTTGGGACACGACAGTTTCATTATGTTTTGGGGCAATTCCATACCAATAGGCTAAAAATGTGATACCCGTAAATAAAATAGCAAGAATTGTTCCCATAATGACTAATGTTTTTGCTGCATTTTTCGCAGCAGGTTCTTTGAAATTTGGAATCGCATTGGAAATTGCTTCTACCCCTGTTAAAGCGGAACAGCCCGATGAAAATGCCTTTAATAATAAGAAGAGTGTGATGCCAGGCACGACAGTTCCGATTGGCGTATGTAAATTAGCGGGTGCTTGACCGGAAGTGATCTTAAATACACCAACAATAATTAAAACAACAAGTGCGAAAGCGAAGAGATAGACAGGATAAGCTAGAATCGATGCTGACTCCGTTACGCCCCGCAAGTTCAAAATTGTAATAAATAAAACGAGTATGACTGCGATTGGAACTGTGTATGTGTGCAAAGTCGGAAAAGCTGATGTAATAGCATCGGTTCCAGCTGAAACACTTACAGCTACAGTAAGGATATAATCAACAAGTAGCGATCCTCCTGCAATAAGTCCAGCATTTGTACCTAAATTTTTTTTAGAAACAACATAAGCACCTCCGCCGTGCGGATAAGAAAAAATGATTTGTCGGTATGATAAAATGAGCGCTGTTAATAAGATTAAAACGCCAACTGCGATTGGAATGGAATACCAAAAGGCGATTGCTCCAAATGCAGCAAGAACAATTAAAATTTGTTCTGTTCCGTAAGCAACAGAAGAAAGTGCATCCGAAGAAAGGATTGCGAGTGCTTTTAGTTTATTTAATTTTTGTTCTCCTAGCGCTGTTGATTTAAGCGGTCTACCGATTAAAAATCGTTTGAAATTCGAAAACATAATGACACCACCAATACATAAAATTTTGCGTACAAAGCGGATTGCTATAAATACATACATCTCTATTAGGTAGTATTGGCGCCTTTTCGATGAATCTTTCTGAAAAGAAAGAGGTAATAAATGGAGTGAAGTAATTTGGGGAGAGAACGGCAATTATATTTCAAATGGATTAAGAAGAAAATCCAAACAACATAGTGGAATCCTATGTCGTTTTATTTTTTTCAGCTGAAGAATTTTTGGAATGAGGAGAGGAAGAAAAAATACGAATAGGAGTATGCAATCTTCCGTTATTATTCTTTATTTTAATTCTAAAACTGATTTCATTATATGGAAAATACTAAAACCTTGTAGTATATCCATTGAAATGGCAACCCCTATTGTGGATAGTGACAAAATTATAGAGATTAACATAAGTTTCATGTCATCACCATAGTATCCATTTATCTTTTGAATAAATGGATACTTGTTCTATTGAGTAAGTGGCGACAAATTAATTAAGAAATGAATAGTTATATGTAAGCGCATTTATGTTGTTTGATTTTTATAGAAGCTACTTTTTATAGCATGTGATTGAATTACATACAGAATGTAAATAACATATGCAAATTAGCCCATTTTCATTCACCACCTGCACATTTCGTTCATACAATATCTTGACTAAATAAACACCCACCCAACTTACAAACGTACAGCTCTGGCTTAAGCAAGGAGGGTTATACCAGTTGAAGGAAAAAGCATATCAATCTAAACCGTTACTCACAAAAAGAGAGAGAGAAGTATTTGAATTACTAGTTCAAGATAAAACAACGAAAGAAATTGCAAGTGAACTTTTTATTAGCGAAAAGACCGTACGCAACCATATATCAAATGCAATGCAAAAGCTAGGGGTTAAAGGACGTTCGCAAGCGGTTGTTGAGCTTCTTCGTATGGGAGAACTCGAATTATAACAGGTGAAGCCGACTTTTTATAAAAGGTCGGCTATTTTTCTGTCTTGCAAATTGTGAAGAAAAGGAGCAAAATAAAAAAGTCCCTGGTCTATACAGGTACATATTAGAAATCTATTAAAAAGCTACTTTAGTTTTATCAGATCTAAGGTATGTGATATATAATGATATGTAAAAAAATAAGGTAATGAATAAGAAAACGGGTGATTATGTTGAATAGAGCGATTGGTGTCATTGATTCGGGAGTCGGAGGATTAACAGTAGCGAAAGAATTAATTCGCCAGCTACCAAAAGAGCGTATTATATATTTAGGAGATACAGCACGTTGCCCGTATGGTCCGCGTTCTCGTGAGGAAGTGCGTCAATTCACATGGGAAATGACGGAGCATTTATTGGCCATGGATATTAAGATGTTAGTTATTGCTTGTAATACGGCAACTGCGGTTGTGTTAGAAGAGATGCAAAAGCAATTACCAATCCCGGTAGTGGGTGTAATTCACCCGGGTTCGCGTACGGCTTTAAAAGTGACCAATACGTACCATGTTGGTATCATTGGAACAATTGGAACGGTAAAAAGTGGGGCGTATGAAGAGGCTCTGAAGTCTATTAATAACCGTGTTATGGTAGACAGTTTAGCGTGTCCGCCGTTTGTTGAACTTGTAGAAAGTGGAAACTTTGAGAGTGAGATGGCTTATGAGGTTGTGAGAGAAACGTTGCAACCGCTGAAAGCTACTGAAATCGATACGCTGATTTTAGGGTGCACACATTATCCAATTCTAGGTCCGGTTATTAAGCAGGTAATGGGAGATAAGGTGCAGCTAATTAGTTCTGGAGATGAAACAGCTCGTGAAGTGAGTACGATTTTGTATCATAGTAAGATGTTAAATGAAGGGGAAGAACAAAGCGATCATCTCTTCTTGACAACAGGGAAAATAGATTTATTTAAAGAAATTGCATCTAAATGGTTTGGGCAACCGATTGAAAATGTAAAGCATATTAATTTGTAACCAAATTAATAGTATATTCATAAAAAACCTTCTGAGAAATCAGGGGTTTTTTTATTTAATAAATTGTAAGATAGGTTGTCATTGCTTGTTCTAAAATGATAAAAAGATCGTATACATAATAGTACAAACTTAGATTTTAGGGGGAAATGGTATGCCTAAATCCACTTTTAAATGGCTTGTTTGTGTTACGGTAAGCGCTGTTTTACTAACGGGTTGCGGTTTGTTAAATCAGGAGAAAGAAACAGAGCAAATTGATCCGCCGAAAAAAGTCACGTATACAGATGGTGAGAAGAAAGACAGTGCAAAGAAAGAAAAGCAGGGACAAACGATACAAAGAGAGTTATACCTTGTTGATAAAAATGGATATGTTGTACCGCAAACAATAGCAATGCCTGTTCCGAAAGAAAATGAAGTTGTGAAACAAACATTAGAATATCTTGTGAAGGATGGGCCGGTAACAAATCTGCTTCCAAATGGATTTCGAGCTGTTCTTCCAGCGAATACAACTTTGTCAGTTGATGTGAAGAAAGATGGCACGGCGGTTGTTGATTTCTCAAAAGAAATGAAAAGCTATAAAAAGGAAGAAGAGCGCCAAATTATTGAATCTGTAGCATGGACATTGACGCAATTTAAGAACATTAAGCAAGTCAAATTTCAAATTAATGGTGAAAAATTAGCAAAGATGCCTGTCGGAGGTACACCGCTTGGGGAAAGTGTGAGCCGTGCTGATGGTATTAACTTTGATGATGAGCAAGTGGCAGATGTTACGAATACGAAGTCAGTTACACTTTATTTCTTGGCGCAAAATAATAAAAAACAGTATTACGTGCCGGTAACACGCCGCGTGGCAGAAGGAAAGGGAAATGAGATTGCAACAGTTGTGAATGAGCTTGTAAAAGGGCCATCGGGTTCATCTTTACTTAATGATTTTAATGCTGATGTAAAGCTCGTTAGTGAACCGAAATTGCAGGATGGAAAAGTTACATTGAATTTCAATGAAAATATATATGCTAATAAAGGGAAAAGCGTGATTTCAAATTATGTACTGCAATCACTCGTTTTATCTTTGACAGAAAAGCAGGATGTAAAAAATGTTTCTGTCGAAGTAAATGGAAAAGCAAATCTTGTTACTGAGAAAGGTGAGAAACTAACAAAACCTGTTAATCGTCCGCAAAACGTGAATACAGGTAGTTTTTAATCATAAATAATTTGATATACTTATATAAGAAAGGGGAATTTCTTTTTGAGTTCCTCTTCTTATTGTTATACATATCAGAATTTGAAAATGGGCTATACTAACAGGTAGCAGTTACTAGGGGGTTATTTTATGCGAGTAGATGGTAGACAAGCGGCAGAACTACGCCGTATACATCTTCATACAAATTATTTAAAGCATCCAGAAGGATCTGTACTCATTGAAGTTGGAGATACGAAGGTGATTTGTTCGGCAACGATTGAAGAACGTGTACCGCCATTTATGAGAGGCGAAGGAAAAGGATGGGTAACGGCGGAATACGCGATGATTCCGCGTGCAACAGAACAACGTACAATTCGTGAGTCTAGTAAAGGGAAAGTAACTGGTCGCACAATGGAAATTCAACGTTTAATTGGACGAGCATTACGTGCGGTTGTTGATTTGGAAGCACTTGGGGAAAGAACAGTTTGGATTGACTGTGATGTAATTCAAGCAGATGGCGGAACAAGAACTGCGTCTATTACGGGTGCTTATGTTGCGATGGTATTAGCATTTGAAAAGTTATTACAAGCAGAGAAAGTATCTAAAATTCCAGTAAAAGACTATTTAGCTGCAACATCTGTAGGAATTGTTGAAGGCCAGGGTGTAGTCTTAGATTTAAACTATGCCGAAGATTCTAAAGCTGATGTTGATATGAACGTCATTATGACAGGAAAAGGTCAGTTTGTTGAAGTACAAGGAACTGGAGAAGAAGCGACATTTAGCCGTGCGGAATTAAATGAATTACTTGATGCAGCAGAAAACGGGATTTTACAACTCGTTGAAAAACAAAAAGAAGCATTAGGCGACATCGTATCTTACATAGAATAGAGGTGGACAAATGAAACAAGTTGTTGTAGCAACGAAAAACATGGGGAAAGTACGTGAATTTGCCGAGTTATTTGAGAGATTTGATTTAGAAGTAAAATCTCTTCATGACTTTCCTCACATCGAAGAAGTCGAAGAAACTGGTGAAACATTTGAAGAAAATGCAATTTTGAAAGCGGATAGTTTATGTAAGCAGTTAAATTCAATTGTCATTGCAGATGATTCTGGACTTATTATCGATGCGTTAAATGGAAAACCTGGCGTCCGATCTGCTCGTTATGCAGGTGAACCAAAAGATGATCAAGCGAATATTGATAAAGTTTTAACAGAATTAGAGGGTACTCCGGCGGAAAACTGTACAGCGCGTTTTTATTGCGCGTTAGCGGTTGCTTTTCCAGAAGAGAATAAGAACCCGGTTATTGTAAATGGTACATGTGAAGGAAAGATTTTAAATCAACCTCGTGGTGAAAATGGTTTCGGATATGACCCAATCTTTTATGTAGAAGAATATAAAAAAGCGATGGCCGAGCTAACTTCAGATGAGAAAAATGAAATCAGTCACCGCGGGCGTGCTCTTCGTAAGTTAGAGGAGAAAATTCCAGCGTGGTTTTTAGAAGAAGAGTGAGGGAGAGAGACCGATGAGAGCTTTAATTGTAAGCGATAGTCACGGTTCTACGAAAGAATTACAGCAATTAAAAGAAACATATGAGGGAAATGTAGATGTTATGATTCATTGTGGTGATTCAGAACTAACACCGGATCACCAGGATTTGCAAGGATTCCAAGTAGTAAAAGGAAATTGCGATTTCTATAATGGTTTTGAAGAAGAAATTATTATTGATGTAGATGGAATGCGCTTTTTGGTCACACATGGTCATCGGTATAATGTTAAAATGACTGTGCAAACACTTCTGTATCGTGCGAAAGAAGTGGAAGCGGATATAGTATGCTTTGGACATTCACATATGTTAGGTGCGGAATTTATTGATGATATTTTATTTATCAATCCTGGAAGCATTGTATTGCCGCGTTCCCGTAAAGAAAAAACATTTACTTTGTTAGAAGTAAATGAAAATAACATTGAAATTCGATTTGAAACATTAAATGGAAAAGTTGTTGCACATAAAACTTTTCAAAGAGGATAAGAAAAATTATCCTCTTTGAAAAAAAGTATTGACTTTATCCCTGTGTGCAAATATAATAAACCTTGTCGATAAGATATCAAGTAAAAATAAAAACAAAATATGCGGGTGTAGTTTAGTGGTAAAACAAGAGCCTTCCAAGCTCTGGTCGAGAGTTCGATTCTCTTCACCCGCTCCATGTCCCAGTAGCTCAGCAGGATAGAGCAACGGCCTTCTAAGCCGTCGGTCGGGAGTTCGAATCTCTCCTGGGACGTCTTTTAAAACCGTTAAGTTCATTATGGACTTAACGGTTTTGTGTTTTTAGGTAATAATAAAACGATTCTACCTTTGAAGAAATCAACTTCCTAAATATAGTTTAGGGAGTTTTTTGCGACTAAAAAAAGAAGTGTTTTGAGGTTTTATTTAATAAAAAAGAACCCTAAAATTTTGGTCTTAGGGTTCTCACATTTAAGGTTATTATAAATCTATTTTGTCGCTTTTCGGCCCACTAATACCCAGTACAGAGATAAACTGAAAAGGGTAATGAGTACGAGGATAAATAGGATATTACTAAACATGGAAGCATCCGAATTGTTTATAATCCCTAGGAAATTTTTTCTCAATGCAGAATGGTCCATCATTGCGGCTGTATAGGCAATTCCGATTGACATAGCGACATTAAGTGTTAAATTATAAAATCCGATTGCTGTTCCTGTTTTTTCTTTTTCAATCGTACAAATGCAAGAATCAAGTAATGGTGCATACATGAATGCAAATGAACTAGAGAAAAGAACCATAGATATTACGAATACAATAACAGAAGTTTTTATAAAGAATCCGCCTAATAGCAAGCTGATCATAATGCTAACCATAGCGATTGTAATACATTGCTTGCTTCCCATAACCTTCGCAATTTTTCCAGAAAGAGCCCCGACTATCGTAGCTGCTATATAGCCAGGAATCAATAATAGTGAAATGGTATCTAGCTTCAAACCATACATCTTTTCAAGCAAGAATGGAAATAAGAAAATATATGCTAACTGTACAGAGTAAATGATAAAAGCAACGCCAAGCAATGAGATAAACTGTTTATTTTGAAAGAAGGATATACCGATAAAAGCCTTTGAGTTCTTGCTGATATAAGTAAGGAACAAGGCAATTGCAACAATAAACAAGAGAAGGTACATCCAATTGAAATCGGTAATATATAGTAGTAGGGATGCTGAAATCGTTCCTACTAGAAATAATCCTAATACATCTACATGACTGTTTGTCGCTTCTTCCTTAGGAAGATATTTTAAAATAAAAGGAAGAGTGAAAAGTGTTACTAAAGAAATTAAAAATAGAGTTGTCCAGTGGAAGTATGTTGAAACATAACCTCCAGTTAATGCCCCGATAAGCTGTGAAAGAGCAAAACTACTTGTACTTAATCCTAAAAATTTCTTTTGTTCATCTGCAGGTAAATGCTTTGTAACAAATATTACATATAACGTTTCAGCTGATGCTAAACCGGCAGTTTGGATAATACGTGAGATAACAACTAGTATAAACGAGTGTTGCAAAATATATCCCATAGCGGAACCAACGCAGATTAAAATGATCCCAACAGTAAAAAGTTTTCTAAAACTAACAGAATCCGCTAAAGCAGCGTAAACGACTGCCCCAATTCCAATCACAAGACCAGCTAATGTTGCCTGCCAGCTAACAGTTGTCGCTGAAATGTGAAAATCCTTTGCCATATCAACAGAAATAATCTTAAATGAATTGTCAATTACTAAACATAATAGAAATAACAGTAAGGTAAAAGGTACTGCTTTTTTAGCGCTAAATTCCTGCGTTTTTTTCGTGCTTACATCTGCACTTATTGTAGACATAGTTATATTCCTCTCTTCTTGTTATTTAGGGAATGGTCTTCCTGGGTCATGATTGTTTGGCCTTTAACTACCAATTAATTCTTTTGTAAAAAGATGGTTTCAGTAATTTCTAAACCATTTGTTTCATATGCGGGGGTTCCTTGTGCACAGTTGTACCCATTTTTGTTCGTTTCTTCTTATGATGCTTAAAAGGAAACGTTCTCATAAACAACCAAAAGCATCTTTCTTTTTGATTGTGTTTTCATGATGATGCATAATAATTTTTTGAACTATATAATATTGTCTGTTTATCTAAAAACTTGTATGCGCCTTAATAATGAAAAGGATACCTGTCCTTTTTACGAAGTTAATAAGGAAACGTTTTCATGAACAACCAAAAAATATTTCACTCAGTGATTACGCTTTCATGATTGTGCATGATAACTCTGTTGAATATACAATATTATCTAGTTGTCTAAAAACTTGTATGCATCTGAACAATGAAAAGGATATCATACCTTTTCTTTGTTCACAACCTATCTTTCTTTTGGAATTTGTCTTTTTTGTTACAAAAAAAGCGATGTATTTCGTATGAAATACATCGCTTCCAAATTAAATATAGAACTTTATAAGAGATGATGAATTATTCATTCGGTTATTTAGATGTTTTAATCCTAATTTGACTGAATTCTATTGGTATATAGTATTTATTATAAACCACAGGGTATTTATCGCTGATATATACACTTTCTAAAATTAAATCAAATTCCTCCCCGTGGAAAATTTGATATTTTAATGATGGGGTATTGGCGGAATTAGAACGTTTAATTTCAATGGTAGAGGAATTAGCAAGTTCATATACTTTCTCCTCCAACATTTCCAATACTTGCTTCTCGTTATGCAAGTCAAGGTTTAATTTTGAAACGGCTTCTATTGGCATCATGGTGAAAGCAAATGCTACTATCTTATCGTGATTTTTATACCATCGTTCCAATGCAACCACCGCGGTCATCTCTTGATTTAATACTTGCATTGCATAGTCCGTTACTAGGTCAATTCGGAAATTAAGTTCGATAGCATCTATTTTTTCTGCATAGCATTTATATAAGGGATTCCCCAACTTCTCCAAGCCATCGCTACTTTCATTATGATGAAATTTTGTAATGAAATTTCCTTTTCCATGGATATTTTTAACCAATCCATCTTCCTGTAAAAGCGCTAACGCGTGTCTTAATGTCATTCTGCTTACACCAAAGATTTTAGCCAATTCAGGTTCTGTTGGAAGTTGACTGTCTAAAGGAAATGTTCCATCCATAATTAATTTATATAATTGGTCATACACAGTGACGAATAGTGGTTTTTTTTGTTTATTGAGTTCGTGAAGTTTATTGTCCATGTTTTTATACCTCTATAGTTTTTCCAGTTTATGACTATAAAGTCCGTTTCGTCTCGTTTATGGTAGATTATTTTCATTTTCTATATTCAACGACCTTTTAGGACGGCTTCTTCGCTTTTATTTGTTTTCCAATTAGTTGTTAATAAATTTTTCAAACACAAACCCATAATCTTTCACGTTATATTGTTTTTTCGTGTCAACAAGCCAGTTGAAGGCAATTTGATTCATTTCTTTAAATTGCTCTGCTAAATTAAGTTGGGCGTTTGTAATACGGCTAAATGTGTTCGAAGCCATGTCTAAGCTTTTTTGAGCGTATTGTAATGTAATATCATTTTCATAGGAAATTTCCTCAATTTTGTGAAGTGCTTTATATAAGTCTTTAAGCTCTTCGATGTGCTTTTTATGAACATCAATTGAGTAATATTCATCTCCCATATGAAATTTAATTTCTACATCTAAATCAATGGTACCAGCAGTTTCTAACGTTACATTTCTAATTTGATATTTGCTATAGCTAAAGCGTCGTAGTGTGCGTTTTTTACTCGTTGCACTCGTGCCATCTAAGTGAATTAACCCTTTGTTTGTAAAACAATACTCATCTGATTTTGATTTAATGAGAAAATAAATCTTTTCACCATCTTCATGCATAACATAATCGTCGGCATCGACTTTATCGTAATCTTTCGGTGTAATCACAGAACCTACATCGCTTAATCCGAGAACATCAGCAGCTACTTTTTTGAACATAGGTATCATCCCCTTCAGTTTTTGAATTCTGAATTGCATGAAATTATTTTAACATGATTGAAAGAGGAGCGTTTAAGTTTTATTTTGTAATCTTACAATTCTGTAAGGTAAGTGTAAGGAAGTTCGATGGTAACAATTGGTCAGTTCTTTATAATAGAGGTAACAAAGATGAAACGAGGAGGAAGAAAACATGAAAGGATTAATTGTAACAGCTTTAACGGTAGCTTTTGGGTTTGTTGCATATGAGAAGTTAACAGATGTAATTGATGTTGTAAAACATTTAATGGCATAGAGAGAATGGTTATGAGAGGGAAAGGGTAGATGAATGGAATGGTTATTCGGAATTATAGGTATCTGTAGTGTTATACTATTGTTATTTGTTCCTAGCGGAATACTGAGTTCTACTACAAGTTTATTTTTTATGTGTGTACTTATCTGCATTATGCTTATTATTATGTTTCTTATGAAACAAAGTAAGCCGATCTTCTTTTTTAGTATGATTGTTGTTACAATTATTGTTCTCCAAATGATTACTCTTTTCTTATATCCTACAATTATAAAAGCTTTCCATTAATGCGAAAATCCTCTGCGTCATTTGCTGAGGTTTTTTTTATATAATAAAGATTTTCTAGTGTGAATTTTTTATTTTAATCATAAAAGTTAAATATTTTTATATTTCAAACAAATGTGTTTGGAAAGTTGTTTTCTTAACAGTCATTTGTTATATTTACTTTGAAGAGATTTAAAATCTAAAAAAAGAGGCGGACGTATGGATAAAAAAGAAAATACGGTCGTATTGTTTCCACAGTTGTCAGAGCGTTATATTGACCAAGGGTTTATGGCGCTGCGGGAGCGGAAGTTCGAGGATGCATTGCGCTGTTTTGAAATATTACGTCAGTATAATGGAGAAACAGAACAAACAGAATTAGCTTCGGTTATTTGTTTATTAGAATTAAAGCGAATGGAAGATTCAAAAGAGCGATGTGAGAAGTTGCTTGAAACAGGAACAGTTTTGTTTGGGGATATTCTTGAAACATACGTGACAATTTTAGTTCAAACAAATGATTATGTAGGTGTAATTGAAACTGTTGAAGAAGTTTTGCAGAAGAAAGAATTGACCGTAGAGCAAAGAGAGAAATTAGCACAGCTTGCCCAGTTTGCGGAAAGTATGCTAAACGGCGATGAAACAACACTGATAGAATCCGATTTTGATCTGGAAGAATTTTCGGAGAATCTATTTGTGGAAAGTTTTGGGCAGCAATTGCAGGTAATTAATGCTCTTTCAATTAAGAACCTCGAAAAAGCTTTGCCAGCTTTACAGAAATTTCTTATTGATAGCACGCGACATCCGTATTTAAAAACTTCTATTATATACAAAATGGTAGAAAAGCGTATAGAAGAAGAAATAGAAGTAGAGAAATTTGGCGAAAAAATAATGGTTATCCCAGCTCATTTGGGTCATAATGATGAGTGTTCGAAGCGGGTTATACATATATTATCTAATCGATTAGAAAATGATCATCCAGATATATTTGAGGCAATTATTACATATTGGAGAGAGATGCAAACTAGTATTTTCCCGTTTCCATTACTAATGGATAAGCACGAAGTGTGGGCAGCTGTTCTAGAGCGGATCGGGAGAAAACGTTTCGGATTGATCATCGATGAAGAGGCCCTTATGGCAGCGTATAATATTACTGTTGAAGAGTTTCATATTGCTTATCAATGGTTTTTACGCGTGGAGAGGGAAGGACATTTACCCGTATAATTATGAAAAAGAATCGTTCAGTTATTGAAACGAGAATATTCTATGTTATAATGTAAGGGTTGCAAAAGGCAGAGTTCTGCCTGTTTGTAAGAGAAGAGGAGTGCAATTCTCTTACTTAATATGTTTCATATTATTCTCGAACAAAATATACCGTGTTTGTCTTATAGACAAATAATAGATTGAGATCTCGCATGTCTTAAGGCTTATTGCTAGAAGATTAGAAAGCCTGAATAAATTGGCTTTCATGCTTTTTGTTGTTTCTAAAAAAGAAATAATAGGAAACTCAATCTGTAGAGGTATGTGCATACATTATTATAGTTGGAGGGAAAGAATAAATGGCTGCAAAATGGGAAAAATTAGAAGGTAACGTTGGCGTTTTAACAATTGAAGTTGATGCTAAAGAAGTAAACAACTCTATCGACGCTGCGTTCAAAAAAGTAGTAAAAACAATTAACGTACCTGGTTTCCGTAAAGGAAAAATGCCTCGTCCGTTATTCGAACAACGCTTTGGTGTGGAATCTTTATACCAAGATGCTTTAGATATTATCTTACCAAAAGCATACGGTGAAGCAATCGATGAAACTGGTATCTTCCCAGTTGCTCATCCTGAAATCGACATCGAGAAGTTCGAGAAAAATGAAAACTTAATCTTCACTGCAAAAGTTACTGTTAAACCTGAAGTAAAATTAGGTGAATACAAAGGACTAGCAGTAGAAAAAGTTGAAACAACTGTAACTGACGAAGATGTAGAGAACGAATTAAAATCTTTACAAGAGCGTCAAGCTGAGCTTGTTGTTAAAGAAGAAGGTACTGCTGAAAACGGCGATACAGCTGTAATCGACTTTGAAGGTTTCGTTGATGGCGAAGCATTCGAAGGCGGAAAAGGCGAGAACTACTCTCTAGCAATCGGTTCTGGTACATTCATCCCTGGTTTTGAAGAGCAATTAATTGGTCTAAAAGCTGGCGAGTCAAAAGACGTTGAAGTATCATTCCCAGAAGAGTACCATGCAGAAGAACTTGCTGGTAAACCAGCAACATTTAAAGTAACAGTTCATGAAATTAAAGCAAAAGAACTTCCTGCTTTAAATGATGAGTTCGCTAAAGATGCAGACGAAGAAGTTGCAACTCTTGATGAGTTAAAAGCAAAACTTCGCACAAACTTAGAAGAAGGCAAAAAGCACGAAGCTGAGCACAAAGTTCGTGACGAAGTAGTAGAAAAAGCTGCTGCTAACGCTGAAATCGAAATTCCAGAAGCTATGATTGAAACTGAGTTAGATCGTATGGTTCGTGAATTCGAGCAACGCTTAAGCCAACAAGGTATGAACCTTGAGCTTTACTACCAATTCACAGGTACTGATGCTGATAAGTTAAAAGAGCAAATGAAAGAAGATGCACAAAAACGTGTAAGAATCAACCTTGTTCTTGAAGCTATCATTGAAGCTGAAAAAATCGAAGTTACTGAAGAAGAAGTAACTGCAGAAGTTGAAAAAATGGCTGCAATGTACAACATGCCAGTTGACGCTATCACACAAGCTCTTGGAAGCTTAGATGCTTTATCTGAAGACCTTAAAGTTCGTAAAGCTGTAGACTTCTTAGTAGACAACAGCAAAGCTGCATAATAAAATAACAAGGCGCGATTTTTTGATCGTGCCTTGTTTTGTAAATATAGCTATAAATATATTTACAAAACTTTTCGATGAAGAAGGAAATGATCCTTCTAAAGTCGAATATACATATTTCAAAAGTTTTAAAAATTTTTTATTTGTACATAACTAGTCATATTATTTGTATTTCTCGCCACGTAGTGACATAATATGTATTTACATACGATACATTTATCGTGTACATACGAGGGCAAGAGATTAGCACTTTGTAAGGGGTGTGAAAATATGTTTAAATTTAATGATGAAAAAGGACAATTAAAATGTTCTTTCTGTGGTAAAACACAAACGCAAGTCCGAAAGCTTGTTGCTGGTCCAGGTGTTTACATTTGTGATGAATGTATTGAGCTTTGTACAGAGATTGTGCAAGAGGAGCTTGCGAAGGACGAAGAAGTAGAATTCAAAGATGTACCGAAACCGGTAGAGATTCGTGAAATCTTAGATGAGTATGTCATCGGACAAGATAATGCGAAGAAAGCATTAGCGGTAGCGGTATATAATCATTACAAACGCATCAATTCTAACAGCAAAATTGATGATGTAGAATTAGCGAAGAGTAATATCGCCCTTATCGGGCCAACGGGTAGTGGTAAAACATTACTAGCTCAAACGTTAGCGCGTATTTTAAATGTTCCATTTGCAATCGCAGATGCAACATCTCTAACAGAAGCTGGATATGTAGGTGAAGATGTAGAAAACATTTTACTAAAACTTATCCAAGCAGCTGATTACGATGTGGAGAAAGCGGAAAAAGGAATCATTTATATTGATGAGATTGATAAAGTGGCACGTAAGTCAGAAAATCCATCAATTACACGTGATGTATCTGGTGAAGGGGTACAGCAGGCACTTCTGAAAATTTTAGAAGGTACTGTAGCAAGTGTACCGCCTCAAGGTGGCCGTAAACATCCGCATCAAGAGTTTATTCAAATTGATACAACGAATATCTTATTCATTTGTGGTGGTGCGTTTGATGGCATTGAGCCAATTATTAAACGTCGCCTTGGTGAAAAAGTAATTGGATTTGGTTCAGAGAAGAAAAATGCTGATGTAAATGAAAAGCATGTTTTATCTCACGTATTACCAGAAGACCTTTTACGCTTTGGTTTAATTCCAGAATTTATTGGTCGTCTGCCAGTTATTGCGAACCTAGAACCACTTGATGAAGGTGCTCTTGTTGATATTTTAACAAAACCGAAAAATGCGCTTGTAAAACAGTTCCAAAAATTATTGGAGCTTGACGATGTTGAGTTGGAATTTGAAGAAGGAGCACTGATTGAAATTGCGAAAAAAGCAATTGAACGTAAAACAGGTGCCCGTGGACTTCGCTCTATTATTGAAGGCTTAATGCTAGATGTAATGTTCGAGCTTCCATCTCGTAAAGATATCGAGAAGTGTATTCTTACAAAAGAAACAGTAGTGGACAATGCACCGCCAAAATTGGTGTTACAAGACGGTACTGTACTTGATACAAAGACATCTGCATAGTGAAAAAGAGAAACAGCAATTTTTATAATTGCTGTTTCTTATTATGTTTAGCACCTTTCCTCCCAGGAAATACTAAATGGTAAAACATAGCGGGAGGAAATGAATTATGAGCTGGACAAATATATTCTTACTTGTTCAACTTGTTTTTGGTGTAATTGTCGGATTGTATTTTTGGCATTTGCTCAAAAACCAGCGAACACAAAAAGTTTCAATTGATCGAGAATCGAAAAAAGAATTAGAACAACTTCGCAAGATGCGCGAGATTTCTTTGACAGAACCGCTTGCTGAAAAAGTACGTCCTACGTCTTTTTTAGATATTGTTGGGCAAGAGGATGGGATTAAATCATTAAAGGCAGCACTTTGTGGACCAAACCCACAACATGTTATTATATATGGACCTCCTGGAGTCGGAAAAACAGCGGCAGCACGTCTGGTGTTAGAAGAAGCAAAGAAAAACCAAAAATCTCCATTCCGTATGAATGCAACATTTATTGAACTGGATGCAACAACCGCTCGATTTGATGAACGTGGCATTGCTGATCCGTTAATAGGATCAGTGCATGATCCCATTTATCAAGGTGCAGGTGCAATGGGACAAGCGGGAATTCCTCAGCCGAAAAAAGGTGCTGTAACAGATGCGCATGGCGGCATTTTATTTATTGACGAAATTGGTGAATTGCATCCAATCCAGATGAATAAAATGTTAAAAGTATTGGAAGATCGCAAAGTGTTTTTGGAAAGTGCATACTATAGTGAAGAAAATTCAATGATTCCAACATACATACATGATATTTTTCAAAAAGGATTACCAGCAGATTTTCGCTTAGTTGGAGCAACGACTCGTTCTCCGGAAGACATTCCTCCTGCCATTCGTTCTCGTTGTTTAGAGGTTTTCTTCCGTGAACTTGATACGGAAGAAATTCAAAAAGTAGCAAAGAATGCGGCTGAAAAAGTAAAGATGGAAATTGGAGAGCAAGGTATTGAACTGATCGGAATGTATGCAAGAAATGGAAGAGAGGCCATTAATCTTGTACAAATTTCTGCAGGGATGGCAATAAATGAGGGACGCTCATTTATTAAAGATGAGGATATTGAATGGGTCGTTCATTCTAGTCAGCTTACTCCGAAATATGAAAAGCATATTTATCCAATTCCGAAGATTGGTCTTGTAAATGGTCTTGCAGTATATGGACCGAATACAGGGGCACTATTAGAAATCGAAGTAACGGCAATTCCAGCTACGGACAAAGGTACGATAAATGTTACAGGAATTGTGGAAGAAGAAAGCATTGGTAATCAAACGAAATCAATTCGTCGTAAAAGTATGGCGAAAGGCTCAGTTGACAATGTTTTAACAGTTCTTCGTTCTCTCGACTTGTTACCAGAAGGGTACGATATACATATTAATTTCCCTGGTGGTGTTCCAATTGATGGGCCGTCGGCAGGAATTGCAATGGCAACAGGGGTATATTCAGCGCTTCATCAATTGTATGTGAATAATGAAATAGCGATGACTGGAGAAATAAGCATTCATGGAGAAGTCAAACCAGTAGGCGGCGTATATGCAAAAGTGAAAGCAGCGAAAAAGGCAGGAGCAAAAAAAGTTATCATTCCTGCTGAAAACATGCAGCCATTTCTATATACGATAAAGGGTATTGAGATTATTCCTGTTCGAAAACTAACAGAAGTTTTTGCGTTAACATTCGTTCAGGAAAAATTACATCGTGAAATCGATGTGCATCGCAAGCTAGATGAAGGTGATGTGCAATCGATGTAAAATGAAATAGGATTCTAAGAAGTGATTTCTTTTTGGATAAATGCGAAATAGAACATATAATATTTGCCAGACTTCGTTTAAGTTTGTATGCTTAAGCGAGGTCCCTTTTTTCTTTTATGGAAAGGAAAAACAGGAGATTTGCAATTGCAAGGAATCTCTGTAATTGCATCAAGGTGTATTGTAATATAAAATAGTTGAACAGGAGTTTAATTTATTATGGAGGTGCTATGTCTAGTATGAATACGAACGAAAGAATTGTGCCCCTCCTACCATTAAGAGGCGTTCTCGTATATCCAACGATGGTTCTGCATCTTGATGTAGGACGTGATAAATCGATACAAGCACTAGAGCAGGCAGCAATGGATGAAAATATCATCTTTTTAGCAATGCAAAAAGAAATGAATATCGATGATCCAAAAGAAGATGACATATATAGTGTGGGTACAGTAGCGAAAGTAAAGCAGATGTTAAAGTTGCCAAACGGTACGCTTCGTGTCCTTGTAGAAGGTTTACATAGAGCAGAAATAGTAGAATTTATTGAAGAAGAAGATGTAGTAAAAGTTTCGATTCAAACAGTAACAGAAGAAGAAGAGGGCACTCTAGAGGAAAAAGCTCTTATGCGCACGTTGCTAGAACATTTCGAGCAATATATTAAAGTTTCGAAAAAAATATCGAATGAAACATTTGCAACAGTAGCAGATGTGGAAGAACCAGGTCGCTTAGCTGATTTAATTTCTTCCCATTTACCAATTAAGACAAAGCAAAAGCAAGATATTTTAGAAATTATATCAGTAAAAGAAAGATTACATACACTTATTTCCATTATTCAAGATGAACAAGAACTACTTAGTTTAGAAAAGAAAATTGGACAAAAAGTGAAACGTTCAATGGAGCGTACGCAAAAAGAATATTTCTTGCGTGAACAAATGAAGGCAATTCAAACCGAGCTTGGTGATAAAGAAGGTAAAGGTGGCGAAGTAGAAGAACTTCGTGAAAAAATCGAAGAGGCAGGAATGCCGGAAGAGACGAAAAAAGCCGCTTTAAAAGAATTAGATCGTTATGAAAAGTTACCAGCAAGTTCTGCAGAGAGCGGTGTTATTCGCAATTATCTAGATTGGTTATTAGCACTTCCGTGGACAGAAGCAACAGAAGATATGATTGACTTAGCACATTCTGAAACAATTTTAAATAGAGATCATTACGGTCTTGAGAAGGTGAAAGAGCGTGTGCTAGAGTATTTAGCTGTTCAAAAGCTAACCAATTCTTTAAAAGGACCAATTCTTTGCTTAGTTGGCCCTCCAGGTGTTGGAAAAACATCTTTAGCACGTTCTATTGCAACATCGTTAAATCGTAACTTTGTCCGTGTCTCTCTTGGTGGTGTTCGTGACGAATCTGAAATTCGTGGTCACCGTCGTACATACGTTGGAGCAATGCCGGGCCGTATTATTCAAGGGATGAAGAAAGCGAAAACAATCAATCCAGTCTTTTTATTAGATGAGATTGATAAGATGTCCAATGATTTCCGTGGTGATCCATCCGCTGCGTTACTTGAAGTATTAGATCCAGAACAAAACCACAACTTTAGCGATCATTATATTGAAGAGCCTTATGACTTATCTAAAGTAATGTTTGTTGCAACGGCAAATACACTTGCGAGCATTCCAGGCCCGCTTCTTGATCGTATGGAAATTATTTCGATTGCTGGTTATACAGAGATTGAAAAGGTGCATATTGCTCGTGAACATTTATTACCGAAGCAATTAACAGAACACGGTTTGCGAAAAGGAAATTTACAAATTCGTGATGAAGCACTTCTTGAAATTATTCGTTATTATACACGTGAAGCGGGTGTTCGTACACTAGAGCGTCAAATTGCAAAGGTTTGTCGTAAAGCGGCAAAAATCATTGTTACAGAAGAGCGTAAACGTATTGTTGTAACGGAAAAAAATATTACAGACTTACTTGGGAAACATATATTCCGTTATGGGCAAGCTGAAACGAAAGACCAAGTTGGAATGGCAACTGGTTTAGCGTATACAGCCGCTGGCGGTGATACATTGGCAATTGAAGTATCTGTTTCACCAGGAAAAGGGAAATTAATTTTAACAGGGAAACTTGGGGATGTTATGAAAGAATCCGCACAGGCTGCATTTAGTTATATTCGCTCTCGTGCAGAAGAACTTCATATTGATCCAGATTTCCACGAAAAGAATGACATCCATATTCACGTTCCAGAAGGAGCAGTTCCGAAGGATGGTCCATCAGCAGGTATTACGATGGCAACAGCTCTAATTTCTGCACTAACAGGTGTACCTGTAAGTAAGGAAGTAGGGATGACCGGAGAAATTACGCTACGTGGTCGTGTATTACCAATTGGTGGTTTGAAAGAAAAAACATTAAGTGCTCACCGCGCGGGCTTAACAAAAATTATTTTGCCAGCCGAAAATGAAAAAGATTTAGATGATATTCCAGAAAGCGTAAAAGAAAACCTTACGTTTGTGCTTGTGTCTCATTTAGATGAAGTATTGGAGCATGCATTAGTAGGAGTGAAACAATGAAAGTAACAAAAGCAGATATTGTCATTAGTGCTGTTAAACCAGAACAATATCCAGATAGCGACTTACCGGAAATTGCATTAGCAGGTCGTTCTAATGTTGGGAAGTCTTCCTTCATTAATAAAATTTTAAATCGTAAAAAGTTAGTACGTATTTCTTCTAAACCAGGAAAAACGCAAACACTTAACTTTTTCTTAATTAATGAAATGATGCACTTTGTTGATGTGCCTGGTTATGGATATGCGAAAGTATCGAAATCAGAGCGAGCGGCATGGGGTAAAATGATCGAAACATACTTTACAACGCGTGAGCAATTAGATGCGGCTGTATTAGTAGTTGATTTACGTCATCCGCCAACAAACGATGATGTCATGATGTATGATTTCTTAAAGCATTATGAAATCCCAACGATTATTATCGCAACGAAAGCTGATAAAATTCCGAAAGGGAAATGGCAAAAGCATTTGAAAGTTGTAAAGGAAACTCTTGATGTCGAGGCTGGCGATGAAGTCGTTCTATTTTCTTCAGAAACAGGACTTGGAAAAGAAGAGGCGTGGAAAGCAATTCATAAATTTACAAAAACAAAAAACGTGTGACGATTTGTCGCACGTTTTTTGTTTTACTTATAGTACAGGTTCAAAAGGGAAGATATAGAGTGCGAAGAAATGCGAAAGCTATCTTTACTGGACTTTTTGGACATCCTCTTACAGTACGTTTAATGTGATTTCAAAATTTCCTCTAGTTGCTTTTGAATATGGGCATACGTCGTGTGCAATATGAAATAATTTGTTACATTTTGGAACAATCATACATATTTTTCTGTATGATGAAAGAAGATAAACAAAGATAGTTTTTCTATTTCCTATGGAATAGTTTCCATCACTTGATTCTGACAAATTTTTTTGGTAACGTACAAATAGAGTTGTTATTTTATAATGATTATAAAGTAAGATGTACATACATTTTGATTTTCCAACATATAAGTTGCTACTATAAAGAGCAAAAGATGATCTTTACTTACTTGCTCTTTTGTTTTTACTTGGTATTAGAAAGAGGTTCTGATTGCTTCTATGCATGGCCGGATGCTCTCACCCACCTAAAGGTTAGGTTTTTATGTCGGTTTTTCAATTTGTATTTATATAGTTAGCTGAGTAACGTATTTCTTACTAGATGTGAAAATCCGAAAAATAATTTGTCGATGTTCACACGATTGTCAGATTCATAACAGGAAAGTTGTATTATGATAGTAGATAAAGTGATAAAAAGGTTGAAGGGGGACATGCTGCGTGCATATTCTTGTTGTTGGTGTAAATTATCGAACAGCCCCTGTAGAATTTCGTGAGAAACTAACATTTCAGGCAGCAGAGTTAGAGCAGGCAATGACAACATTACAAAATCAAAAGAGCGTGTTAGAAAACGTCATTGTATCAACGTGTAACCGCACAGAAATCTATGCTGTCGTCGATCAATTACACACGGGACGATATTACATTAAGAAATTTTTAGCTGATTGGTTTCAGCTTGAGATAGAAGAAATTTCACCATACTTGTCTATTTTTGAACAAGATGGTGCGATTGAACATTTATTCCGTGTAACGTGCGGATTAGATTCTATGGTAGTTGGTGAAACGCAAATTTTAGGTCAAATTCGAAATAGCTTCTTAGAGGCACAAGAGGTAAAAGCAACAGGGACAGTTTTTAATGAATTGTTTAAACAAGTCATTACATTAGCAAAGCGCGCTCATTCAGAAACAACAATTGGTGAAAGTGCAATGTCTGTTAGTTATGCAGCTGTTGAGCTTGGAAAGAAAATTTTTGGTGATTTAACAGATTGTCACGTGCTAATTCTTGGTGCTGGAAAAATGGGTGAACTTGCACTACAAAATTTATACGGAAGCGGGGCTCATAAGGTAACGGTAATGAACCGCACACTTACGAAAGCGGAAACAATGGCCGAGAAGTATATGGGACATGCGAAGCCGTTAAGTGAATTGCAGTGTGCATTATTGGAAGCGGACATTTTAATTAGTTCAACTGGGGCGTCTGACTATGTAATCACGAAAGAAATGATGACACGGGTGGAGCGTATGCGCTCAGGTCGTCCACTATTTATGGTTGATATTGCAGTACCTCGTGATATTGATCCCGCAATTGATGAGTTAGAAGGTTCGTTCTTATACGATATTGATGACCTGCAAGGTGTAGTAGAAGCGAATCGTGCTGAGCGTTTAAAAGAGGCGGAAAAAATTCAACTTATGATTGAAGAGGAAATCGTTATATTTAAGGCATGGTTAAATACACTTGGTGTTGTTCCGTTAATATCAGCTCTTCGTGATAAAGCACTAGCAATTCAAAGTGAGACGATGCAAAGTCTTGAAAGAAAAATTCCAACGCTTAGTGATCGTGAGAGAAAAGTGATTAGTAAGCATACAAAAAGTATTATTAACCAAATGTTGAAAGATCCAATTTTAGTAGCAAAAGAGTTGGCTACTGAAGAAGAGGCTGCAGAAAAGCTTGCTTTATTTGCAAAGATTTTTGATTTAGAGGTACAAGAAGAGACTGCGAAACATATAGAAGAGCCGGAACAAAAACGAGTGTGGACAGCATCCGTTCCATCTTTATAACTGGAAGGATGATCGGATGGGCTTTTTAAATAACAGTATTATTTATCATATTGCAATTATTTTATATGCTTGTAGCATTAGTTTATATTTTATAGATTATTTCCAAAGTAACCGAAAGGCGAATCGAATTGCTTTTTGGTTACTTGCGATTGTATGGGTATTACAGTCTATTTTCATGTTACTTCGGGCCACGGAATCAGAGACGAATCCGATTTTAACATTATTGTCAGGAATTTATTTTTACGTGTGGTTATTAATTACAATGTCACTCGTAATCAATCGATTTATGCGCATTGACTTTTTAGTTTTTTTTACAAATGTCATTGCTTTTGGCGTAAGCGCTTTTTCTATTTTCACCCCCCTCGGAAAAATGTCGCCGGTACTTGCGCATCAATTAGTTTCAGAGCTTGTATACGTACATGTAGGAATGGCGATTATTTCTTATGCGGCGTTTACAGTGTCGTTTATTTTTTCCATTATGTACTTATTGCAATATCGATTGTTAAAACAGAAAAAATGGAATGCGAGATTAAGGCGGTTGGGAAATTTACGGAAGCTTGAGTCGATGTCATATGGATTAAATTTATTTTCTGTTCCGTTTTTTCTATTAGCTATTTTGCTTGGATGTATATGGGGATATACCAAACTAGATAATTTTCATTGGTATGACACGAAAGTAATCGGGTCTTTTGTTGTTTTATTTGCATATTGCATGGGTTTATATTTACGAGGATCAGACATATTGCAAGGTAAGAAGATTATAAGTTGGAACATTGGAGCCTTTCTTGTTATGTTAATCAATATTTTTCTATTCAGCAGTTTATCCAATTTCCACTTTTGGTATTTATAATGAGGAGAGAAAATTATGCGCAAAATTATTGTAGGTTCAAGAAAGAGTAAGCTAGCATTGACGCAAACAAATTGGTTTATTGATCAGTTAAAAGCGCTTGGTTTGCCATATGAATTTGAAGTGAAAGAAATTGTTACAAAAGGCGACGTTATTTTAGATGTGACGCTTTCCAAAGTAGGTGGGAAAGGTTTATTTGTAAAAGAAATTGAACATGCACTGCTTACAAAAGAAATCGATATGGCTGTACATAGTATGAAGGATATGCCAGCTGTACTTCCGGATGGATTAACAATTGGATGTATACCAAAGCGTGTAGATCCGCGTGATGCGTTCATTTCAAAAAATGGGGAATCATTTGAGGATTTAGCAGAAGGTGCGATTCTTGGGACAAGTAGTTTACGACGAAGTGCACAGCTACTAGCTGCTAGACCAGACTTACAAGTAAAGTGGATTCGTGGAAATATTGATACGAGATTACGTAAATTAAAAGAAGAAGACTATGATGCAATCATCTTAGCGACAGCTGGTTTAGAGAGAATGGGCTGGGCAGATGATGTTATTACAGAGCACTTAGATGAAAAGGTATGCGTGCCAGCTGTTGGACAAGGTGCATTAGCAATTGAATGCCGTGGGGATGATCAAGATTTATTACGATTATTATCACATATCAATGACTTTGTCACAGAGCGAACAGTCGCAGCAGAGCGAGTATTTCTTCATAAACTTGAAGGCGGTTGCCAAGTACCAATTGCTGGTTATGCAACACTTGGGGAGAGAGATGAAATTGAATTAACAGCGCTTGTCGGTTCTATGGATGGTTCCATTTTGTTAAAAGAAATTGTCACAGGTGTGGATCCGGAGCAAGTTGGTTTAGAGGCAGCGAATCGTTTAATTGAGCAAGGAGCAAAAGAACTCATTCTCGCTGCAAATAAGGAGCAACATTAATCATGGATGCCCTTGCTGGAAAAACAGTACTAATTACGCGTGCCCAGCATCAAGCAAAACAAATGAGTGAAGCGGTGAACAAACAGGGCGGAATTCCATTGGAAATTCCGCTTTTGCATATAGAAGGCGTATCTCAGCAGGAATTTCAAAATGTATCTCAACAGCTTAACACATATGACTGGGTTATTTTTACGAGTAAAAATGGTGTGGAATGCTTTTTAGATGGTTTGTATAAGAGAATTCCCTCTACTGTTCGCATTGCTGCAGTAGGCGTGAAAACAGGGCTAGAATTAAAAAAGCGAGGTTATGAGGTTCATTTTGTCCCAACGGATTTTGTTGCGGAAGCTTTCGCTAAAGAATTTGTAAGAGAGTTAAATGGGACAGAACGTATTTTATTTCCAAAAGGGAATTTAGCTAGAGATATTATTCCAAATAAGCTGCGTAAACTTGGTGTGTTTTTAGAAGAGTTTGTTGTGTATGAAACGAAAGCGAATCATGAGAAGCGGCAAGATCTCATCGCCAATCTAGAATCAGGTAAGATAGATATTGTTACATTTACGAGTCCTTCTACCGTTACTAGCTTTGTGAAATTACTTGAAGGCACAAACTGGAGAGAATGGATAAAAAAATGTACAATTGCTTGTATAGGACCAATAACAGCGCAAGAGGCAAGTCGTTATTTCTCTGATGTAATTGTTCCGAAAGAATATACAGTAGAAGCGTTAATACAATGCATTTCAACATATAATCAAAATGCATAATTTAAATAAAAGAATGGGAGATAGAAATCTATGAATTCTTTACAGTTTAATCGTCACCGTCGTTTAAGACAAAGCGGAAATATGCGTGCACTTGTACGTGAAACATTTTTACATACAGAAGATTTTATTTATCCTATTTTCGTACTAGAGGGAGAGAATGTTCGTAACGAAGTTCCTTCTATGCCAGATGTATATCAAATTTCTTTAGATCTTCTGCAAGCTGAAATGCAAGAAGTGGTAGATTTAGGTATTCGATCTGTTATCGTATTTGGCTTGCCTGCTGAAAAAGATGAAGTTGGATCTTCTGCATTTTGTGAGCATGGTATTGTACAACGTGCAATTAAACAAATTAAAGAACAGTTCCCAGAGTTAGTAGTAGTTGCAGATACATGTTTATGTCAATATACAAGTCATGGACATTGCGGTGTTATTGAGGATGGAATCATTTTAAATGATGCATCGCTAGAAGTTCTTGCGAAAACAGCGGTAAGTCAAGCGAAGGCAGGAGCGGATATTATTGCCCCATCTAACATGATGGATGGATTTGTAACGGCGATTCGCCATGCATTAGATGAGAACGGTTTTTCACACGTGCCGGTTATGTCATATGCTGTGAAATACTCATCTGCATTTTACGGTCCATTCCGCGATGCAGCACATGGTGCACCACAATTTGGCGATCGTAAAACGTATCAAATGGATCCAGCAAACCGTATGGAAGCATTCCGTGAAGCGGAATCAGATGTAATGGAAGGAGCAGATTTCTTAATTGTAAAACCAGCTCTTTCTTACTTAGATATTATTCGCGATGTAAAGAATAATTTCAATTTACCAATTGTTGCTTATAATGTGAGCGGAGAATATTCGATGATTAAAGCAGCAGCGCAAAATGGTTGGATTAATGAAAAAGACATTGTACTTGAGAAATTGTTAAGCATGAAACGTGCAGGGGCAGACTTAATCATTACGTATCATGCAAAAGATGCAGCACGATGGTTACAAGAAGGAGGCGCACAATAATGAAAAAGTTTGATAAGTCGATTGAAGCATTTGAAACAGCACAAAATTTAATGCCTGGTGGTGTGAATAGTCCGGTTCGTGCATTTAAATCCGTTGGTATGAATCCGCTCTTTATGGAGCGCGGGAAAGGTTCTAAAGTGTACGATATCGATGGGAATGAATATATCGACTACGTATTATCATGGGGACCACTGATTCATGGGCATGCCAATGATCGTGTTGTAGAATCATTAAAGGCTGTTGCGGAAAAAGGAACAAGCTTTGGTGCGCCAACAGAAATTGAAAATAAATTAGCGCAGCTTGTAATTGAGCGTGTGCCGTCTATTGAAATTGTACGTATGGTAAACTCTGGAACAGAAGCGACAATGAGTGCGCTTCGTCTAGCACGTGGTTATACAGGGCGTAATAAAATTTTGAAATTTATCGGTTGTTATCATGGGCATGGCGATTCCCTATTGATTAAAGCTGGTTCTGGTGTTGCGACGCTTGGTTTACCAGATAGCCCTGGTGTACCTGAAGGTGTAGCACAAAATACAATTACAGTAGCTTATAACGATTTAGAGAGCGTAAAATATGCTTTCGACCAATTCGGTGACGACATTGCTTGTGTGATCGTCGAGCCGGTCGCTGGAAATATGGGTGTTGTGCCACCTCAGCCAGGATTTTTAGAAGGACTTCGTGAAGTAACAGAGAAAAATGGTGCTTTGCTTATCTTTGATGAAGTAATGACAGGGTTCCGTGTTGCTTATAACTGCGGACAAGGGTATTACGGTGTAACGCCTGACTTAACTTGTTTAGGAAAAGTAATCGGCGGTGGTCTGCCAGTAGGAGCATATGGTGGTAAAGCGGAAATTATGCGTGAAGTTGCACCGAGCGGACCAATTTATCAAGCAGGTACATTATCCGGTAATCCTTTAGCGATGACTGCAGGTTATGAAACGTTAGTACAATTAACGCCAGAGTGTTATCAAGAGTTTGAACGTAAAGCTGAAATGCTAGAAAATGGTCTGCGTAAAGCGGCTGAAAAACACGGTATTCCGCACCATATCAACCGTGCCGGTTCTATGATTGGTATATTCTTTACGAATAAACCAGTTATTAACTACGATGCGGCAAAAACTTCAAACTTAGAGTTCTTTGCAGCTTACTATCGTGAAATGGTAGAGCAAGGTGTATTCTTACCACCTTCTCAATTTGAGGGCTTATTCTTATCAACAGCACATAGTGATGCTGATATTGAAGCAACGATTGCAGCGGCAGAAATTGCAATGTCAAAATTAAAAGCATAAAGTAAAAAGGTTGTCAGGGATCATATCCTGGCAACCTTTTTTATATATAGCTGAAAATTATGGGGATATTGTTGGAAAGCTGATATATGAAAAAAATCAATCAGAATCCCATGTATGCAGTTCGATTTTTTTACTCATAAAATGACTCTCATGCACATAAATCTGTAATGACATACAGTTTGGGAGGGGGAAAAAAAGTGACAACAAATCATTCGTTACGTTTTTCATTGAAAGAATCGGTTTGGTTCCAAAAAGGACAGGAAGTCGAAGAACTTTTGTCAATTTCGTTAGATCCAGACGTTGAGATAGAAGAGCTTGAATACGAAGTGATTGTGAGAGGGCAATTAGATTTAACAGGGGAATATGTTGCAAGGAAAGATGAGGTTGAGTTTTCATTAAGAGACGTATCTCCAGCGAAATCCATTGATTATGTAGAAATGAGAGAAGATGGTGTCAACGAACTTGTACACTCTTTTCCGTTAGAAATTTCGATTCCGCGAAACCGAGTGAAACAAGTTGAAGAATTGTATGTTTCCATTGAGGAATTTGATTATGAATTAAAAGAAAATGGTTGCTTGCAACTATTAGCAGATATATCGATTTCTGGTTTATGCGAGGACGAGAGAATGCAGTATGAAGTACAAGAGGAAGAAATGGAGAATGTGGAAGTTGGTAGAGCTGAGGAAACAAAAGTGGTGGATGAGGATAAAGGATCAGTGGAGGAAGTAGTAGTTCATACAGAATCAGACGGATGGGAAGATTATGCATTTGAGCCGTTTCAATTAGAGGAGCGCAAAGAACAAGAATTAGAAGAGGAAGAACATCTACTAGAAGGACATGAAGAAGAAAGGGAAGAAGTGAAAGAAACTACCCCACAGTTTGAATTGTTCGGCCGGAAGGATTTTAAGAAAAAACAAGCAGAGAAATTACAAGAAGAGCAAGAGGAAGCATCCTACTCGCAACGAGATGAAAATGCATTATACTTAACAAAATTATTTACGAAAGAGCCGGAAGAAGAGTTTACGAAATTACGTATGTATTTTGTGCAAGAAGGGGATACAATTGAATCGGTCGCGGAGCGATATGAAACGACTGTCCAGCATTTACATCGCGTGAACCAAACAGATGATGTGTATTTAACTACAGGACAAATTATATATATACCTGTGCCAAAAGCAAAGACAAAGTGAGTGAAGAGGATTCTTCACTCACCTCTTTTCTTTCGTCCTAGTTTATCCTGCTATGAGCGGGCAGTAAGATCCTCACCTCAAGATTTAGATGGAAATGAGGAAGATAGCGTGAGGGTCCCCAGCAGGAGGATGAATCCCCACTTATCTTCACCTTTTGTTCTCACGTGGTATGGGGCGAAAAAAGGAACTGACCGCTTCTAATGCTTTCTTCCACTTAAAGATTAGGCTTTATGTCGGTTTTTCAATCTGCATTTCTATAGAAATCGGTTATTCCAGTTAAAAGGAATTTTATTTTACGTTTTTGAATGAGAAAGGATCATTCGTATGGATATAGAATTACGGGATCGTTATGCACCGATCGTACAGCGGTATCAATTAGATGTCCAACATATGGAAGAGCACGGAAATATCATAAAAATTTATACGAATCAAGGGCCATATGCATTAAAAAAATTACCATCTCATCGATTGAAGCGAAATCATTTAATGTATCATATTCAATATTTACGTGAAAAGGGATTTACACATTATGCACCCATTTACCATGCAATAGATGGGAATCACATTTTGAACGATGAAACATATAGTTATTATTTAATGCCCTGGCTGGAGCGAGCTGAAGGAAGTGGAGAGGACAATGATCAATATCACAAAATGTTTCAGACGTTAGCGCTGCTTCACCAAAGGACGGTAAAAGAAGAATCATATACGGAAGAAACGTTAGAGAAGCATTATAAAAATGTCTCTGAGCGTTGGGAGGAAGATGGGGAGTTCTTAGAGAAATTTCTTGTAGAATCTGAGGCGAAATGGTATATGTCTCCGTTTGAACTACAGTATTGTACGTATTTTCATCACGTGATGAGAGCACGTGAATTTGCAACGAAACAGCTTTCAGAGTGGCATGAAGTGATGAAAGAGAAAGAAAAAACACGAGTTTCTTTTATCCATGGTAATGTATCAATGAAGCATTTTTTATTCGATTATGAACGAAATGGTTATTTTATTAGTTTGGAAAAATCTCAGTTTGCGACACCAGTTCAAGATCTTGTCCGTTTTTATTCCCGCTCACTGAACACATACCCAATGGCGAGAAACGATCGTTTTGAATGGTATCAGGTGTATCAAAAGAATTTTCCGTTTACGAAAGAAGAGCAACTTCTTATGTTTGCTTATCTAACATATCCTTCTCCATTTATTCGGCAAATTCAATCTTATACAAGCAAACAGCAGAGTCGTAGTGAAAAGCAAGAACTTCAAGGTGTGAAAATGTTACAACAAGCGCATTGGCTTGTAAGTAATATAGAATATTTTATTTCACAATTACAAGCAGCGCAGCAAGGGAATGAGTAACAGCCGTAGTCTCAAGTATCTTGAGGCTACGGCTGAAAATGCAAGCGAATCGTAGCTACAACAAAGATGATAAGGATGATAAAGTCTAAAAAGGTAGGAAGTAGTAAAGTGCGAATTCCTTGGAAAATAGTAAGTGGAATTGCAAAATCAGCGAATATGGTTTGCAAATTTCTAACCCATGAAGGGGCTGAAAAATTATAGGTGCGTTTGTAACGTCGCATAATCATTCCTCCGTATAGAAAGGCTATTGCCGTACATGAATCTTAAAAGATGAAGGGGTAATATTACAGTATGCGGGGTAAATACCTAAGGTGCTTGTGCTGCAGACTTTCATATATATTACAGAAAAAATAGTTAAGCTGATTGATGATTATAGGTTGTTTTTATCAAATAGGAAAGTATAGCATCTATCCATTGTAGAAAAATGCTGAAAAATATTTTTATCTTGACGAATATGGTTTCGTTTTTTACACTATTGTATATAATAAATAACAATTATATAAATGCGTTGAAGGGGAAGAGTATAACATTAAACGTCTGCAGAGAGGAGAATTATTAGCTGTGAGATTCTCTAGATAGTCATGTTAGAAGGTAGCCCTGGAGCATCTTTTCTGAACGGATTCATTCTCATTAGGAAAAGACGGATCTGTCCGTTATCAAATTAAGAGTATAAGCAAATTTTGAATTTGTTTGTAAATAAAGGTGGTACCACGATGTCCCTCGTCCTTTTTGGATGAGGGACATTTTTTATTCTTAAGGAGGGAAAATAATGTCAAACACGGAAAAGAATTTACCAACTAAATATGATCATATGTCCGTTGAAGAAGGCCGCTATAAATGGTGGCTTGATGGCCAATATTTCGAAGCAAAAGGAGATGCGGAAAAACAGCCGTATACAATTGTAATTCCACCTCCAAACGTAACAGGTAAGCTACACTTAGGTCATGCTTGGGATACAACACTTCAAGATATTTTAACACGTACGAAGCGTATGCAAGGTTACGATGTATTATGGCTTCCTGGTATGGACCATGCGGGCATCGCAACGCAAGCAAAAGTAGAAGCGAAACTTCGTGAAGAAGGTATTTCACGTTACGATCTTGGCCGTGAGAAATTCCTTGAAAAGGCATGGGAATGGAAAGAAGAGTATGCTTCTCACATTCGTCAGCAATGGGGAAAAGTTGGTTTAGGATTAGATTATACGCGTGAGCGCTTCACATTAGATAAAGGTTTATCTGATGCGGTTAATAAAGTATTCGTTCAATTATACGAAAAAGGTTTAATTTACCGCGGTGAGTATATCATTAACTGGGACCCAGCAACACGCACAGCTCTTTCTGATATAGAAGTAATTCATAAAGAGGTTCAAGGTGCATTCTACCATATGAACTATCCGTTAACAGACGGTTCTGGTCATATTCGTCTTGCAACAACTCGTCCAGAAACAATGCTTGGTGATACAGCAGTAGCAGTTCATCCGGAAGATGATCGTTACAAACATTTAATCGGAAAAACAGTTACACTTCCAATTGTAGGCCGTGAGATTCCGATTATTGCTGATGAGTACGTAGAAAAAGATTTCGGAACAGGTGTTGTGAAAATTACTCCAGCTCATGATCCGAATGACTTTGAAGTAGGTAACCGCCATGACTTACCACGCATTCTTGTAATGAACGAAGATGGTACAATGAATGAAAAAGCTGGTAAATATAACGGTATGGATCGTTTTGAATGCCGTAAAGAGTTAGTAAAAGACTTGCAAGAAGCTGGCGTATTAGTAGAAATCGAGCCTCATATGCATGCGGTAGGTCATAGTGAGCGTAGCGGAGCAGTTGTTGAGCCTTACTTATCAACACAATGGTTCGTAAAAATGGCACCACTTGCAGAAAAGGCTGTTGCTCTGCAACAAAAAGAAGGAGAAAAAGTAACGTTCGTACCAGATCGTTTCGAGAACACATACTTACGCTGGATGGAAAACATTCATGACTGGTGTATTTCTCGTCAATTATGGTGGGGACATCGCATTCCAGCTTGGTATCATAAAGAAACTGGTGAAGTATACGTAGGTACAGAAGCACCAGCAGATATCGAAAACTGGAATCAAGATAACGACGTACTTGATACATGGTTTAGCTCAGCGTTATGGCCATTCTCAACACTTGGTTGGCCAAATGAAAATGATGAAGACTTCAAACGCTACTATTCTACAGATGCGCTTGTAACGGGTTATGATATTATTTTCTTCTGGGTATCTCGTATGATTTTCCAAGGTTTAGAGTTTACAGGAGAGCGTCCATTTAAGGATGTATTAATTCATGGTTTAGTTCGTGATGAGCAAGGGCGTAAGATGAGTAAATCTCTAGGTAACGGTATTGATCCAATGGATGTTATCGATAAGTACGGTGCAGATGCAATGCGTTTCTTCTTATCGACGGGAAGTGCACCAGGACAGGATTTACGCTTTAGCATGGAGAAAGTAGAATCTACTTGGAACTTTATTAATAAAATTTGGAATGCATCTCGTTTCGTATTAATGAACATGGATGATATGCAATATGAAGATATCGATTTAACTGGTGAAAAATCTGTTGCAGATAAGTGGATTTTAACTCGCTTAAATGAAACGATTGAAAGTGTAACACGTAACATGGATAAATATGAATTCGGTGAAGCTGGCCGTGCGTTATACAACTTCATTTGGGATGATTTCTGTGACTGGTACATTGAAATGGCAAAACTACCATTATACGGTGAAGATGAAGCAACGAAGAAAACAACTCGTTCTATTTTAGCTTATGTACTAGACCAAACGATGCGTCTATTACACCCATTCATGCCGTTCGTAACAGAGAAAATCTGGCAACACTTACCGCATGAAGGTGAATCTATTACAGTAGCTGCATGGCCAACAGTTCGCGAAGATTTACAAGATGAAGAAGCGGCAGCTGAAATGCATCTTCTAGTTGATATCATTCGCTCTGTTCGTAACATCCGTGCAGAAGTAAATACGCCAATGAGTAAAAAAGTTCAAATGCAGATTAAAGCAAAAGACGAAAAAGTTTTAGCTCAGCTTACGAAAAACAGTTCTTACATCGAGCGTTTCTGTAATCCAAGTGAATTAACGATTAAGACGGATTTACAAGCACCAGAAAAAGCAATGACTGCAATCGTATCAGGTGCAGAGTTGTTCTTACCGTTAGCTGATTTAATCAATCTTGATGAAGAGAAAGCACGCCTTGAAAAAGAACTTGAGAAGTTCGATAAAGAGGTAGAACGTGTACAGAAGAAACTTGCAAATCAAGGTTTCGTAGCAAAAGCTCCAGCAGCAGTTATTGAAGGAGAGCGTGCGAAAGAGCAAGATTACTTAGAAAAACGCGAAGCAGTTCGCCAACGTCTAGCTGATCTTCAAAAATAAAAGTTTTTCCAAAGAGACTCACTATATTGGTGAGTCTCTTTTATTTGCGTATAATAGAGTTAAGGTGATTTCTTGCCTTGGTTCTTTTTTGGATTTGAAAGGGGAATGGCACAAGTGGTACATACATACGAAGAAGCAATAGGTTGGATTCATAGCCGATTAAAGTTTGGTATTAAACCAGGATTAGAGAGAATGCAGTGGATGTTAGAAGAGCTTGGAAATCCAGAGCGTCATATAAAATGTGTTCATCTTGCAGGAACAAATGGAAAAGGTTCAACTTTAACATATATGCGTTATATGTTGGAGGCAGAAAAATATAAAGTTGGGACATTTACGTCTCCATATATTGAAACATTTAATGAACGAATTAGTGTGAATGGGACACCAATTGCAGATAAAGAAATTACTGAGCTTGTAAACATGGTAAAACCAATTGTTGAAAAGTTAGATGAAACAAATTTAGGAGAAGCAACAGAGTTTGAAATTATTACGGTCATGGCAATCTGCTATTTCGGTAAAATAAACTTCTGTGATATCGTCTTGTTTGAAACAGGGCTTGGAGGTCGTTTTGATTCTACAAATGTTATTCATCCAGTACTAACGATGATTACAAATGTCGGTCATGATCATATGCATATTTTAGGTAATACGCTAGGAGAAATTGCATATGAAAAAGCAGGGATTATTAAATCAGGTGTTCCTGTTATTACGGGCGCACAGGATGAAGAAGTACTTGGGGTTATTCAGAAGGTTGCCAAAGAAAAAAATGCAAACCTTTATGAAATCGGAAAGCAATTTACAGCAGTGCATCAGCGTTCTGATGAAGATGGAGAGCTCTTTGATTTCTCTTGTCCGTTCTCTTCTTTTGAGGAAGTTCGGATTTCAATGAAAGGGCGTCATCAAGTAGGAAATGCGGCATTGGCGCTGATGGGAGTTATGTACCTTAAAACATATCTATCATTCTTAATGGGGGAAGAACATATTCGCGAAGGATTAAGTGAAGCATATTGGATTGGTCGATTTGAACGACTACAAAGTAAACCTGACGTAATTATAGATGGTGCACATAATCCCGAAGGAATTGCAAGTCTTGTAAAAACAGTTGAGGCTCATTATAGCGATAGAAATGTCATTGTTTTATTTACGGCTCTTGGTGATAAGCAGCTGAATAACATGGTAGGACAATTAGAAACAATTGCAGATGAAATGATTTTTACAACATTCACATTTGATCGTGCGATTTCTGCTAAGGAGCTTGCTTCTTATTCAAGTAAGGAAACAAAACAAGTTTTTGAGAATTGGAAAGAAGCTATTGATACGAAATTGAATGCTCTTCAAGAAAAGGATGTTTTCATCATAACGGGCTCTCTTTACTTCATTTCAGAAGTTCGAAAATACATTTGTGAAAGAAACTAGGGTAGCGGCTACCCTAGTTTTTTTGTTCTACAAATGAAGTCAAATGCATACATATAGGATAACTATATGGGACAATTTGACGAACCTCTCCGACAAATATCTCGTTTTTTTGTGAAGTGAATATGTTATGATGCGGACAATGATAAGAGGTGAGGTGTGAGGGTATGGACAAGCAATCACGAACAATCTCGGTTAAAGTAAATGGAACGGAAGCAAAGTATGAAGAAAAGAAGAAGGAAAAAGATGAATTTGATTGGATAGTAGTAGAGAGTGAAACACCGAAAAATGTAGTGCCGTTTCAAAAAAATAAGTTGCCATCTATCAGACAGCACCGGAAGAAATGGAATAATGCTTTTATTGTTATAGTTGCTACCGCGATCATTATTGGCACAGTGTTAGGGATGGGAATGCTTCACTTGTTAACGGGGCAAGGTACAGTTCGGGAAACTACGGTGACAAGTGGAGAAAAGAATCATGAAGCAGAGCGAAATGAAGTAACGGCTGAAGAGAAAAAAGCAGAAAAAACGAAAGAGGTAAATGCAGCTGCTTTAGAACCGATCACCTTATATTTCGTGCAAGGAGGTCTCTATTCTTCTGAAGAAAAAGGACAGGCAGCTACTCAGGAGTGGAAAGATAATGGAGGCGTAGCAGCGATTAAACCGATGGATGATAAATATTCACTTGTAGTTGGAATTTCTAGTGACGAGCAATCCGCAGAGAAATTGATTGAACAATATAAGAAAGATGGTATATCAGTTTTGAAAAAGAAATGGGAAATTACAGACCGGGCATTGCTGAAAAATGATAAAGAATCGGGTCCATTGTTAAGTAAGTTGCAGTCCTTATACATTCATTTTGTAAAATACTCGACTAGTATACAATCTGGAAGTAAAAGTAATCCGAAAGAAATAGAAGTGATTGAAAAGGAATGGAAGGCAATTGAAAAAGAGGGGAAATCAATTAAGCGTGAGGATGTAAAAAAAATATATACGTATGCATCAGTAGCTATGCAAACAATAAAAGAAGGACAAACTAATAAAGAAGCAGTAGCTAAATTGAATCAAGTTATCATTGATGGTTTGCTTTCTTATGAAAAAGTGGTTTCGCACAAAGCAAAAGAGTAAGATAATAAAATGAGAAGAAAGAAGTGCCGAGACTTCTTTCTTTTCTTTTGGATTGTATTTTAGATCAAAGTGCTTTTTTTGTGTACAGAATATAGTCGTATACAAAGGGAAGAGTCAATTTCCTGAAAAGAAAATGATATTTTTTTCAATTTGTGGGAAAGATATTCATTTGATACGATTAAGTTATATTTTTCTGTTACGTGCAAGAAAGAAAGGAGAAAATATGAAAAAACTTATTCTAGCTTCTGGCTCACCACGCCGGAAGGAATTACTTGAACTAGCGGATGTACCATTTGAAATTGTTGTGAGTGAAATAGAAGAAACAATCGGTGCGTATTCGTCACCTTCAGATATCGTGATGTCGCTTGCTTTGCAAAAAGCCTCTGCTGTAGCAGAAAATCATGAGGATGGTATAGTGTTAGGAGCAGACACGATTGTTACATATGAGTCACGTATTCTTGGAAAGCCTTCCGATGAGGCGGAGGCAAAGGAAATGTTGCAATTACTGTCAGGGAAAACACATGAAGTATATACAGGTGTTGCGCTCATTTCAAAAGAAAAAACGGTAACTTTCTATGAACGTACGGAAGTTACATTTTGGGAACTAACAGAAGAAGAGATTGATACGTATATTGGGACGAAAGAACCACTTGATAAGGCAGGAAGTTACGGTATTCAAGGGAAAGGTTCCATCTTTGTTCATCATATTCAAGGAGACTACTACAGTGTAGTGGGTTTACCAATTGCGCGTCTTATTCGTGAATTAAAACAGTTCGATAGTGATGCATCCCATGCTTAAAATTGCATGGGGTTTTCTTTGCGAAAAATTGAAAAAGGAGTGAACATATGAACGGTATTCGTGATGTTTTGAAAGAAGAACAACCACGGGAGCGTTTATTAGCAGAAGGAGCAAGTAATTTATCGAATCGGGAACTTCTTGCAGTATTACTTAGAACGGGTTCTAAAGAAGAATCTGTTCTAACATTAGCGGATCAAATTTTATATCATTTTGACGGATTAAGAATGTTGAAAGATGCTACAATGGAAGAGATGACAAGCATTCATGGAGTAGGAGTAGCAAAGGCGTCTCAGTTAATCGCTGCTTTTGAATTAGGAAGAAGAATGGTACGTTTAGAGTACCAAAACAGATATAGTATTCGGAGTCCAGAAGATTGTGCTAGTTATATGATGGAAGAGATGCGTTTTTTACAACAAGAGCACTTTGTTTGTTTATACTTAAATACGAAAAATCAAATCGTGCACCGTCAGACTGTGTTTATTGGAAGTCTAAATGCCTCAATTGTGCACCCCCGTGAGGTGTTCAAAGAAGCTTTTCGCCGTGCAGCAGCCTCTATTATATGTCTGCATAACCATCCTTCAGGAGACCCTACGCCGAGTCGTGAAGATATTGAAGTAACAAAGCGATTGGTGGAATGTGGGAGAATTATTGGAATTGAAGTCCTTGATCACATTATTATAGGTGACCATAAATTCGTGAGTTTAAAAGAAAAAGGTCATATTTAAGACTATTCTTTTTACTTATTTTGTTTTATAATGTGATTTATGAGTTTTTTGTAGGCATTCGCTTACAATAAAGGATAGAAAATATAAAAACGTACTGTTTTATTATAAATATAAAGTAAGAAAATGAGTCCGTGAAATGAGAAAGGAAGATAGATAATATGTTTGGATTTGGTGGTTTTACTCGTGATCTTGGAATTGATTTAGGAACAGCGAACACTCTTGTATATGTAAAAGGAAAAGGTGTAGTTTTACGTGAACCTTCAGTTGTAGCTTTACAAACGGATACAAAACAAATCGTTGCAGTTGGTGGCGATGCGAAACAAATGATTGGTCGTACACCAGGAAACGTAGTAGCTCTTCGTCCAATGAAAGATGGTGTAATTGCTGACTATGAAACAACAGCAACAATGATGAAATACTATATCCAACAAGCGCAAAAATCAAATGGATTTTTCTCTCGTAAGCCATATGTAATGGTATGTGTGCCATCTGGTATTACTGCTGTAGAAAGACGTGCAGTAATCGATGCAACTCGCCAAGCGGGTGCGCGCGATGCATATCCAATTGAGGAGCCATTTGCAGCGGCGATCGGTGCAAACTTACCTGTTTGGGAACCAACTGGTAGTATGGTTGTTGATATCGGTGGTGGTACAACAGAAGTTGCAATTATTTCTTTAGGCGGAATTGTAACAAGTCAATCAGTTCGTGTTGCTGGTGATGACATGGATGATTCTATTATTCAATACATTAAGAAGAACTACAATTTAATGATCGGGGAAAGAACAGCAGAGGCATTAAAAATGGAAATCGGATCTGCTGGCGAGCCAGAAGGTGTTGAACCAATGGAAATCCGTGGTCGTGATTTAGTAAGTGGTTTACCAAAAACAGTATTAATTAAACCTGAAGAGATTGCAGATGCATTAAAAGACACAGTAGAAGCAATTGTTGAATCAGTAAAAAATACATTAGAAAAAACGCCACCTGAATTAGCTGCGGATATTATGGACCGTGGAATTGTATTAACTGGAGGCGGTGCATTACTTCGTAACTTGGACAAAGTAATTAGTGAAGAAACGAAAATGCCAGTTCTTGTTGCAGAAAATCCACTTGACTGTGTAGCGATTGGAACAGGTAAAGCTTTAGATAATATCGACCTTTTCAAAACAGCTCGATAATATTCCTGAATAAAAATCAATGAAATTAAGAGGGTGTGAACGTGCCACAGTTTTTCTTAAACAAAAGATTAATTGTTTTGCTAGTTAGTATTATTCTTCTCGTGGCATTGATTGGAATCTCATTGAAAGAACGAAAAAATCTAACATGGCCAGAGCAGTTTGTAAAAGATACTGTCGGTGTTGTAGAGCGTGTATTCCAAAAGCCAGCGAACTATGTTGCCGGATTCTTTGAGAATGTAGAAGATGTAAAGCGCACGTATGAAGAAAATAAAACACTAAAAGAAAAATTAGATAAGTATGCGGAATTATCCGTGAAAGTAAAAGATTTGGAAAAAGATAATGCGAAACTTCGTGAAGTGATTGATAAAAAAGATTCTCTTCGTGACTATAAGCCAATTCAAGCTACAGTGATTGCACGAAATCCAGACAAGTGGTATGACTTGATTTCAATTGATAGAGGTGCACAGCAAGGAATTCAGAAGGATATGGCTGTTATGACTTCAAAAGGGTTAGTCGGAAGAGTGAAGAGTGTGTCTCAATTCACATCAACTGTGGAGTTATTGAGCTCACTGAATCGAACAAATCGTATTTCTGCTGTAGTAGAAGGGCAAGAGCGTATTTTTGGATTAATTGAAGGATACGACAAGGAAAAACAAACTCTTGTTTTCACAAAGATTCCATCTGATGTAAAGGTAGAAAAAGATCAAACAGTTGTAACATCAGGATTAAGTGATATTTTCCCGAAAGGACTTGTAATTGGGAAAATTGTAGATGTTGCACCAGATGAATATGGATTAACACAAACAGCTTATGTAAAACCTGCTGCGGATTTAAATGATGTGGACCATGTTATGGTTACAAAACGAGTTATGCCCTCAGCAGCGTTAGAACAGTAAGGGGGAGAAGATATGGCTATTTTAAAAAGAGCAATTCTTCCTCTGCTGCTTCTTTTTGTTTTTTTATTCGAAAATATGTTTTCTACTGTAGTTCCAACAGCATTGTTTTGGAAAGACAGTATAGCAGCGCCACATTTCTTTATGATTGTCTTATGCTTTATTACTGTATATTATAGTCCTCTTCAAGGTATTTACTACGGACTATTATTCGGTTTTTTATTTGATACTGTATATACGGAACTTGTAGGGGTATACATATTTGCTTATCCAATCTTAGCATATCTCGTTTATAGTACGATGAGAGTATTACAATTGAACTTATTTATTGTTTCTTTTATTGTATTAGCGGGTATTGCAGCATTAGAGTATTATGTATATGGATTTTTAACTTTGCTAGGACGTATTCATGTACCAGCGCATATCTTTTTCTCAGATCGTCTCCTTGCTACTTTATTGTTAAATGGAATTTTCTTATTGCTAGTTTGTTTCCCACTGAGACGATATCTTTTACGTCTTTCAAAAGCGATGGAAGAAAAAGAAAAAAGGATTTTCTGATTTTATGTCGAATTGAATCGTTGGGGTGAACTTTAGTGGAAAAAAAGCAACAGAATGTAACGATAAAAGGGACAAAAGATGGACTGACATTACATTTAGATGATTGCTGTTCATTTTCTGAATTACTGCAAGAACTGGACGAAAAACTTTCCACCCACTATTACGATGGTGATGGACGGTCATTAATCGAAGTACATGTTAAAGTTGGCAATCGCTATTTGGCAGAGGTACAGCAAGAAGAACTTCGCACTTTGATTCGAAATAAAAAAAATCTTGTTGTAGATTCAATTGAGAGCGATGTTATAACAAAAGCTGAAGCAAAAGCATGGAAAGAAGAAACAGAAATTGTCCCTGTTTCCAAAATTGTTCGCTCAGGTCAAGTATTGCATGTAGAAGGAAACCTATTATTAATTGGGGATGTCAATCCAGGCGGAACGGTTATCGCTGGAGGAAATATTTTTGTCGTTGGATCATTACGAGGAATTGCGCATGCTGGATATTATGGGGATACAGATGCTGTGATTGCAGCATCTGTTATGAATCCAATGCAACTTCGAATTAGTGATGTGACAATGCGGGCTCCGGAAGAGAAAGAAGACGGAGCAGAGGCGGCAGAATGTGCGTATATTGATGAGAACAATCACATTGTTGTCGATCGCCTGCAACTTCTCACTCATCTTAGACCTAATTTAACAAAGTTAGAAAGGGGAATTGTATAGCTGTGGGAGAGGCAATAGTAATTACATCTGGAAAAGGCGGAGTAGGAAAAACTACAACGTCTGCAAACATTGGTACAGCCTTAGCATTATCCGGAAAAAAAGTATGTTTAATTGATACGGATATTGGTCTAAGAAACTTAGACGTAGTAATGGGGCTAGAAAATCGTATTGTATTTGATCTTGTTGATGTCGTCGAAGGTCGTTGTCGTTTACCTCAGGCTCTGATTAAAGATAAGCGCTTTGATGAGCTTTATTTATTACCTGCAGCACAAACGAGCGATAAGTCAGCGGTAACTCCTGAACAAATGGATGAGTTAATACAACTATTACGTCAAGATTATGATTACATATTAATTGATTGTCCTGCTGGTATTGAGCAGGGATTCAAAAATGCGGTGGCAGGTGCAGATAAAGCAATTGTTGTAACGACACCTGAAGTATCTTCTATGCGTGATGCAGATCGTATTATTGGGCTTTTAGAAAAAGAAGATATTGAACCACCAAAACTTGTTATTAACCGTGTGCGTAGCCATATGTTACATGAGCAGGATATGTTAGATGTAGATGAAATTGTACGTACACTTTCGATTGAGCTACTTGGAGTTGTCGAGGATGATGATGAAGTTATTCGTGCTACAAATACAGGTGAGCCTGTAGCGTTGCAGCCGAGTGGGAAAGCATCATTAGCTTATCGGAATATTGCAAGGCGTTTGCTAGGTGAATCTGTACCTTTACAAGCGTTTGAACAAGAGAAGTTATCTGTTTTTACAAAAGTAAAGAATTTCTTTGGAATTCGTTAAGAGCACTTCGCATATATGCGAAGTGCTTTTCTTTTTTCTTCTCATGAATATCTTCCTTCTAGGGCTCATACATATGTACAAACTGTATAAAGTTTGGTAAATAGAGCACTTTTTGATTATTAGTGTTTCACTTCTGATGCAAAAATGAGGTAAAAAAGGAAGGGGACAGAATGAGGAATAGACGGGTAGAAGATATTAAAAAACGGATTGCGAAGAGAAGGGAAGAGAAAGAGAGGCTCGAGGAAGAACGATATTTTTCTGAAGAGAACTTGGATGAGGAAACAATTTTGATTGAAGAGGGTGAAAAAGAGGTGTATCCTTTTTTTCGAAAGGAAGTATTTTTATTTAAATTTTTATTAGCGACGATTCTTGTTCTCTCGGTAGCTATATTATTTAAAAATGCACCAGCTTCTTTGGATGGAGCAAGAACGGTTGTAAAACAAGTTATGCAAGAAGAATTTCAGTTTGCTACTGTATCAAAATGGTACGAAGATCAATTTGGAAAACCACTTGCTTTTCTACCTGCGAATGAAAAGAAGCAACCAGTGCAGCAAAAAGATTATGCAGTTCCAGCTTCGGGGAAAGTCATGCAAAAATTTCAAAAAGATGGCCAAGGTGTATTTGTGCAAACAGCTGTGAATACAGCTGTTGAATCTGTAAATGAAGGAGTTGTCATTTTCGCCGGTAAGAAAGAGGGATTTGGGAATATAGTTGAGATCCAACATGCAGATGGCACGGAATCATGGTATGGAAATTTAGGGGAGACATCTGTAAAATTATATGATTATGTTGAAAAGAAACAAAAGATTGGAACAGTTGAGAGTAATGCGGATAACAAAAATGGCAAATTCTATTTTGCGATCAAAAAGAATGAAAAATTTATTGATCCGATTCAGGTGATTTCATTTGAATAAATATAGTGAAGTATTGTCAAAAATTACAGTGCATCCGTTGTTTTGGGGAATTATAGCGATTGGAGTTTTGACGGCGCGTTTTAAAGAATTACTACTTTTATTTTGTATCGTTTTGATTCATGAACTTGGGCACGCCTTCGCAGCAGCTTATTATAAATGGAGAATCAAGCAAATACAACTTTTACCGTTTGGCGGGGTGGCGGAGCTTGAGGAACATGGGAATAAGCCATTAAAGGAAGAATTAATCGTTGTAATAGCGGGACCTATTCAACATGTATGGATGATTGGGCTAGCTTACGTCTTAGTTAGGATAGGATGGTTTAGCGAGGAACTGTATCATTATTTTGTATGGAACAATTTAATTATTTTAGGGTTTAATTTACTTCCAATTTGGCCACTAGATGGTGGGAAAGTATTGTTTAATGTTTTGTCGCGCCAATTCCCTTATTTACAAGCGCATGAGAAAATGATGAAAATATCATGTGTTTTTTTTAGTGTGATATTAGGATGGCAACTTCTTTGGAATAGCAATAGTATTATGATGTGGATGCTTCTTTTATTTTTAGCGATTTCTCTATATCAAGAATGGAAGCAACGGCGTTATGCGTTTATACGTTTTTTATTAGAACGTTATTATGGAAACAAGCGTGATATTGAAAAAATCGCTCCCATTGAGGTGCGAACGGAGGATCAATTATACACGATTTTCACAAAGTTCCGGAGAGGGTATAAGCACTCGATTATTGTTCATGGAAAATATAAGGAACATTATACATTAGACGAAAATGAATTGCTTTATGCTTATTTTACCGAAAAACGAACAACCTCATCTGTAGAAGAGTTAATCGGTTAGTGTTGACGAGGACACTAACCTTTTATATTGTAAGAAGAAAAGAAAATGAAAAAGTGAGGAAAGTATTTTGAAAACGTTATACATCAACTACACTGGTTCGGAAAAACGAGTTGCTGTAGAGGAAAAACAAGAGATTGTCGAACTTTTATGGCAACGAAATCAAGAGCAAGAGATTGTTGGGCATATTTATTTAGGACGTGTAGTGCGAACAATTGCCGGGATGAATGCAGCCTTCGTAAATATTGGTTTAGAAAAACATGCATATCTCTCCTATGACGATGTGCCATCATCATACCGAGTACATGAAGGACAAGCTCTGCTGGTACAAGTGGTAAAAGAAGCAATTGATGCAAAAGGCCCAAAATTAACAGCGAATGTAGAATTTACCGGGAAATATGTCGTTTATATGCCTTATGATGAGATGCGTGCTGTTTCCCGGAAAATAAAAAATAATAAAAAACGACAACAATTGCTTGAAATTCAATTAGAAGGAAGCGGGGGATATATTTTTCGCTCAGCTTGTGATAAAGGTGCAATAGATGAAGTGCAGATTGAAATGCAACATTTTCAAAATCTGTTTAAGGAATTAAAAAGAAAAGAAGATCATGGAAGGGCACCGGTATTACTCCATCGCCCAGCAACGTTTTTAGACCGTTTATTTAAAGAAAATCCGATTGAAACAATTGAAAAAGTAATTGTAGATACACGTAGTATAGTACTGGAATTGCAAGAGAAAGTAGGGAAAGAGAAGGTTTCGTTTTACAATGAAAAAACTTCTATGTTCAGTCACTATGGTGTAGAACGTGAAATTGAAAAAGCACTACAAAAAATAGTGTGGCTATCAAATGGTTCTTATTTAATTATTGAACAAATGGAGACAATGACGGTAATTGATGTGAACACTGGTAAATTTACTGGAAAGCAGAATTTGCAAGATACGGTATTACGGACGAATGAAATAGCTGCGCAAGAAATTGCTCGCCAATTAAGGCTGCGTGATATTGGTGGTATGATTTTAATTGATTTTATTAATATGAAAAAACAAGAAGATAGGGAAAAAGTAAGAGAGAAACTCATTTCTTCACTTCAAAGGGATCGTACATATACACGTGTTCTCGGATTTACAGAGCTCGGTATTTTAGAAATGACACGTAAGCGTAAGAAACACTCCCTACGTGATGTATTACTAGAAGATTGTTCGCAGTGCAAAACGACAGGGCATGTTATTTCCGATGAAACTATTGCATACGAGCTGGAAAGAGAGCTTATTACATATAGTAGTGTAGAGGATGAAGCTGTGTTAATTGCAGCAAGAGCAGGAGTACAAAAAATATTTTTACAAAAAGAATTACAAAAAAATATACCGTTTCAAATTTATTTCAAGGATGAAGAAGTGGAGAAATATGCAATCGTTCGGTTTGGAACGAAGCAAGAAATTATGGAGCGAAAAAAATAGTTAGCAGAACATTTATTGACAATCGTCTATGTTTCATGATAACATCTCTATGTTATAGTTTATAGCACCTAAACTGCTATATGCTACAACCGCACAAGACAGGTTCTCAAAAGACATTCTATGTCTACCTCGTTTTGGCGAGTCTTAGTAATTATGAGGAGGTGCAAGTATGTACGCAATTATCGAAACAGGTGGAAAACAAATCAAAGTTGAAGCTGGTCAAGAAATCTACATTGAAAAATTAGATGTTGAAGCTGGTGAAACTGTTACTTTTGACAAAGTTCTTTTCGTTGGTGGCGAAAACGTGAAAGTTGGTAGCCCAGTTGTAGAAGGTGCAACAGTTACTGCGAAAGTTGAAAAACACGGTCGCGCTAAGAAAATCATCGTTTTCAAATACAAAGCGAAAAAGAACAATCGTAAGAAACAAGGTCATCGTCAACCTTACACTAAGCTAGTTGTTGAAGCAATCAACGCTTAATTCTGGTTAAGATGATTAAGATTACGATAAGTCGCACGAAATTAGGAAGTATCCAATCATTTAAAATGACTGGGCATGCCGATTATGCGCCGCACGGACAAGATCTTGTTTGTGCCGGAACAACAGCGGTTGTGTTCGGATCTATAAATGCAGTGGAAGTACTTTGTAATGTGCAGGCAACTATTGAACTCGGAAGTGATGGCGGATTCTTAACGTATGAATTGCCTAATGATTTAGACACTCATACAATGGAAAAAGCACAAACACTTTTAGAAGGATTAGTTGTTTCGCTTAAGACGATCGAACTTGATTACGGAAAGTATATCCGTTTAATAGAAAAAGTGCAGGAGGTGTAACGTATGTTAAGATTAGATCTTCAGTTTTTCGCATCTAAGAAAGGTGTAGGTAGTACAAAGAACGGTCGTGACTCTCAGTCAAAACGTCTTGGTGCTAAACGCGCAGATGGTCAAATGGTTTCAGGTGGTTCAATTCTTTACCGTCAACGCGGTACAAAAATTTATCCAGGTGTTAACGTTGGTCGTGGTGGCGATGACACTTTATACGCGAAAGTTGACGGCGTAGTACGCTTCGAGCGTCTTGGCCGTGACCGCAAACAAGTGAGCGTATATCCTGTTGCTCAAGAAGCATAAGAAACTCACGGAAAACTCTAACCTGGGTGCAGGTTAGAGTTTTTCTATATTAAGGAGTATCTGGATGAATAAAAAATGGACAATTATAGATGCATTGCGCCATTCAAGACATGATTGGCTCAATCGTATGCAGATGATTAAAGGAAACCTTTCACTTGGAAGAGTGGAAGAGATTCATGGGCTCATCGATCGTTTTGTCCAAGAAGCGAGACAAGAATCCTATCTGATGGAGCTATCGATGCCTCTATTTTCAGAGTGGATTTTAACATATAATTGGAAACAGCAACCGTGCTTATTGGAGTACGAAGTATTAGGAGAACTACATAACTTATCTCATGTCGATGAGGCTGTATGTACATGGACGAATCAATTTTTCTCAATACTTCAGCATAGTTTAGACGTTTATGTTGAAAATTATGTTTGTATCACAATTGAATGTAACGCGGAGAATGCTCGTTTCTTTTTTGATTTTCGTGGCAAGCTAATGAATGTAGACGAACTACAAACGTGGCTTACGAACCAAAACAATAAATGGTATTCCATTTCTTATACAGTGCGAGATGATGAAGTCTCGGTTATATTACAACCAATTGAAAAAAGTGTGGTGAAATAATGTTTGTAGATCAGGTCAAGATATATGTAAAAGGCGGCGACGGTGGAAACGGAATGGTTGCGTATCGTCGTGAGAAGTATGTTCCGAAGGGTGGCCCAGCAGGTGGCGATGGCGGTAAAGGTGCAGACGTTGTTTTCGTTGTTGACGAAGGCTTACGTACATTAATGGATTTCCGTTACCAACGTCATTTCAAAGCTGATCGCGGTCAACACGGGATGAGCAAAGGTCAACATGGTCGTAAAGCTGACGATTTAATCGTAAAAGTTCCACCAGGAACAGTTGTAAAAGATGAAAAAACGGGTCAAATTCTTGCGGATTTAGTAACGCATGAGCAGTCGGCAGTTATCGCAAGAGGCGGTCGTGGTGGCCGTGGTAACTCACGCTTTGCCACTCCAACGAACCCAGCGCCAGAAATCGCTGAGAACGGGGAACCAGGTCAAGAACGTGATGTAATCTTAGAATTAAAAGTATTAGCGGATGTTGGACTTGTTGGATTCCCAAGCGTAGGTAAATCAACATTATTATCCGTTGTATCATCAGCACGTCCGAAAATTGCAGAATATCACTTTACAACAATCGTTCCAAATCTTGGTGTTGTTGAAACTGGTGATAACCGCAGCTTCGTTATGGCTGACCTTCCTGGATTAATCGAAGGAGCACATGAGGGCGTTGGACTTGGACATCAATTTTTACGTCATATTGAACGTACACGTGTTATCGTGCATGTGATTGATATGTCTGGTTTAGAAGGCCGTGATCCATATGAGGATTATGTAACAATCAATGCTGAATTAAAAGAGTACAATCTGCGTTTAACAGAGCGTCCACAAGTTGTTGTTGCAAACAAAATGGATATGCCAGATGCAGAAGAAAACTTACAAGCATTTAAAGAGAAGGTAGGAGACGAAGTTCAAATCTTCCCAATCTCTGCAGTAACAAAACAAGGTGTTCGTGATCTATTATTTGAAGTAGCAAACTTAGTGGAAACAACACCAGAATTCCCAGTACATGATGTTGTAGACGAATCTGAAGCAAGTGTAATGTACAAATTTGAAACTGAAGGTGTTAAATTTGAAATTACACGTGAAAGCGACGGTACGTTTGTTATCTCTGGTTACGATATTGAGAAAACATTCAAGATGACGGACTTCTCACGTGATGAATCTGTGCGTCGCTTTGCTCGTCAAATGCGCGGAATGGGTATTGATGAAGCCCTTCGTGCACGTGGTGCAAAAGACGGTGACATTGTAAAAATTCTTGAATATGAGTTTGAATTTATCGATTAAGACTGCCAAAATACGGCAGTCTTTTTTATAATGGAGAAAGGAGTGTAAATAAAGCTATAGAAATAAAGATTGGAAAACTTTGTGTGGTAGGGAGAGTCCGGTTGAGCGTGGAAGTGGTTAGAGCCTTTTTTCCCATACCATGTGAAGACAGAAGGAGGCTTCTTTTGTTTTCATTGTCTTTGTATGTTGGAAAATCAAAATGAATATATGTTCGTTTTAAAATTCGGAAGAATGTAAGAAATGGTCACTCCGTAGTAAGAAACAAGGGGAGAGGGAGTATATGTATAAAATATTAATTGTAGAAGATGACGAAAAAATTGCAGAAATATTAGAGGAACATTTAGGAAGATATGGATATCAAACATTCAGGGTGACTGATTTACGTCACATAAAAGATGAGTTTGTAAAAGTAAATCCTCATCTAGTGTTACTTGATATTAATTTGCCATACTTTGATGGCTTCTATTGGTGCCGTCAAATTCGTACAATATCGAATGCACCCATTATTTTCGTCTCTGCAAGAACAGGGGAAATGGATCAAGTGATGGCGATTGAGAATGGCGGGGATGACTATATTACAAAGCCGTTTCATTTAGACATTGTAATGGCAAAGGTGAAGAGTGCATTGCGCCGAGGATATGGGGAGTATGCTTCTACGGCAGAAAGCGATTGTTTAGGCGTGAATGGATTGTTATTATTTCCATCACAGCACACAGTAGAGTGGAAAGGTCAACAAACTGAACTTACAAAAAATGAATTTTACTTATTAGAATGTTTAATGAAACAGGCTAATCAATACGTCACGCGTGAAGAGTTATTAGAGGCGCTATGGGATGAAGTAGCTTTTGTTGATGATAATACATTAACTGTGAACGTAAAACGCGTAAGGAAAAAATTAGAGGAGCTTGGTATTAAAAATGCAATTGTAACAAAACGTGGGTATGGTTATGCGCTTCTTACAGAGTGGGGAGAAGAGCATGAAGCTTAAAAGTTACTTCATAGATCGATTTTCTTTAATCCTTTCTTATATTGTAAGTCTTTGCTTATTCGGGCTTGTGTTACAGTTACAAAGTCTTTTAGAAAAGAGATCACTTGACTTGGGAACATGGCTATATGGACTTTTATTAGGAACAGTCGTGTTTATCGTATACCTCATTTACGATTATCGAAAGAGAAGTGTATTTTTAAAAAGGATAGAACAATATATTGCTGGAGGACATACGTTACATGATTCTTTACTCATTGACGATTCTTATACGTCAGAGCAAGAAATGATCGTAGAAGCGTTCACATTGCTGAGACAGCAATATATGGATGAAATTCATAAGCAGCATGCAAAAGAGCAGCAGCAAATGATCTTTATGAATCAATGGATTCACCAAATGAAAACACCGGTTTCAGTTATTGAATTATTGCTGCAGAAATATGGTAAAGAACATCGGGAAGCTAGAGAAACGGTTGAAAGTATTCGCGAAGAAAATAACCGCATTTTAAATGGCTTAGATTTAGCATTACATATGGCAAGGTTAGAGCAGTTTGCGAAAGATTACAAAGTAGAAGTAGTGAATGTAATAGATGTTGTTCGAGATATTATTAACCAAAATCGAAAATCATTTATTCAATCTTCTGTATATCCGAAACTAATGTTTGAAGAAGATACGTGTATGGTTGCATCTGATAGAAAATGGCTTAGCATTGCCATAGGTCAAATTGTTATGAATGCAATTAAGTACACAAAAATCTCACAAGTAGAGAAAAAGGAAATTCAGTTTCAAATTGAAGAGAGGGATCACAAAGTTTTATTACATATTCGTGATAATGGAATTGGTATCCCAAAGCAAGATGTAAAGCGTATATTCGATCCGTTTTTTACGGGGATAAATGGTCGTAAAACGAGAGAAGCAACAGGGATGGGATTATATATTACAAAGGAGATTTGTGATAATCTTCATCACGGAATTTACGTGCAATCGACCGAAGGGGAAAGCACAACATTCACATTTCAATTTGCAAAAGACGAAGAATATCATGTGTTGATGAGAAAAATGACAAAATTGTAAGATAACAAATGTTTTTGTAAGGGAAATCACTCGTTTCTTTTTCTCAATTTTTTTATAGTAAATGTAAGAAGAAAACACATAGGGGGATTAGAAATGAGTGTTCTTGAAGTAAAAGGGTTAACGAAGGTGTATCAATCAAAAGGTTCAGTGGCAACGACTGCTTTACATGATATAAATTTTAAAATTGAAGAAGGCGAATTTGTAGGGATTATGGGTCCCTCAGGAAGTGGGAAAACAACGCTTTTAAATTTATTAGCGACAATTGATAAACAAACTTCAGGTCATGTATATGTAAACGGTGAAGAAATTAGTCAAATGCGAGCTGCAAAATTAGCAGAATTTCGTCGTACACATTTAGGATTCATCTTCCAAGATTTCAACTTACTTGATACGTTATCTATTAAAGAAAATATCATTTTACCACTTGTAATGGCAAACCGTCCTGTAAAAGAAATTGACGCAAAGGTGCTAGAGATTGCGAAATTTTTAAATATCGAAGGAGTTTTAAATAAAAAGGTATATGAAGTATCGGGTGGACAACAGCAACGTGCGGCAGCTGCACGAGCAATCATTCACGATCCAACATTAATTTTAGCGGATGAGCCAACTGGGAACTTAGATTCTAAGTCTGCAAAATCTTTAATGGGTGCTCTACAAGATTTACATGAGCAAAAGAAAGTGACAATTGCAATGGTAACACACGATCCGGTAGCGGCTAGCTATTGCGAACGTATTTTATTTATACGTGATGGAGAAATTTTCTCAGAAATACATAAAGGAAAAACGAAGCAAACCTTTTTCCAAGAAATTTTAGACGTACTTGCGATGCTAGGAGGGGAATATCATGAACTTTCGCCAGCTCGCGCTTAATAATGTAAAAGGAAATTGGCGTAATTATAAAGCCTTTCTTATTAGTAGTTGTTTATCAATTGTAGTATTTTTTATGTATGCTTCTTTCATTTATCATCCAGATGTCGTAAATGGTAATATTAACATGAGGACGATGATTACAAAAGGATTAGAATCTATGAATTATATCGTGGTCATCTTCTCAGCGCTCTTTATTTTATATGCTAATTCAACGTTTTTACGTGCAAGAAAAAAAGAGTTCGGTTTATTAACATTAATAGGTGGAACGAAGGCTCAACTTGGCCGAATGATTATACTAGAGCAAATGATGTTAGGTTGTATTGCAATTGTAGTAGGTATTGGTCTTGGAATGCTTTGTTCAAAACTTTTCTTCCAAGCATTAGGTGTATTATTAAAAATTGATAAAACACTTCCGCTCGTATGGAATGGAAAAGCCGTTCTTATTACAGCTGGCGTATACTTTATTCTCTTTTTAGTCTTAGCATTGTTTAGTGTTTGGACGGTAGGACGCTTACAAATTATTGATTTATTAAGAGAAGCGAGAAAGCAAAAAGTAGAACCGTTTGCATTTACATGGTTATGTGTAGTTGGGGTATTATGTATTATTGTCGCATATGTCCTTTGTTTCCAAGTGACTCTTATGAATTTTCTTATGTACTTCTTGCCGATTGTAGGATTAACAGTTGGAGGAACATATTTACTATTTACACAAGGAAGTACAGTTGTATTAAAAGCATTACAAAGACGAAAAAAATCATTCTATACATATCCAAATATGTTTGTGCTTAGCAATCTTATTTATAAAATGAAAGATAATGCTCGTTTTCTTTTCGTTATTTCTATTATTACGGCTGTTGTTTCTTCAGCGGTTGGGACGCTTTACGTATTCTTTCAAGATATGAGTTATAAAACAGTAGCAAGTACCCCTCATGCTATTTCATATATAGAAAAGGGAGTAAATACGCATAACGTCATAAGTGAAGAAAAAACGCAAGAGTTAATAAAAAAACATGGATTTGAAGAAGCGCGAAAAGTAACATATGTAAAACTTCCTGCAAAACAAAAAATAGTAATGTTTAATGGTGAGCATGAGATGCCTTTAGGTATTATCACAGAAAAAGAATATAATGCAGAAGCGCGTAAGCAAAAGAAAGAGGAAGTTCATAATGCACCAGGAAGTGCAACGATGGTTTTACTTGATATGATGAATGATTTTGTGAAGATAGATCGTACAAAGCCATTTGAGTTTACACTGAACGGACAAAAGCAGTCTATCAAGCTAAATGATCCAATTTCGCAGTCTGTTTTTAATGATGAAGGGTATCTTATCGTCAATGATCAAGACTTTGTGAAATATGCAGAGAGTGTATCAGATGAAGAAAAGACGAAATATTACGGATATTATATTGAAGATTGGAAAGAAACAGAAGATCTTGTACTAGACTTAAAAAAAGAAATTGCACAAGAACAACAAGAGAATTTCCACAATTCCATTCTTACGTATAAAGCGATAAAAGAGCAAGGTGCAATTACAATGTTCATTGGTTTCTTCGTAGCGGTACTATTCTTCTTCTTTGCTTGCAGTATGACGTACTTTAAATGGTTTAACGATAAGGAACAAGATCGTATCCAATTTAAATCATTAAAGAGAATTGGTATGACAGATAAAGAAATTCGTAAAATCGCACTTCGCCAAATGGGAGCTATTTTCTTTATCCCGATTCTTATAGGGGCTATTCATAGCGGGTTTGCTCTTCATACATTAGGGAAGATGCTTTATTTAGATTTATGGAAATCAGGTGCAATTGTCATTGGAGCGTATATTGTAGCTTCAGCAATTTATTTTGCAATTGCACAAAGAGGATATTTAAAACACGTAAAAAGCTAGGGAACCCTCTAGCTTTTTACGTGTGTAACAGGTTACAGGGGGAAAGTAGATGAACATCAGGCAACTAGCGATACAAAATGTAAGGGGAAATTGGCGAAATTATAAAGTATTTTTCTTGAGCAGTTGTTTTGCGATATTTGCTTCTTATGCATATATGTCCGTAATTGTCCATCCTTACATGCAAGAGACGATGTGGTATCAAAATGTGCGATTGGGGCTCATTGTATGCAACGTTATTATTGTCTCTTTTTTTATTTTATTTATTTTGTATTCTACTTCTATATTTATAGAAGCGCGCAAAAAAGAATTAGGATTATATATGTTAATGGGAGCGACGAAGTCTAACGTAATAGGGATGATAATGACCGAACAAATGTTGATTGGGATTTTTGCTAATATTTTCGGTATTGGACTTGGCATGATATTTTTAAAACTCTTTTTTATGGTATTTAGTATGCTCCTTCGTCTTCCGAAAGAGTTAACTCTTATTTTTGATGCGAAAGCGATTTTTATAACGCTTAGTATATATACTATCGTCTTTTTCGTTCTATCATTTATAAGTGCTTTACGTATATGGAATATAAAGGTTATTCGACTATTAAAAGAGTTTCGAGCAGATAAAAGAGAAGCGAAAAGTTCAAAATGGCTGTGTTTATTTGGATTTTCCTGTTTAGTGATTGGCTATAGTTTAGCTTTCCAAACGACGATGTTAACGATGGGATTATACTTTATTCCAGTTGTCATATTAACCTCTGTTGGAACGTACTTTTCATTTACACACGGTGTTACACAAATATTAGAAATGATAAAGCGAAATAAAAAAATAATGTATACGTATCCGTATTTGTTTATAGTAAATCAGCTATCACATCGAATGAAAGAAAATGGTCGTTTCTTCTTCCTTTTATCTATGGCAACGACGGTTGTTGTTACAGTCACGGGTACGGTGTTCTTATATTTTTCGGGCATGGAAGATATGTGGCGAGACGGAGGAGCACAATCGTTTTCATATGTAGAAAAAGGTATCCATTCTCATGAAGTTTTTGAAAAAGATGCGGTAGAAAATCTATTACATAAGCATGGATATGATGAATTTCAATATACAAGCTTTGTAGGGTTGCAAACAACGTTTCAGTCTCGAAACGAAAGTATAGAAGCCACCCTTATAAGAGCGAGTGAATACAATAAAGAGGCAAAAAAGCAAGGGCAGAAAGCATATAATCCAAAAAAGGGAACGGTTACGCTAGTTTATTATAATGAATATAATGGACCCGCTTTATATAATAAAAAAGAAATTCAACTACATGTATTTGGACAATCGTATCAATATGCGTTTAACGGTCAAAAGGAAGGAGCGCAATTCAATTATCATAATTCACAAATAAATGGTACATTTTTTGTTATGAATGATGAAGACTTTAATCATATAGAAGCGACGATTCCTGATGTAGAAAAAATCGTCTACCGAGGTTACACCTTAAATAATATTGAAGATACAAAGAAATTCAACGAAGATTTACGTAAATATATAAAGCAAGATAAGAGTAGCGTATTTCGAAACAATATGGAACTATATGTGAATATGAAAGAGGTAGGTGAATTTACGTTATTTATTGGCTCATTTATTAGTATATTATTCTTTCTTACTTCATGTAGCATTGTATATTTTAAATGGTTTCATAATATTTCATCGGATCGTAAGCAATATGAAGCCCTCTCTAAACTCGGAATGACAAAGCAAGAAGTGTGGGAAATTTCTCGTTGGCAATTAAGTATGTTATTCTTTGCGCCTATTGTAGTAGGGAGTATACATAGCGCAGTTGCATTATATACGTTTCATAATACAGTCTTTATGGAAGGATCATTTAGGAAAGTATGCTTGTTCATTATGTTTTATATTGCCGCATGCATCATTTATTTCTTCTTTGCTCAAAGAGAATATAGAAAACATATAGACTAGCTGATGCTAGTCTTTTTTTAATATTCGAAATTTATATAGAAGAATATAAATAATTATGGTATAACAGTAAGAAAAACGAAGAAGAGGGGAAAACGACGATGATTCGAGTTGGATATTTAGGACCGGAAGCAACATTTACAAATATGGCGGTGAGTCGTTTTTTTCCGGAAGCAGAGCATGTACCATATCGTACAATTCCTGATTGTATAGATGCAGCAGCAAATAAAAATGTAGATTTTGCAGTTGTACCGTTAGAAAATGCGATTGAAGGTTCTGTTAATATTACTGTTGATTATCTTGTGCATGAACAACCGCTTTTTATTGTAGGGGAAATTACAGTTCCTATTCAGCAACATTTACTTGTGCATCCAGATCATGAAGAGATGTGGAAAGAAGTGTATGCTGTACATTCTCATCCACATGCGATTGCGCAATGTCATAAGTTTTTAAATGAAGAATTAAAAGGTGTAACGGTTCGAGATATGACTTCCACAAGTGCAGCTGCGCAATATGTAAAAGAACATTCGGAAGAAAGGATCGCTGCAATTGCAAATGAAGCAGCAGCGGAAAAATATGGGTTATCAATTGTTCAGCGTAATATTCATACGCATAAAAACAATCATACGCGTTTCCTAGTACTACATAAAAAGAAGCAAGCGTTATTGCCGAGAAATGGTGAGAACCGCGGAGAGAAAACGACGATTATGATAACGTTACCTGCTGATTATGCCGGAGCACTTTATCAAGTATTATCAGCTTTTGCATGGAGAAAATTAAATCTATCAAAAATCGAATCCCGCCCGATGAAAACAGGCCTTGGAAATTACTTTTTCTTAATAGATGTAGATAAAGCATATGACGACGTATTATTGCCAGGTGTGACGATGGAGCTTGAAGCGCTCGGTTTTGCTGTAACGGTGCTTGGGAGTTATTCGTCTTATTGGTTATAGTAAAACAAAAATAAATCCCATCGCATATGTGGTGGGATTTATTTTAATTTTGCTAAGCGATCTGTTAGTTGCTCACGCCAAACTTCTGCTAATTCTGGAACAGCAATAATTTTTTCCATTGCTTCTTTGTCTTTCCGTCTATGAAAATATACTTCGTTAGAAAATAGAATGGAAACTTGATTTGGATGGCGCTCTAATAGTTTTATTTGTGAGTCTTGACGAACAATACCTTCTTGAAGAACGCGACATAAATATCCAGTATAACCCGTTTCTACAATGCGCGGTAAAATGCCGGGAATGCCGAGCCTTTTTGAAATGGTACTACACGGTACTCTAGCTTGTGTAACTTGAATGATTGCCTCACCTAATTGATAGATATCCCCGATACAAACATCACGTTCTAACATATTTAGGACAGTAATATTTTCGCCAAATGTAGAAGCTGGAAGCGATGTTTGAAATTCTTGTTCCCAAAGTGCGTAATGCTCATAGGGATAAACGCAAACGGCACGATCAGGTCCGCCGTGATGTCGTAAATCAGCTACATCATCACCACGGAAGCCATCTTTTGAAAGAAACGATTCTTCAGTAAGCTCTTTACAAATCCCTGTTACCATTTCTTTATCTTCGTTATATTTCATTTGTTTCGGTTTGCCAATGCTAAAGTGAACGAGTTCAATTCCCATATTTGCTCTCCTTTACAATTGATTTCAATATTATATCATTTTGTAAATTAAAGCACAGAGAATGTTGAAAAAACTCTGTGCGTTACATTAATAAACGAGAAATCCAGCTCGGTCTAGCGCATCACAAGCTGCATCTAATTTCTCTTGGGAATCTGCTTCAATTGTATGTAAGTGAACACCATCAGTTAGTTGAGAGAGATAGGAAGCATTTGTATCTTCAATCTTTTGCAAATATTGCTCCACATCAAAACGGTTGCTCACCATAATAGAAGCTGTTAAGTCGCCGTATACAGGATGCTCTACTTTTACATCTTTAATCGTAACGCCGTGATCGACCAGCGTTGTTAGTTCTTGGCGGACTTCCTCTGGTTTATGTTGGCAGACGATGACACGTTCAAAAGTCTGCTGCTTCGTCTGTGGCTTTAAATATAAGTATCCTTGTGCAGTTGCGATAATTGGTTCATTTCGTGCTTTCAGTAAAGAGATATCTTGCACAATGACCTGTCTACTGACATTTGTTTTTTTAGATAATTCACTCCCAGATAATGGTTCATTCGCAGCAAGGAGCCATTGCAGGATGAGCTGCCTTCTTTCTTCACCTAAAATTTTTTTTTGGTCATTTTGTTTCATTATAATTTAACACCTCTATAAAATTGATTTCCAATTGTGAGTAGTGCATGAATGGTTGTGTCAATATTTTCTTTTGTTGTGTGGCGTCCAAATGAAAAACGGACGTATTGTTTTGCCTCTTCATACGTTTTTCCAATTGCAAGCATTGTTTTTGAAGGCTCTTGTTTGCCGACTTGGCAAGCGCTTCCTGTTGAAATCGCGATGCCATGACGGTTACATTCTAACATTGTGTACTGACCTTCGATTCCTTTTATTGTAACCCCAATGATATGAGGTAAACAAGAAGTAGAATGGCCTTCTACTTGAATTTCAAGAGGTAGAGGCTGTAATTGTTCGATAAAATAGGAGCGCAATTGCCTGAAACGAGTTTGTTCTTCTTCATGATTATCTAATATATGCTCTGCTGCTGTCAGAAAAGAAGCAATGCCAGGAACATTGACAGTACCGGGACGAAATCCTTTTTCATGAGATGTTCCAGGAAAAACTTCCTCCCAACGGACTTGTGGATTTATATAGCAAGCTCCTACACCTTTTGGTCCATAAATTTTATGCGCGGAAATAGAAAGGCTATCAATTTGCATCGCTGTCACATCAATTGGGAGTTTACCAAATGTTTGAACACAATCTGTATGGAATAAAATATTACGCTTTTTGAGTATTTCTCCAATTTCTGAGATTGGTTGAATTGTTCCAATCTCAGAATTCCCGTGTTGAATACTTGCTAAAACTGTATCCTCTGTAATTGCCTCTTCTAATGCTCTTAGATCGATAAGCCCATATGAATCAACAGGGATTTCGGTAATTGTGTAACCTTGCTGCGCTAAAAATTGAAAATAGCTGCGAATCGATGCGTGCTCCATTGGTGTTGTAAGTATATGTTTACCACTTTTTGTGTTTAAGAGTGATTGGATTGCAAGATAATTAGATTCAGAACCACCGCTTGTGAAAAATACACCTTGTTCTTTTCCACCAATCATTTGTGCCAATGATACCCTGCAAACTTGTAGTAAAGACGAAGCTGTTCCTCCGATATCGTGTAAGCTTTGTTCATTACCGAAGTATTGCTCTGCTGCTTTTGTGTATGTTTCAATCGCTTCTTTGCTCATTGGTGTTGTAGCTGCATAGTCAAGGTATATCATAATGTATAGTCCTCTCTATAATGGAGTTATATTCGTTTTTATTTTAAAGTTCCGTGAAAAATTCGTTAAACTCCTTGGTGAAAATACCACTTTCTAAAAAACTCTTGTCATTATTTTAAATCTATGTAAATATAGGTGTCAAGACAGTTGAAAAGTGTAAACTAGGAGGCAATAATTATGCCAAGGGCAGATGTCTTAATTATCGGAAGTGGTGTCGCGGCACTTAGTGTTGCGAAAGAGATTTGTCACGAAAAGAATGTGATGATTATCACAAAGAAAACAGGACGAAATAACAATACGCATTTAGCGCAGGGCGGAATTGCAGCAGCTGTAGCTACCTATGATAATGCGAGTGATCATTATGAAGATACGATAGCAGCTGGTTGTGGTTATAACAATGACGAAGCAGTTCGATATTTAGTTGAAGAAGGGTCAAAAGAGATTCATAAGCTCATTGCAAATGGGATGAAATTTGATGGTGATGAAAAAGGACCTCACCTTGGAAAAGAGGGCGCGCATCGAAAACGACGTATTTTACATGCTGGGGGAGATGCGACAGGAAAAAACTTATTAGAGCATTTGATTAAAGAAGTAGTTCCTTACGTTACAGTAGTGGAGCGAGAAATGGTGCTCGATTTAATTATAGAAAATAATACATGTAGGGGTGTGTTGACCCGAGATAGCGAAGGAAATATACATCGTTACTATGCTGAACGAATTGTATTAGCTACAGGCGGTGTTGGCGGCGTGTACGCATTTACGTCTAACGATGAGACGATTACAGGCGACGGACTAGCAATCGTGTATCGAGCTGGTGGAGAACTTGTTGATTTAGAGTTTATTCAATTTCATCCAACGATGCTCTATGTAGACGGGCGTTGCTGCGGACTTGTTTCAGAAGCGGTACGAGGTGAAGGCGCTGTTCTGTTAAACGAAAAAGGACAGCGTTTTATGTTGAACGTACATCCACAACACGATCTTGCACCGCGTGACGTAGTAGCACGTGCGATTCATGAACAGCTTCTTGCAGGTGAAAGTGTACACCTGGATATTTCGTCTATTCAAAACTTTGAAGAGCGTTTTCCTACTGTATCGGCATTATGCAAAAAGAATGGTATAGATGTAAAACAAAATAGAATTCCAGTTGTTCCAGGCGCTCATTTTCATATGGGTGGTGTGAAAACCAATTGTGATGGAGAAACATCTATTTCGCATTTATATGCTGTAGGTGAAGTAGCTTGTAACGGTGTGCACGGTGCAAATCGTTTAGCGAGTAATTCATTGTTAGAAGGTCTTGTGTTCGGGAAACGAATTGGAAAGCATATTTTAGCCCATCCAGTACAAGGACGAGAAGACAGTTGTGAAAGAATACATGGAATATCTCAAGTTTCTCAGTTACCTATGAAGAAAGAGATACAAAAATATATGATGACGTACGTGGGGATTGTCAGAACAGAAACGAGTTTATTGTATGCAAAACAATGGTTGGAGCAGTATCGTGTACAAAGTGTTCAAACGCAATATGAAGCTCTTACAAATGAAGATATAACAATTATGAATATGCTAACGGTCTGCCAGCTCATTACAGAAGCGGCACTGCAAAGAAAAGAGAGCATAGGTGGTCATTATCGTGGTGATTACCCAAGTCGAAATAAATTCACGAAAGAAATTATTCATGCTAACAAAAAATTACAACTTGTGTAATGAGGGGAAGAGGGATTGTATGAACGTGTTAAAGGTAAGAAAGGCATTAGAAAGTTTTTTTCTAGAAGACATTGGGGAAAGAGATGTAACATCTCAGCTTATTTTTCCTGAAAATTTAAAGGCAAAGGGAACGTTCCTTGCGAAAGATACAGGGGTATTCGCAGGGAGAGTAGTAATTGAACAAGGGTTTCGATTATTAGATGAAAGTATCCAAATTACATTTCATAAAAACGACGGAGATTTGGTAGGAAAAGGGGAGATTTTAGCAAGTGTAGAAGGGCCAATTGCATCTCTGTTAACAGCAGAGCGTGTAATTTTAAATATTATTCAACGCATGAGCGGCATAGCGACGATGACGCAAAGAGCGGTTCGAGCGCTAGAAAGTAATCATACACGTATTTGTGATACGAGAAAAACGATGCCAGGGCTTCGCATGTTTGATAAGTATGCGGTTGTTTGCGGAGGTGGGTATAACCATCGCTTCGGATTATATGATGGTGTCATGATTAAAGATAACCATATTGCTTTTGCTGGATCTATTACAAAAGCCGTTACATCTGTGAAAGAAAAGCTTGGACATATGGTGAAGGTTGAAGTGGAGACAGAAACGAAAGAACAAGTGCATGAAGCTGTAGCTGCTGGAGCAGATATTATTATGTTCGATAATCGCACACCAGAAGAAGTTCATGAGTTCTCGAAAATTGTTCCAAGTGTAATTGTGACAGAAGCATCGGGCGGTATTACAATTGAAAATTTATCAAAATACGGTAAAACAGGGGTAGATTACATTTCACTTGGAGTATTAACACATTCTGCGGGAGCGTTAGATATTAGCTTTAATATTGAAGTTTAAGGCGATAGGGTTAGAGGGGGAGATTATTCATGAGTATTTTAGAGAAGGTTCAGCCAATTGAAGCGATGTTACCAGAGCGTTATCAAACGATGTCAGTACAAGAGATGGAAGAGCGTGTCCGTGAAATTAAAGAAAAATTAGGGGAATCGTTATTTATTCCAGGGCATCATTATCAAAAAGATGAAGTCGTTCAATTTTCGGATGCTGCGGGAGATTCATTGCAACTTGCGCAAGTGGCTGCTAGCAATAAAGCGGCAAAATATATTGTATTTTGCGGTGTACATTTTATGGCTGAAACAGCAGATATGTTAACGACAGATGAACAGGTTGTTATTTTACCAGATATGCGTGCCGGCTGTTCCATGGCGGACATGGCGGATATTGAACAAACAGAACGAGCTTGGAAAGAACTGACAAAGTTATTTGGAGATACGATGATTCCATTGACCTATGTCAATTCTACAGCAGCTATTAAAGCATTTTGTGGTCGGAATGGTGGTGCAACAGTAACGTCTTCCAATGCTAAAAAAATGGTGTCTTGGGCATTTACTCAAAAAGAGCGTTTAGTCTTTTTGCCAGACCAACATTTAGGAAGAAATACAGCATATGACCTCGGTATACCATTAGATAAAATGGCGGTTTGGAATCCACATACAGATTCATTAGAATACGATGGAGAGATTGAGGACATACAAGTGATTTTATGGAAAGGTCATTGTTCTGTTCACCAAAATTTCACTGTTAAAAATATTGAAAGTGTGCGGAAAAATCATCCCGATATGAGTATTATTGTCCATCCAGAATGCTGTTATGAGGTGGTAGTGGCTTCTGACTATGCAGGATCAACAAAATATATTATCGATATGATTGAACAAGCACCATCTGGTAGCAAATGGGCGATTGGTACAGAGATGAACTTAGTAAACCGAATTATTCATAGGCATCCGGATAAAGAAATTATTTCATTAAATCCTTTTATGTGTCCTTGTTTAACGATGAATCGTATTGATTTACCACATTTATTGTGGGCGTTAGAAATGATAGAGCACGGAGAAGAAGTCAATGTGATTCAAGTAGATAAGCAGGTGACAAAAGAAGCAGTCCTTGCCTTAAATCGTATGTTAGAGCGTGTGTAAAAGCGGCGGATTTCCGTCGTTTTTTTATTAAACATAATTAGCTAATTGTAGTCATACATTGTGTTGAGGGAATCATTGTATTTTTTATATTTGTGCAATAGTGTGTACGACTAGATGGTAAGAGCAAGAGGGTTAAACCATAGAGGATAGTCTCAGTGTATATTACTTTTGCTCATAGATAAGTAATACAGGAGGGGGAAAATTTGAAAATTCATATCGTGCAAAAAGGGGATACCCTTTGGAAAATTTCGAAAAAGTACGGAGTAGATTTTGAAACGTTAAAAAAGGCGAATACACAGCTCAGTAATCCAGATCTGATTATGCCAGGTATGAAAATAAAAGTGCCATCTAGCGGTGTGCATGTGAAAAAAAATATGGGTGCTGGCTCAGCTCCTCCAAAAGAATATGTAAAAGAGGTACAACAAAAAGAATTTGCAGCGACACCTACGCCGCTTGGAATAGAAGATGAAGAAGAAGCACTATATCAATCTGCGCCAATTACACAGCAACCAGCTATGCAGCAAACACAAAAAGAAATGCAAGTAAAGCCGCTAAAAGAAATGCCAATACAAAAAGAAAAACCAATTCAGAAAGAAATGCCAATACAAAAAGAAAAACCAATTCAGAAAGAAGTACCAATACAAAAAGAAGTACCTATTCAAAAGCCGCCTGTCGTTGAAAAACCGGCTGTAATTGAAAAGCCACAAGTTGTAGAAAAGATAGAGAAACCCGCGGGAAAAGCAAGCACAAAGTTTTCAGTGAATATATTGCCGCAGCCGCCACAACCACCAATCAAACCTAAAAAAGATTATAAAATTTCAGATGTAATAAAAAAAGGAAGCGAGTTAATCGCTCCACAAATTCATAAGATGAAGTCTAACAATATCGTGTCACCACAAACGAAAAAAGAAAATGTAAGTAATATAATATCGCCGCAAACGAAAAAAGAAAATGTAAGTAATATAATATCGCCGCAAGTGCAAAAGGAAAATGTAGGCAATATAGTATCGCCGCAAGTGCAAAAGGAAAATGTAGGCAATATAGTATCGCCGCATGTAACAAAAGAAAATTTTGTTATTCCACAAGTAACACCACCAAATATTACGATGCCAATAATGGATAATAATCAAATGCCAAATATAATGCCAGCGATGGAAAACAATCAAATGCCAAATATAATGCCAGCGATGGAAAACAATCAAATGCC
>NZ_KI535303.1:0-66803 GCF_000482345.1 Bacillus sp. UNC437CL72CviS29 | reverse complement strand
GCCGAATATAATGCCAATGATGGAAAACAACCCAACGCCGAATATAATGCCAATGATGGAAAACAACCCAATGCCGAATATAATGCCGATGATGGAAAATAATCAAATGCCGCACCCAATGCCAATAATGGAAAATAATCAACCACCGCAAATGCCAATGCCATATCAACCGCAAATGATGCCACCACAAATGCCAATGCAAATGATGCCACCACAAATGCCGATGCCATATCAACCGCAAATGATGCCACAACAGTATCCGTATTATCAAATGCCATATACACAAGGTATGCCAATCATGCCGCACCAAATGCCAATGCAACATACTTCAATGCCATATCAACCACCAATAGATAATAGCAATCCACAAATGATGCCGGCAGAAGAAGATTGTGGATGTGGTGGAGAAAGAAATCTATACAGTCCACAGCCAGGTGTGCCGAATTCTCCATATTATCCAACAGCTCAAACTGCATATGCACCGCAACCAGGTGTGATGAATTATCAACAAGATCCGCCAGAGATTTTTGGAGAACCGCTTATAGAAGAAGGGGAATAGAAGGAGCTGTGCTAACGATGAAAAGGTAGTGTTAGAAAATTCCTAGTGAAATATTAACAAGTGTAAAACCCTCCTTTATTACTCACTATAAAAAGGAGCTTTTCGAGAGAGAAGTTCAGGCCTAACAAGGGGGGTTTTTATATTGAGTAAAAAGATTAAAATTATTGCTGCTTCTTTGTTAGTTACCAGTGCATTAGCTGCATGTGGTACACCTAAGAATAAAAGTGCAATGGATGGACGTAATGCGAACTACAATTATGAGCGTACATCCTATTATGATACACAACCATATAGAGATAATGTAACGCGTACTGACCGCTATACAGATTATGTAACATATAAAAATGGGAATAGAGTTACAGATAATGTAAATGATCGTCGCAATGACGTTGGATATAACTATTACCGTGATGTAAATTACCATGGTCAAATTGCAAATCCTTATCCAACGCGTAACATTACAATGAACAATTCATACGTGAACAACGATGGTAAGACAGCAGAAAAAATTACAAATCGTGTTAAGGGTATGAATAATGTAGATCGAGTTTCTACTGTTGTACGAGGAAATGATGTAGTAATTGCGGTAAAACCACGTAACGCAGTAACAAACGAAACAGCAATGGCAAATGAAATTCGTCAAGCTGTTGCCGATGAAGTGAAAAATCGTAATGTGTATGTAACTGTTAAAAATGACATGTTTGATCGTGTCGATACAGTGAGTACACGTCTGCGCAATGGAACAGTAACAAATGATTTAAATCGTGATATAACAGACTTGTTCCGAGATGTTCGTGCTGATCTAACTGGTACAGTACGATAACAAAAAAAGCTTGCTTTCCTGGTATATTAATGTTATATTAGCAAAGCGATGAGCTAATTTACGTAAGACGAGAGATATGCTTAAGTGCTAAACACGCGGATGTGGCCGCCTGGTCTCTCGCCGTAAACGCATCAAGACGCCTGCTATGTGCAGGCGTCTTTCTTATTATATAAAAGTAAATGACTCATACGGGTAGGAATTACGCCTTACCTGCATTTTTTATTTTCATGAAAAATAACCGCCACTGTTATTATGGATAAAACTTCTATTTTCGGAAAAACTACAAATAGAAGTTTTATTTTTCTAGAAGAGGTGAGCGGAAATGAAATTCATGATGGTTATAATTCAGGTCATAATTGCTATGCTTTGTTTATATCATGAATCAAGTGTGATTGCTGCGTCTCCTGCATTAGAGATTACGCAAAAAGAACCTCAAGTTACGGTTTTATTAGAGCGAATGTATTTAGATGGAGAAGTAAGTGAGGAAATCTTTACTGAAAAAGTAGCGAACTTAGAACAATTTCTGCAGCAGTACAAAGAATGGCAACTTGTCGATCGTGATGATACACAAATTGTATTGCAAAAAAAGGTAGATGATATTTCACCACTACTGAAAACGAGTGGGTATTTTGGTGTTTCCAACGAAGGGATACTGCAAATTTTTAATGGTGTGCCCAAAAATGATAATGCGATTCATTCATTTTTTCAAATTGATATGAAAAAGCTAGAAAGTTATGATCGAGCAGAGTTGAAACGTGGTATTCGTATTAAGTCGAAAGAGCGTTTTGTGAAGACGATCGAGAAAATGAAGCAGTATGCAGTGCAAAATAAGAAAAACAGCAGCTCGGGATGAACTGCTGTTTTTCTTATTTGTTTTTATCTAAAACTTGTTTTGCAATTTCATCAATTAGCATATCTTTTCCGATTGGATTGAATGATTTTGTGTTAAAGACTTCATTGCTTACTTCATAAATGTGATTATTTTTTACAGCTTTGTTATCTTTCCAAACAGCGCTGTTTTTGTAGTCTGCATATACTTTATCTGCTTCGTCACCAAAGTTTACAACAAACATTTGATCAGGCTGGAATGCAACAAGACCTTCTAATGATACTTGTGCCATCGTTTGTTTTAAATCTGTACCTTTCGTGGCAGGAAGTTTTAAGTCATTAAAGAGAATGTCCCCGTACCCGAAGCTGCCATATACACGGAAGTTTTGCGGTGTTACAGCAAGAAACATAAAGTTTTCATCTTTTGTCTTCTCTTTAATCTTTTTTGATAAGGAATCAGCTTTTTTATCGTAATCTGCAATCCATTTGTCTGCTTTTTTCTCTTCGTCAAATAGCTTGCTTACTTCTTTAAATTTACCACGCCAATTTTCTAAGTTTGTCTCTAGAACAACTGTTGGTGCAACTTTTGTTAATTGGTCATAAATTTTCAATTGACGGTTATTTAAAATAATTAAGTCTGGCTTTAAGGCAGTAACTGCTTCTAAATCGACTTTAGGTGCCCAGTACCAACCTACTGCTTTTACACCTTTTAGCTTTTCTTGCAAATGATCTTGGATTTTATCTTTATACGTGTTGGCAGTACCAACAGGTTTATGACCAAGAAGTAATAGTTCTTCAGAAGATCCAGATAAGTCAACAATTCTTTTTGGATTTGTTGGAATTTTAACTTCTCCTTTTGCATGTTTTACAATTTTTGTTTCCGGTTGTTCTTTTGCCTGTGATTCATCTTTGTTAGAAGAGCAACCAACGATGGTAAAAACCACAAGAATAAGAGTAAGTAGAATAGATAAATTGCGTTTCATCTTGCATATAACCCCTTTAATTAATATTGATAATCATTATCGACTATGTAATAGTAATTTGCTGTATGTCTTTCTGTCAATATGAAAAGTAGAAAATTTAAATATAGAACATTTGTTGGGGTAGTCTCGCTTTTCTATCGTTAAATATGTTAAAATGGAATACATGATTTAAGAGGGAGAGATCGTATTTTGTTTGAATATGTTACAGGCTATGTGGAATATGTAGGGCCAGAATATGTCGTTCTTGATCATAATGGAATTGGCTATCAAATTTTTACGCCAAATCCGTATGTATTCCAAAGAAGTAAGCAAGAAATTCGTGTATATACATATCATTATGTGAGAGAAGATATAATGGCGCTTTATGGATTTAAGACACGTGAAGAGCGTTTATTATTTACAAAACTTTTAGGTGTATCAGGAATCGGACCAAAAGGTGCGCTTGCCATTTTAGCTTCGGGTCAAACGGGGCAGGTTGTGCAAGCAATTGAACATGAGGATGAAAAATTCTTAGTGAAATTCCCGGGAGTTGGAAAGAAAACGGCTCGTCAAATGATTTTAGACTTAAAAGGAAAATTAGCAGATGTTGTACCAGATGCATTTGTTGATCTATTCTCAGATGTAGAACGTTTCGATGAGAAGAACGGATCATCCGCTGAGCTAGATGAAGCGCTGGAAGCACTGCGTGCACTTGGTTATGCAGAACGAGAAGTGAATCGCGTTGTGCCAGAGTTATTAAAAGAATCGCTTACTACGGATCAATATATTAAAAAGGCACTTAGTCTTTTACTAAATGGTAAGAGGTGAGTAGAATGGACGAACGTCTCCTCTCAGGAGAATCGGCATATGAAGATGCGGATTTAGAATATTCGTTACGGCCACAGACGCTCCGTCAGTATATTGGCCAAGATAAGGCAAAGCATAATTTAGAAGTGTTTATTGAGGCGGCGAAAATGCGTGAGGAAACGTTAGATCACGTATTACTATACGGACCGCCAGGACTTGGTAAAACGACGCTTGCAAATATTATCGCTAATGAAATGGGTGTTAATATTCGAACAACATCAGGTCCAGCAATTGAGCGTCCGGGAGATTTAGCGGCAGTGCTCACGGCGCTTCAACCTGGCGATGTATTATTTATTGATGAAATTCATCGTTTGCATAGGTCAATTGAAGAGGTATTATATCCAGCAATGGAAGATTTCTGTCTTGATATTGTCATCGGTAAAGGTCCGAGCGCACGATCTGTACGCCTTGATTTACCTCCGTTTACGCTAGTTGGTGCAACCACGCGGGCTGGTGCGTTATCAGCGCCGCTTCGTGACCGTTTTGGTGTGTTATCACGATTAGAGTATTATACAGTAGATCAATTGTCAGCGATTGTAGAGCGCACAGCAGAGGTGTTTGAAGTTGAAATCGATTCATTAGCTGCTTTAGAGATCGCAAGGCGTGCACGTGGTACACCACGTATTGCAAACCGTTTACTAAGACGTGTACGTGACTTCGCGCAGGTTCGAAGTGACGGAACAATTGCGATGGAAATTACCCAAATGGCATTAGAGCTCTTACAAGTCGATAAATTAGGGCTTGATCATATCGATCATAAGCTACTGCTTGGCATTATTGAAAAATTCCGCGGTGGTCCAGTTGGATTAGAAACGGTCTCAGCGACAATTGGGGAAGAGTCTACGACGATTGAAGATGTGTATGAACCATATTTACTGCAAATTGGTTTTTTACAACGAACGCCAAGAGGACGAATTGTAACGCCACTTGCGTATGAACATTTCGGAATGGAGATGCCTGGAGTATGACGGATATGCCAAAGCTGCTTATTACAGCTGGTATTCTTCTCATTGTCGTGGGAGTAGCTTGGAAGTTTATCGGAAGGCTTCCAGGCGATATTTTTGTGAAAAAAGGAAACGTTACCTTTTATTTTCCGATCATTACATGTATTGTGTTAAGTATTGTATTATCTTTTATTATGTATATAATAAATCGATTTAAATAGAAATAGGTGGATATAGTTATGGATATTAATCTGTTTGATTTTCATTTACCGGAAGAACTTATTGCACAAACGCCTCTTGAAGACCGTGAAACATCAAGATTAATGGTGTTAGACCGTGAAACCGGTGATATCGAGCATAAGCATTTTACGGACATTCTTTCTTATTTACATGAGGGCGATTGTTTAGTATTAAATGAAACGAAAGTTATGCCTGCTCGTTTGCATGGTGTGAAAGAAGATACAGGTGCACATATTGAAGTGCTCCTTTTAAAACAAGAAGATGGAGATAAATGGGAAACACTTGTAAAGCCAGCTAAACGTGTAAAAGAAGGAACTGTCATTTCTTTTGGTGAAGGAAAGTTAAAAGCAACTTGCACAGGAACAGCTGATCAAGGTGGCCGTCAGCTAGAGTTTTCGTATGACGGTATCTTTTATGAAATTTTGGATGAACTTGGAGAAATGCCGCTTCCTCCATATATTAAAGAAACACTAGAAGATCGTGACCGTTATCAAACGGTATATGCGAAGGAAATTGGTTCTGCAGCAGCGCCGACAGCTGGACTTCATTTTACAGAAGAGTTATTAGAGAAATTAAAGCAAAAAGGTGTTCATTTAGCATTTATTACGCTTCATGTTGGTCTTGGTACATTTAGACCAGTTTCAGCCGATACAATTGAAGAACACCATATGCATGCGGAGTATTACCATATGTCAGAAGAAACGGCAGATTTGTTAAACCGTGTGAAGGAGAGTGGCGGTCGTATTATTACTGTTGGTACAACGTCAACACGTACGCTAGAAACAATTGCTACAGATCATGATGGTAAGCTTTGTGCAGCATCTGGATGGACGGATATTTTTATGTATCCAGGATATGAATTTAAAGCAATTGATGGTTTAATTACAAACTTCCATTTGCCGAAGTCAACATTAATTATGCTTGTGAGTGCATTTGCAAATAGAGAAGATGTACTTCATGCTTATAATGAAGCAGTAAAAGAAAAATACCGTTTCTTTAGCTTTGGTGATGCGATGTTCGTTGCATCTCATGCTAAAGTGAAAGATAAATAAAAAGGAGTAAATCTATGACAGCAATTCGTTATGAATTTATTAAAACATGTAAACAAACGGGTGCGCGTTTAGGCCGCGTTCATACACCGCATGGCTCATTTGATACACCAACATTTATGCCAGTTGGTACACTTGCGACAGTAAAAACAATGTCACCAGAAGAGTTAAAGGCGATGGATTCTGGTATTATTTTAAGTAATACGTATCATTTATGGCTTCGTCCAGGTCACGAAATTGTTCGTGAGGCAGGCGGATTACATAAATTTATGAACTGGGATCGTGCCATCTTAACAGATTCTGGTGGTTTCCAAGTGTTTAGTTTAAGTGACTTCCGTCGTATTGAAGAAGAGGGCGTTCACTTCCGTAATCACTTAAATGGAGACAAATTATTCTTATCACCAGAAAAAGCGATGGAAATTCAAAATGCATTAGGTTCAGATATTATGATGGCATTTGATGAGTGCCCGCCGTTCCCTGCTACGTTTGAATATATGAAAAAGTCTGTAGAGCGTACAAGCCGCTGGGCGGAGCGCTGTTTAAAAGCTCATGAGCGTCCACAAGATCAAGGTTTATTTGGGATTGTACAGGGCGGAGAGTTTGAAGAACTTCGTCGCCAGAGCGCGAAAGATCTTGTTTCAATGGATTTCCCAGGGTATGCAGTAGGTGGGTTATCAGTTGGAGAACCAAAAGATATTATGAATCGTGTTCTTGAATTTACAACACCGCTTCTACCAGACAATAAACCACGTTATTTAATGGGAGTAGGTTCTCCTGACTCATTAATTGATGGTGCAATCCGTGGTATCGACATGTTTGACTGTGTACTTCCAACTCGTATTGCTCGAAATGGTACATGTATGACAAGTGAGGGGCGTCTCGTTGTGAAAAACGCGAAGTTTGCAAGAGACTTCGGTCCACTTGATCCAAATTGTGATTGTTACACGTGTAAAAACTACTCTCGTGCGTACATTCGTCACTTAATGAAATGTGATGAAACTTTCGGAATTCGTTTAACGTCTTATCACAATCTTCATTTTCTGTTAAACTTAATGGAGCAGGTGAGACAAGCCATTCGTGAAGATCGTCTTGGTGATTTCCGTGAAGAGTTCTTTGAACAGTATGGCTTTAATAAACCGAATGCTAAAAACTTCTAATACATATAATTAAAGGAGGAACAAAAAATGAATCCAGGTATGATGAATATTATCATGATCGTTGCGATGTTTGCGATTTTCTATTTCTTATTAATTCGCCCGCAACAAAAGCGTCAAAAGGCAGTAGCTCAAATGCAAAGTGAATTGAGAAAAGGTGATGCTATCGTAACAATCGGTGGCTTACATGGTACAATTGAGTCAGTAGATGACACTAAGATTGTTGTTAAATCTGGTGGTTCACATTTAACATTTGATCGCAATGCAATTCGTGAAGTTGTGAAAAATTAACAAGTAGAAGCCCTGCATTTGCAGGGCTTTTTTTAATTGGTACGTTTCGTCATGTTAACGCCAAATATGCCCCCAAGTGTACTTGCCCCCATTAGTCCAAGTTGATAGAGAAGTTGTGAATTGGATAAAGCGTGAGAAAAACCTAAGTAGTTAACAAGAAAAACAAGAATCGTAAAGGTAAGTCCGGTTGTGAATCCGACGAACCAGCCTTTTCCTTGCGCTTTTTTTCCAGCGATAAATCCGGATATAAGCATAGAAAGAAGAGCGAGTATGAAAAGGGCTATAGCTAATGTACCTTCATTGATATTTGTGAATTTTAATAAAAGAGCAATCACCATACTTGTAATAGAGGCGAGTAGTAATAAAGTGATAATACCAAAGCCAATTGCTATAGATAATTTTTTCGTTCCATCCATTATGCATTCCCCCCTTTTAATACAAGCATATTTCCATTTTAGATAAGTTAGACTAGTTTCTTTTTTGCTGGTTAAACTACGTCATAGAAGAAAAGTACAGAAAGGGGATTAAAGATGGAGCTATGGGGAATTGCTTTTCGAACAGTTCTATTGTATTTCGTTATGGTACTTATTTTTCGTGTTATGGGAAAACGTGAAATTGGTGAACTGAGTATTTTGGATTTGGTTGTTTTCATTATGTTAGGTGAACTTGCTGTATTAGGAATTATAGATGTTGATCGTCCTGTATGGGATCAAATTATTCCTATGGTAGTAATTGTGATTATTCAAATGGTGTTAGCGTACGCTTCTCTGAAAAGTGGAAAGATCCGTCATTTAATAGATGGCGAACCAGCTATTATTGTTCGGAGAGGTAAAATTGATGAAAAACAAATGAGAAAGCAACGTTATAATATAGATGATTTATTAATGCAATTAAGAGAAGAAGGTATTGGTGATATTCGTGACGTCGAATATGCTATTTTGGAAGCTTCAGGGAAATTATCTGTATTTCATAAACAAAAGAGTAAAAATAATAAGAATGATACACCTATTTTTTCATTTCCACTGATTATTGATGGGGAGATACAACAATCACATTTGCATATGATTGAACAGTCAGAAGGGTGGCTTGTGGGGAAATTAAAAAAGATAGGATACAAAGATATAACAGGAATTTCGTATTGTAGCTTTCAAAATGGGGAATTTTTTGTGGATTTAAAAGATAAATAAGAAGCTTGCCGTTTTAAAATGGCAAGCTTTTAATCTGCATGGTTATTTCAAAAATAATAGTTTTCGGAGTAATGGAAGACGCTGTAGCTCATGTTTACGAATGAGTTTGAAAATGAGAAGAAACAGTGTATAAAGTATAGTGGTTAACGTAATCTCCCATAATGTTTGTATAGCAAGTGAATGTGAAAAAATAATATATTTATGAAGATAGAATCCAAAAGCTCCTGCAATGATTATCGTGATGCCTCCATATATATAATCCTTTATGTAAATAGTGAAGGTGATTTTTTTCAGGACTGTTGCGTAGTGAAGGAATGTCACGGTCACAATGTTAGCAGCAATCGCAAGTGCTACCCCCATCATTTGAAATTCAGGACGTGAAGCGAGTAAGAAAATAACGAGTAACTTTACAATAGCTCCAATAAATGTATTCATCATCGCGGCACGTGCTAAATTTAAAGCTTGTAAAACAGATGTAAGGGGACTTTGAAAGTAGTGAAATAAAAAACAAGGCGCAAGTAATTGAATGAATGCAGTTGCACTATCTGAACCGTACATGAGAGTTAAAACAGGTGAAGCAAATACATAAAGAATAACGACTGACCAGCCTCCTGTAATGAGAGAAATACGAAGTGCCTGTTGCAGACGATGTTCTACTAATCGATATTGTTTTTTTGCCATTGCTTCACTAATAGAGGGTACGAGTGCCGTAGAAAGAGCGTATGTAATAAAAGCAGGCAGTGATAAAAGTGGAAACGCATAGCCATTTAATATACCGTATTGCTGCGTGGCGACTGAAGCTGCTACACCAGCAATGGCTAGGCTTTGCATAACGACAATTGGTTCGAAAAAATAAGAGACCGATCCAATTAAGCGACTCCCTGTAGTTGGAAGTGCAATTTCCATAAGCGAATGAAATGTATTTTTACTTTGCTTGACTGTACTAACAAAACCAGAACGTATTGAAAGGTGCTTTTCACGCTGGAATAAAGTGAGTAAAAATAATAAAGAGGCTACCTCACCAAGAACAGCTGATAACATTGCGCCTGCCGCAGCGTATTCAACACCATAAGGTAAAAACAATCGAATACATACGGCGATAATAGTAATCCGGACTACTTGTTCTAACACTTGTGCATATGCACTAGGTTTCATATTTTGTTTTCCTTGGAAATAACCGCGCAAAACAGATGAAACTGCAATGACAGGAACGACAGGTAAAATGGCCATCAGCGGATAGTAGGTTCTTTTATCCGTTAATAAAGTTTCAGCTAAAATAGGAGTTAGAAGCATGATTGCGATTGTTAAGATAATACTAATAACGGATGTAACGGCTAAAGATACTGTTAATATATTCTTTACTTTTTGTTTATCGTTTACTGCTTCCGCCTCTGCAACGAATTTTGCAATAGCAACAGGAAGTCCGATTTGTGTTAATGTAATTGCTAAAATAAAAGTGGGGACAGCCATCATATAAAGACCGACGCCTTCTTCTCCTAAAATACGTGCCATTACAATTCGGTTTATGAACCCGAGAATTTTTGTAATAAAACCAGCTAGCATTAAAATAAATGCACCTCGTAAAAAGCTTTGTCTCGTCATGGTTTTCTCCTACCTTCTCAAAATCAATGGAATGATTTACAATAATTTATATGCACGTGTGAGACAAGAATGACAAGCATTTAAGAGGAATCGCTTATGGAGTAAAACTTTTATGGGAAAGAGCAGGGCGATGAAACTCTTAAAGGCAGTTATTGCTGTCCATTAGAGCGGGATGAAAAACGACTTTTCGTGCTGAACTAAAAAGGAGATGTGATAGTATGATTGAAAAGGAAGATTTGGTAGAAGCTTACCGCGGACAGTTGCAAGTCGTTTTAGAAAGCAAATTAGAAGAATTTCAAATGATTGGCTATGACAGGGTGACGACTGAGGATATTTGGAAATGTTTAAAAAGTAAAAAGTGGAAAAAGCTAGATAGTGAAGTTAGATTGTATGAACTTGTGAATGATGTGCTAACATTAACAGCAAATGAGTATATGACATATTTAACGGTAGAAGCGTATCAAGCGCCACTTTGGTCATTTGAAGAATATGAAAATAAATAACCGGCTGTAATTGGTTTGTTCTTCCTTTTGCAGTATAATGATAGGTATTGATAAAGAGGAATGTATATGTCAGAGATTTTAAGTAAAGGAGGTAGGAAGCAGAAGTTATAATAATTTGTATCAGATATAGGTTGCGGCCCAGCGTCTAAGACGTAGAATTTGGGTTTTCCCTATATGGCTAGTAGCGTACTAGTAAAAAGTTAAAAACTCACAGAAAGGAAGCCTACTAACTAGACAAACGAATAAGCATAATGGAATGCCTGTGGATAAACAGAAATGATTAATACAGGAATTTGTCTAGCGTAAATGAATGATATGATTTATTTATGGGTTTAGTAGCAGAAAGAAGGTACATATGGCAAAGCGCAGTACGAGAATCGTCGCCTTTTTTCTCATCGTTTTATTAATCGGTGGAATTATTGGTGCGACGGGAAAAAACATAACAAAAGGAATTAGTCTTGGACTGGACCTTCGTGGTGGTTTTGAAATTTTATACGAAGTAAAGCCAGCGAAAAAGGGTGATAAAATTGATCGAGACGCACTTGTAAGTACAGTAGGTGCTCTTGAGAATCGTGTGAATGTTCTTGGTGTAAGTGAACCAAACATTCAAATTGAAGGGGAAGATCGAATTCGTGTACAGCTTGCTGGCGTACAAGATCAGCAGAAAGCACGTGAAATTTTATCTACGCAAGCGAAATTAACATTCCGTGATGTGAATGACAACCTTCTCATGGACGGAACGGATTTAAAAGGCGGGGGAGCGAAGCAAACATTTGATGAACAAGGCCGGCCAAGTGTTGGGCTTACATTGAAGAGTGCTGATAAATTCCGCGAAGTAACTGAAAAAATATCAAAAATGCCACCGCCAACGAACTTAATGGTGATTTGGCTTGATTTTGAAGAAGGTAAAGATTCTTATAAAGCAGAAGCAGCAAAACCAAATCCGAAATATTTATCAGCAGCAACAGTAAGCCAAGTGTTTAATCAAGCTGAAGTTTCTATCGTAGGTGGAAACTTTACGGTTGAAAGTGCAAAACAGCTTTCAGATTTATTAAATGCGGGTGCACTTCCTGTTGATCTAAAAGAAATGTATTCAACATCTGTCGGAGCAAAATTTGGTGAGCAAGCATTACAGCAAACGATTTTCGCTAGTGTGATCGGGATTGCTATTATTTTCTTGTTCATGCTTGTTTTCTACCGTTTACCAGGTTTAGTAGCGGTCATTATGTTAGGATTATATATTTTCATTACATTGCTTGTCTTTAACTGGATGCATGCAGTCCTGACTCTGCCAGGTATAGCGGCGCTAGTGCTCGGGGTTGGTATAGCGGTTGACGCGAATATTATTACGTATGAGCGACTGAAGGAAGAATTGCGAATTGGTAAATCGATGATGTCAGCATATCGTGCTGGTAACCATCGTTCGTTAGCGACAATTTTAGATGCCAACGTTACGACAATTGCAGCAGCTGGTGTATTATTCGTTTACGGTAATAGTTCTGTAAAAGGATTTGCGACAAGTTTAATTGTGAGTATTTTAGTTGGTTTCATTACGAACGTATTCGGTACTCGTTTCCTACTAGGATTATTGGTGAAAAGCCGTTATTTCGATAAGAAAATATCTTATTTTGGTGTGAAACAGAAAGAAATTATTCCATTGTCAAAAGGAGTAGAACATGCACCAACGAGATTTGATCGTATTAACTTTGTAAATATCGGTCATAAATTCTTCTTGTTCTCAATTGTAGTTGTTATTGCAGGTGCAATTATACTACCAATTTTCAAAATGAATCTTGGAATTGACTTTGCGAGTGGTACACGTATGGACTTGCAGTCAAAACAAGCGATTAGTGTAGATCAAGTTCAAAAAGATTTACATGAGTTAAAAATTGATGTGAAAAAAGAGGACATTGTACCAACAGGGGATGACAATAAAGGATTTGCTGTTCGTACAATTGGTGTTTTATCGAAAGATGAAATTGCAAAGGCAAAAACATTCTTCCACGATAAATACGGTACAGAACCAAATGTAAGTACAGTTTCTCCAACAATCGGGAAAGAGATTGCACGAAATGCATTTATCGCAGTTATGATTGCTTCGGCGGTTATCATCTTATACGTGAGTATTCGTTTCCGCTTCACATACGCATTATCTGCGGTAATCGCATTGTTGCATGATGCGTTTGTTATGATTGTGATGTTCAGTATCTTACAATTGGAAGTAGATTTAACGTTTATCGCAGCGGTATTAACAATCATTGGTTATTCAATCAATGACTCGATTGTTACATTTGATAGAAACCGTGAGCTATATAAACAGAAAAAACGAATTCGTGATAGAAAAGACTTAGAAGAAATTGTGAACTCCAGTATTCGTCAAACAATTGGTCGTTCTATTAATACAGTTCTAACAGTGTTGTTCCCAGTTATTGCATTGCTTATTTTCGGTAGTGAATCACTGCGAAACTTCTCACTTGCATTAATGATTGGACTAGTTGTAGGTACGTATTCTTCTATCTTTGTTGCTTCGCAAATTTGGCTAATGCTTGAAAATCGCCGATTAAAAAAGGGTAAAGGTAAGAAGAAAGTAGAAACAGGAGTATCTGAACCACAAGTGTAAAAACTAAAATCAACATAGAAAAGACGATGCCTCTTCACTTTGGGGGCATCTCTTTTTCGTTTGCGGATACAATAAAGTGACACTTCCTTAGCGTTTTTTGCTAAAGGGTAGCAGAGTCGATCGTGGAGAAATTGGAAGGAAGTGATATCTCTGCTATTATTTTTTGTTACAATAAAAAGGTATTTTGAGAAAAGAAAGGATTTCGATTATGGAAAAAGATGAACGTTTTAAACAGGCGGAGTTTGGTGCCATTGTTGGAATCGTTGGTAATATTGTATTAGCGATTGTTAAAGCAGTAATCGGATATATTGGGAACAGTAAGGCACTTTTAGCGGATGCGGTTCATTCAGCATCGGATGTAGTTGGTTCGTTAGCTGTATTTTTCGGCTTGCGTGCAGCCAAACAACCGCCTGATGAAGATCATCCTTATGGCCACGGAAAAGCGGAATCGATTTCAGCTATCATTGTTGCAGTTTTATTATTTATTGTCGGAATCGAAATTGCCGTTTCTTCTATAAAGGCTTTTACACAAGAACTTGAACCGCCAAAAGGAATTACGATTTTTGCGGTTATTCTTTCCATTGTGGTGAAAGAAGGGATGTTTCGGTATAAGTATCGATTAGGGAAACGGGTAAACAGTGATGCAATTATCGCAAATGCATATGAGCACCGTTCAGATGTATTTTCTTCAATTGCAGCCTTAATCGGGATTGGTGCAGCGATTATCGGAAATAAATTAGGTTTAGATTGGCTCGTTTACGCCGATCCTGTTGCAGGATTATTTGTTTCACTTCTTGTTGTGAAGATGGCCTGGGATATTGGCAAAGATGCAATCCATACAACGTTAGATCATGTTCTTCATGAAGAAGATGTTATTCCACTAAGGGAGTCAGTTCTTCAAGTAGAAGGTGTTAAAAAAATTGGTTCGTTATACGCAAGAGAGCACGGTCATTATGTGATTGTGGATATTAAAGTGTCTGTAGATCCATATATCACAGTGGAAGAGGGACATCGCATCGGAAAACATGTAAAAGAGGTATTAATGAAACAAGATAATGTACAAAATGTTTTTGTACATATAAATCCGTATTCACCGGATTAAATTTATTTTGCTTCCATAAGGAAGTAGATATTTATTTGATTATAGAGATATTCAATCGTAGTTTGCGTGATATTGTCACCCCTTAATCTGTCTTGTATAATAGACAGGTTAAGGGGTGATTTCGTGTTACAACCGAAGACGCGTTGGAAAGAAAAGTCATTTAATGAAGAGCAGATAAGTGAGTTGGCAAGTAAATTGCAATTATCACCGCTTGTTACTTCGTTATTCCTCGGTAGAGGCTTAGATACAGAAGATAAGATTGTGGATTTTTTAAATACAGCAGGGCAAGAATTTCACGATCCGTTTTTACTTGAAGGAATGGATCGTACGGTAGAACGTGTAAAGCAAGCCATTCAAAATGGAGAACAAATTTTAATTTTTGGTGACTACGATGCCGATGGTGTAAGTAGTACGACAGTATTATACCTTGCACTTCAAGAACTAGGTGCGGATGTTGAGTTCTATATCCCGAACCGATTTACGGAAGGGTATGGACCGAATGAAGAGGCATTTCGCTGGGCACACAGTGCGGGATTTTCTCTTATCATTACTGTTGATACAGGTATCGCAGCAGTTCATGAAGCTAAGATAGCAAAAGAGCTTGGTATGGATCTTATTATTACAGATCATCATGAGCCACCACCAGAACTTCCAGAAGCGCTTGCGATTATTCATCCGAAGCTAGAGGGCGGCGTCTATCCGTTTCATTATTTAGCGGGCGTTGGTGTTGCGTTTAAAGTAGCGCATGCATTACTTGGACGTGTACCGGAGCATTTGTTAGAAATTGCAGTGATTGGTACGGTAGCCGATTTAGTGTCACTTCATGGTGAAAATAGATTACTTGTGCAGCGTGGACTAAAACAAATGAGAATGACCAAAAATATTGGTTTGAAAGCATTGTTTAAAGTAGCAAATGTTTCACAAAGCGAGATCACGGAAGAAAGCATCGGCTTCTCAATTGCACCGCGTATTAATGCAATTGGTCGTTTAGAAGATGCGGCACCGGCTGTTCATCTTCTTTTATCAGAGGATCCAGAAGAAGCAAAAGAGCTTGCTGAAGAAATCGATGAAATGAATAAGCTTCGAAAAGATATTGTAAAACAAATTACAGAAGAGGCGATTGCAGAGGTAGAAAACAACTATCCTCCAGCGGACAATAAAGTATTAGTCATTGCGAAAGAAGGATGGAATCCAGGTGTGATAGGGATTGTTGCTTCTAAATTAGTAGAGCGTTTCTATCGTCCAACAATCGTGTTATGTATTGATCCTGAGAAGCAAACAGCAAAAGGATCTGCTCGTAGTATTGCAGGATTTGATTTGTTTGCGAACTTATCAGATTGTAGAGAATTGTTACCTCACTTTGGTGGGCATCCAATGGCGGCAGGAATGACGCTTCATATGAATGATGTGGATGAACTGCGCCGTCGTTTAAATGAACAAGCAGATGCAATCTTAAAGCCTGAAGATTTTATTCCGATTACAACAGTTGATGCGATTTGCAAAGTAGAGGATGTAACGCTTTCGGCAATTGAAGAAATGCAAAAACTAGCGCCATTTGGTGTTGGAAATCCGAAGCCGCGTATTGCAGTTAGAGATGCGGAATTAGAAAGTATTCGTGCAATTGGATCTGATGGGTCTCATTTAAAAATGGCACTTCGCGGAGGACAGGCGACGTTAGATACGATTGGATTTGGATTTGGAGCTTATGCGAAAGAAATTTCTCCAATCGCTCACGTTTCTATTGTTGGTGAGGCATCAATTAATGAATGGAATAATTTCAAAAAACCACAACTCATGATTCAAGATATTGCGGTAGATGCATGGCAGTTGTTTGATTGGCGCAGCATGCGTAATGTGGAATCGAACTTATCAGAGATTCCGAAAGAACAAGTAACAATGGTATATTTTTCTGAAGAGGTATTAAATAAATTTTCTTTAGAAGAATATAAAGAACAACTTATGCATGCTTCAGAAGTCACTGAGCTAGATGGTCGCTATGTTATTTTGATGGATTTACCAAAGTCAACAGACGAATTACGCGGTTTGTTTAAGGCGGGATTTCCAGCGCGAATTTATACACTGTTTTATCAGGAGAATAATCATTTATTTAGTACAGTTCCAACAAGGGAACACTTTAAATGGTACTATTCCTTTTTACACCAAAAGGCACCATTTTCTTTAAGACAATATGGGGAACAGTTATGTCGTCATAAAGGTTGGTCAAAAGATACAGTAAATTTCATGACACAGGTGTTTTTTGAGTTAGAATTTGTTACAATAAAAGACGGTGTCATTTTTATGGCAGAAGGAATGAAAAAGCGTGATTTAATTGAATCGAACACATATCGTGAGAAAATGAACCACCTTCAATTAGAGAAAGAGTTGGTTTATAGCACATATCAGCAACTATATACATGGTTTGACACGATTCGTAATCATAAAGAAGTAGCACAGTTAGGGTAAGGGCCTTGTATTTACAGACCTTTTATATCTGAGGAGGATTCAGAAATATGGATTTCAAGCAACATATCGCAATTGTACCGGATTATCCGAAAGAAGGTATCGTTTTTAAAGATATCACACCTTTAATGAACGATGGAAAAGCATACAAAGCAGCAACAGATGAAATCGTTGCTTATGCAAAAGAAAGAAATATCGACCTTGTAGTAGGACCAGAAGCACGTGGCTTTATTATCGGTTGCCCAGTTTCTTACGCGTTAGAAGTAGGGTTTGCACCAGTTCGTAAATTAGGGAAATTACCTCGTGAAGTAATTACAGTTGACTACGGTAAAGAGTATGGAAAAGATGTTTTAACAATCCATAAAGATGCAATTAAACCAGGTCAACGCGTATTAATTACAGATGATCTATTAGCTACAGGTGGAACAATTGAAGCGACAATTAAGTTAGTTGAAGAGCTTGGTGGAATTGTAGCAGGGATTGCATTCTTAGTAGAGCTTACTTACTTGGATGGCCGCAAAATGTTAGATGGTTATGATGTATTAGTGTTAGAAAAATACTAATTATTATATAGGTAAAACTACGGTGATAGAAAAAAGTACCCGTGAATCTCTTGGAGAGGAGCGGGTACTTTTGTATAATTGTACAAAAAAGTATGGTGAAATATCAGTAAAATCTTTTCCTTTTCACAATTCACAATCATTAGGTTATAATGATAGAATAAAATTTATTCTAATGAGTAAGGGAAAAGTCAATTTTCAATAAAAGGTGATTCGATGGCAAATGAGCAAGTACTAACAGCTGAACAGGTACTCGAGAAAGCAAGTCAATATTTAGCGGACGATGATATTGAGCTGGTGGCACGTGCCTATGAATATGCACGTGATGCACATAGCGAACAATATAGAAAATCGGGCGAACCATATATTATTCACCCGATTCAAGTTGCAGGTATTTTAGTTGATTTACACATGGATCCATCTACAGTGTCGGCAGGTTTTTTGCATGATGTAGTAGAAGATACCGAGGTTACACTAGAAGATATTGAACGGGAATTTAATAAAGAAATTGCCATGCTTGTTGATGGTGTTACAAAGCTTGGGAAAATTAAATACAAATCTCATGAACAACAGCAAGCAGAGAACCATCGCAAAATGTTTATTGCAATGGCCCAAGACATTCGTGTGATTTTAATCAAATTAGCTGATCGTCTTCATAACATGCGTACGCTTAAGCATTTGCCTCAAGAAAAACAGCGTCGTATTGCAAATGAAACGTTAGAAATTTTTGCACCTTTAGCTCATAGACTCGGAATTAATACAATTAAATGGGAGCTAGAGGATACATCGCTTCGCTATTTGAATCCGCAACAATACTATCGCATTGTAAACTTAATGAAGCGGAAACGTGCAGAGCGTGAAGAATATTTAGATGAAGTCATGACGGGTATTCGTGACAAACTGAAAGAAGTAGCGATTCAACCTGATATTTCAGGACGGCCAAAACATATTTATAGTATTTATCGTAAAATGGCTCTTCAAAATAAACAATTTAATGAAATTTATGATTTGCTAGCTGTGCGCGTTGTTGTAAATAGTATTAAAGATTGCTATGCGGTATTAGGAATTATTCATACGTGCTGGAAGCCGATGCCAGGTCGTTTTAAAGATTATATTGCAATGCCGAAAGCAAACCTATACCAATCACTTCATACAACTGTGATTGGGCCGAAAGGTGATCCGCTTGAAGTGCAAATTCGTACGAAAGAAATGCATGAAATTGCGGAATACGGGATTGCTGCGCATTGGGCTTATAAAGAAGGAAAAGCAGCAGAAACAACAGGTACACTAGAGAAAAAATTAACATGGTTCCGTCAAATACTAGAGTGGCAAAATGAAGCTTCTAATGCGGAAGAATTTATGGAGTCATTAAAAATTGATTTATTCTCTGATATGGTATTCGTCTTTACACCAAAAGGAGACGTCATGGAATTACCACTAGGTTCTGTTCCAATTGACTTTGCGTACCGTGTCCATTCAGAAATAGGGAATAAAACGATTGGTGCAAAAGTAAATGGGAAAATGGTAACACTCGATTATAAATTAAAAACAGGTGATATCATTGAAATTTTAACGTCTAAACATTCTTATGGACCTAGTCAGGACTGGGTAAAGCTTGCTCAAACATCTCATGCGAAAAATAAAATCCGCCAATTTTTCAAAAAACAGCGCCGAGATGAGAATATCGAAAAAGGTCGCGAACTTGTTGAAAAAGAGGTGCGAAGCTTAGAGTACGAGATGAAAGAAGTGTTAGCACCTGACAACTTAAAACGTGTAGCTGAGAAATACAACTTTGCGAATGAAGAGGATATGTTTGCAGCGGTTGGATATAACGGAATAACAGCTTCGCAAATTGTAACGCGTTTAATGGACAAGTTCCGTAAACAGCGTGACGAAGAACAAGATGTTGTGGAAGTGAAAGAAGTTCGTAAACCGATGAAAATTCGTAAATGGGATTCGGGTGTAAAAGTAAGTGGTGCTGATAATTTATTGATCCGCTTATCAAAATGCTGTAACCCAGTTCCAGGTGACGATATTATCGGATATATTACAAAAGGTCGTGGTGTATCGATTCACCGTCGTGATTGCGTCAATGTGCATACAGAAGAGGCAAAGGAACGTTTACTAGAAGTAGAGTGGGAAGGTAGTCCAGAAAAAGAAATTGAGTATAACGTTGATATTGAAATTTCTGGCTATGATCGCCGTGGCTTGCTAAATGAAGTTCTGCAAGCTGTTACAGAAACGAAAACATATATTTCAGCTGTTTCAGGTAGAAGCGACCGCAATAAAATGGCAACGATCAATATGTCTATTTCCATTCGTAATTTACATCATTTGAAAAAGGTAGTAGAGCGTATTAAGAGAGTTCCAGAAATTTATGCAGTACGCCGCATGATGCATTAATAGGGAGTGTATAAATTATGAGAGTTGTCTTACAGCGATCAAAGGAAGCGTCTGTTACAATAGATGGTGAGATTGTAGGACAAATTCCGTTCGGTTTAACATTGCTAGTTGGAATCACGCATGAAGATACAGAACAAGATGCAACGTATATCGCTGAAAAAGTTGCAAATTTACGTATTTTTGAAGATGAGAATGGGAAGATGAATCATTCTGTACTAGACATGGATGGACAGGTTCTTTCTATTTCACAATTTACATTGTACGGGGATTGCCGTAAAGGAAGACGTCCAAACTTTATGAGTGCTGCGAAACCAGATTACGCAGAGCGCTTGTACGATTTCTTTAATGAAGAACTTCGTAAACAAGGATTGCACATAGAAACGGGAAGGTTCGGAGCAATGATGGATGTTTCTTTAATAAACGATGGTCCGGTGACCTTAATTTTGGAAAGTAAATAATAATGAAAAGAGGGGATGCGCTATCCTCTCTTTTTTATTTTTTAAAAGGGGTTTTTATAAAAAAAGAGATATATGGAAGCGGTAGTCGGTTCTCTTTCGTATTTGTGTATAACCGACTCATCAATATGGAACAATAGAAGTAAAAACATCCATGTTGATTGGGAGGGATACACGTATGCGTATGAATGAAAAAGGTCATTCTGTTACAAATGGTGCAAACCAATTATTTAACGTGAATTTTCATGAGTTTATTGCAAGAGAACAAAATAATACTTCTATGGAGCTTGCATCTGAATTTGGTATTTCATTGCAAGATGTAAAGCGTTTAAAGAAGCAGATTGAACGCTCCTAGGGCACTTGACAATCGTCCGGAACAAACGTATAGTAATTTTATATTTACATATGAAGAGAACCGATGATAGAGAAGAGTAGATTGGATACACATGAAAAGAGAAGAAATGTCCTAGGCTGAAAACATTTCTACATGATGACTGATTGAATGACACTCTGTAGGTTTCAACTTGAACGGCTTATAGGCTTAGTAGAGATTGAACGCAAATTTAAGCGTTATTAAAAAAGTGGAAGCATACGTGCTTCAATTAGGGTGGCACCACGGGTATAATACTCTCGTCCCTACTGGATAATCAGTAGAGGCGGGAGTTTTTTATTTTTAATAAGATTAAAACAATTTGAGGAGGAACTGAATATGTCTATTCAAATCCCACGCGGAACGCAAGATATTCTTCCAGGTAGTGTTGAGTTATGGCAGTATATCGAAGGGCAAGCACGCGAAATTTGCCGTCGTTACAACTATAAAGAAATTCGTACACCAATTTTTGAGCACACAGAATTATTTTTACGCGGTGTTGGTGATACAACAGATATCGTACAAAAAGAAATGTACTCATTCCAAGATCGTGGAGAGCGTAGCTTAACACTTCGTCCAGAAGGAACAGCACCTGTTGTACGTTCTTACGTTGAAAATAAAATGTACGGTGATGCGACGCAACCTACGAAATTATATTACATCGGTCAAATGTTCCGTTATGAAAGACCACAAGCAGGCCGCTATCGTCAATTCGTACAATTCGGTATCGAAGCAATCGGTAGTAACGATCCTGCAATCGATGCAGAAGTAATCGCACTTGCTGTAGAGTTTTACCGCGGTATGGGCTTAAAAAACATTAAAGTTGTTTTAAATAGTTTAGGTGATTCAGCAAGTCGTCAAGCGCACCGTGAGGCGTTAATTGCTCACTTCGAACCTCGCATTGGCGAGTTCTGTTCTGATTGCCAATCTCGTTTAGAGAAAAACCCACTTCGCATTTTAGACTGTAAGAAGGATCGTGATCATGAATTAATGGACGCGGCGCCATCTATTACAGAATACTTAAATGAAGAATCAACAGCGTACTATGAAAAAGTACAAGAACTATTAACAATGATGGGTGTTCCGTTTGAAAAAGATCCGAACCTAGTGCGTGGTTTAGATTACTATCAGCACACTGTTTTTGAAATTATGAGTGAAGCAGACGGGTTTGGCTCAATTACAACATTAAGTGGTGGCGGTCGTTATAACGGTCTTGTACAAGAAATCGGTGGTCCAGAAATGCCTGGTATCGGTTTTGCGATGAGTATTGAGCGTTTAATTATGGCATTAAAAGCTGAAAACATTGAGCTTCCAATTGAACAGAACATTGATTGCTATGTTGTAGCACTTGGGGACAAAGCGAAAGATCATGCTGCAAAAGTTGCGTTTGATCTTCGCAGGGCTGGGTTATCAGTTGAAAAGGATTATTTAGATCGTAAAATGAAAGCACAATTTAAATCAGCAGATCGTTTGAATGCGAAATTTGTAGCTGTATTAGGGGAAGATGAGCTTGATAAAGGCATCATTAACTTAAAGAACATGGCAACAGGTGAGCAAGAAGAAGTTGCATTAGATGTATTCGCTTCATACGTGGCAGAGAAATTAATATAGGGGGAACTCATAGTGGCTGAAAGAACACATGCATGTGGAAAAGTAACAGTAGAAGCAGTTGGACAAACCGTTCAATTAAAAGGTTGGGTACAGAAGCGTCGTGACTTAGGTGGATTAATTTTCATCGACTTACGTGACCGTACAGGTATTGTGCAAGTTGTATTTAACCCGGAAACATCTAAAGAAGCACTAGAGGTAGCAGAAACAATTCGTAGCGAATACGTGCTTCACGTAGAAGGAACAGTTGTTGAGCGCGCACAAGGTGCAATTAATGACAATATGGCAACTGGACGTATTGAAGTACAAGCTACAAAAGTAAATGTACTAAATGCAGCAAAAACAACGCCAATTATTATTACAGATGATACAGATGCATCAGAAGATGTTCGTTTAAAATATCGCTATTTAGATTTGCGTCGTCCTGTTATGTATAACACATTTAAAATGCGTCATGATGTAACAAAAACAATTCGTAACTTCTTAGATTCAGAAGAATTCTTAGAAGTCGAAACACCAATCTTAACAAAGAGTACACCAGAAGGTGCACGTGACTATTTAGTACCAAGCCGTGTGCATGATGGTGAGTTTTATGCATTACCTCAATCTCCGCAGCTATTTAAACAGCTTCTTATGGTCGGTGGATTTGAGCGTTATTATCAAGTAGCACGTTGTTTCCGTGATGAAGATTTACGTGCGGACCGTCAACCAGAATTCACACAAATCGACATCGAGGCATCATTCCTAACACAAGAAGAAATTCTAGAAATGATGGAACGCATGATGACGAAAGTGATGAAGGATGCAAAAGGTGTAGAAATTAACGCGCCATTCCCTCGTATGACATATGTGGATGCAATGGCTCGATACGGTTCTGATAAGCCAGATACACGCTTTGCAATGGAGCTTACTGACCTATCTGAGTTTGCAGCAGGATGTGGATTCAAAGTATTCACAAGCGCTGTAGAAAGCGGAGGACAAGTAAAAGCAATTAATGCAAAAGGTGCAGCGAGTAAATATTCTCGTAAAGATATCGATGCATTAACTGAATTTGTAAAAGTATACGGTGCAAAAGGTTTAGCTTGGTTAAAAGTTGAAGAAGATGGCTTAAAAGGACCAATCGCGAAATTCTTCGGTGAAGAAGATGCAAGTGTGTTAATGAATACATTAGAAGCAGCTGCAGGCGACTTATTATTATTCGTTGCAGATAAGAAGAGCGTTGTTGCAGATAGCTTAGGCGCACTTCGTTTACGCTTAGGGAAAGAACTTGAGTTAATCGACGAAAACAAATTTAATTTCCTATGGGTAACTGATTGGCCACTTCTTGAGTATGATGAAGATGCTGATCGCTACTTCGCGGCACACCATCCATTCACAATGCCATTCCGTGAAGATGTAGAGTTACTAGAAACAGCACCAGAAAAAGCGCGTGCACAAGCATATGACCTTGTATTAAACGGTTATGAGCTTGGCGGTGGGTCACTTCGTATTTATGAGCGTGATGTACAAGAAAAAATGTTCAAAGCACTTGGATTCTCTCAAGAAGAAGCGCAAGAGCAATTTGGATTCTTATTAGAAGCGTTCGAATATGGTACACCACCACATGGTGGAATCGCATTAGGTTTAGACCGTCTTGTTATGTTACTTGCAGGCCGTACAAACCTTCGTGATACAATTGCATTCCCAAAAACAGCAAGCGCAAGTTGCTTGTTAACAGATGCGCCAAGCCCAGTTGCAGAAGCGCAGCTTGAAGAACTTAGCTTACAGTTAAACGTAAAAGAAGAGAAGTAAGAACAGAAACTAGATGGGGTATACTAACCGCATCTAGTTTTTTTTAGGGATTCTGTGTATTTTTCTTGTTAGAAAGGTATTTTTAGTAGTTGTGTAACTTTTTCTATACAAATAGTCGGAAAAACGCTAGAATACATGGTAGACCATTTTTGTAATAGGAGTGTAGAACGCATGTTACATCAATTTTCACGTAATGAATTAGCCTTCGGAAAAGAAGGCCTTGAAATATTAAAAAATAGTACAGTTGGTATTTTAGGAATTGGCGGCGTAGGCTCATTTGCAGCAGAAGCATTAGCACGTTCTGGCGTAGGACGCCTTGTATTAGTTGATAAAGACGTTGTTGATATTACAAATGTAAACCGTCAAATTCATGCATTAGTTTCTACTGTAGGACGTTCAAAAGTAGAGCTAATGAAAGAGCGTATTGCTGATATTAATCCAGATTGTGAAGTTATTGCATTAGAAATGTTCTATACAGAAGAAACGTATGAAGATTTCTTTAAGCACGGTTTAGATTTCGTAGTGGATGCATCAGACACAATTACGTTCAAAATTCATTTAATTAAACAATGCTTACGACGTAAGATTAAAATGATTTCGAGTATGGGTGCAGCAAACAAAATGGATCCAACTCGTTTCCGTATTGCGGATATTTCAAAAACACATACAGACCCAATTGCGAAAGTAATTCGTACGAAGCTTCGTAAAGAAGGGATTAAAAAGGGTGTAAAAGTTGTATTCTCTGACGAAAACCCAATTGTAATTCGCGAAGAGGTGCGTAAAGAAATCGTTCCAGATGAAAATGCAAAAATTCGTAAAGCGAAATTACCACCTTCCTCAAATGCATTCGTACCATCTGTGGCAGGCTTAATTATGGCGAGCCATGTTGTGCGTGAACGTTTAAAGAATGTAGAAGTGAAACGTGTGGGACAAGAATAATTAGGGAAAAGCGTATATTCCACTGGGAGTATGCGCTTTTTAATTTTTATATAAAAAAACTCCCCACCTTTTCATGTTAGGTGGGAAGTTCTTTAATTTTCCGCTGAATATATAATATCTAAATTCCCGTTCTGATCTGTTTTAAAAATAGGAGCAATTTGATCCTCTTGTTCATTTACTAGCACAAGTTTTCGAGCACGGTCCATAATTCTAACAAGCATTGCATAATCTTCTTCGATTGCTTGTTGTTTTTTCGTTAAAGCTGCTAGTTTGACTTCTAGTTCATCGTTTGTTTTTTGTAAGGAGACAAGCTTTGTATGCAAGTCTTCATTTTCATTTTGTATCTTTTCTAAGTGAGGATGATTGTGTCCTAAGTTTTGTAAGAATGAGATTACATCTTGCATTGTAAGAGAATGTTTATTAGAAACAGGTTCTTCGGAAAATTCAACATCAATTACGACTTTCTTTTTTTGTTTTGGTTGTAATAGTTGTTCTTTTTCTACATTTGCTTCAGAACGCTTTAACTCTTTTCTCTGCTTCTTAGCGAGCTGTACGGCGTCCTCATAATTTTGTCTGACTTCAGCATTCCAACGAAAGCCACAAGCGGCAGAAGTGCGGTTTAATTTGTCACCGACTTCATCGAACGCTTTTAGTTGTGTACTTCCTATGCGAATATGTCGTAAAACGGTTTCTGCTAAAAGGAGATCATCTTCTCCTGTCCATGCATCTTGGCGTGTTTTCATAAGCGAAACCTCCATTATGATGTCGTTTTCGCTTAGATTACCCTTTTGGTTTGCTTTTATGCGAACTTTGCAATCTTTCATATACGCTTGAAAGTGCTTGTTCAAATTTTCCAGTCGTTTTCGGTTTATAATATTGCTTATTTTTAATTTTGTCGGGTAAGTATTGTTGCTGTACCCATCCATTCGGATAATCGTGCGGATATAAGTATCCAATGCCTCTACCTAATGATTCAGCACCCTTATAGTGACTATCTTTTAAATGACTTGGTACATCGCCTGTTTGTCCATTTCGTAAGTCGTGAAGCGCAGCATCAAGCGCCTTGTATGCTGAATTTGATTTTGGAGAAAGGCAAAGTTCGATAACTGCATTGGCAAGTGGAATGCGAGCCTCTGGAAATCCGACGCGTTCTGCAGCTTCAATGGCAGCGAGCGTCCGTGGTCCAGCTTGTGGACTAGCAAGTCCAATATCTTCATATGCCATAATAAGAAGACGTCTCCCGATACTTTGTAGATCTCCAGCTTCAATAAGGCGCGCTAAATAATGAAGTGCAGCGTTCACGTCACTTCCGCGCACTGACTTTTGAAACGCTGATAAGACATCATAATGAGCATCTCCGCCTTTATCATGAACGAAGCTTTTCTTTTGTAAGCATTCTTCTGCAATCTCCAGTGTGATTTCTACCGCTTGATTATCTGTTGTAAAACTAGATAAAACAGCGAGCTCAAGGGCGTTATAAGCAGAGCGCATATCTCCACCTGATGCATTTGCAAAGTGACGAAAGGCCTCATCTGTAACAGTTACATGATATTCACCTAAACCTTTTTCTTTATTTTCAAGCGCTCGTTTTAGACCAATTAAAATATCATCTTCTGTTAGTGCGTGTAGTTCAAAGATTTGACAACGGCTACGGATAGCGGAGTTAATTGCATGGAATGGGTTGCTTGTTGTTGCACCAATCAATGTAAGAAGCCCGCTTTCTAAATGTGGTAAGAGAAAGTCTTGTTTTACTTTATCTAAGCGGTGGACCTCATCTAAAATTAAAACAAGGTGGCGGTGCATCTTTGCTTCTTGCACGACAACTTCCATATCTTTTTTATTGTGAGTCACTGCATTCAATAGGCGGAACGGCGTCCCTGTACTGCCAGCGATTGCGCTAGCAATTGATGTTTTTCCTGTGCCGGGTGGACCATACAAAATCATCGATTGAAAATGGTTTGCCTGCACCATTCGCCATAAAATTTTCCCTTCACCAACTAAATGCTGCTGTCCGATTATTTCTGTAATGTTTACCGGGCGCATTCGATGTGCGAGTGGTTGTTTCATCATGACCGTCTCCCTTAATGTATAATCTTATTCTATGGTATCATCTTTTTCGTGAAAAACTGAAATGTGATGCAATTTTATATAAGGAGTCTTGATTAATATTTTTAATTTTCTCTTTATTGTAATAATTTCCGAGTTTTTCAATGTGATTTTGTGTTATGATATTTGAATACACAAGTTGAAATTTCTTATAATACTATATTATGCTATAATTTCATAGGATTTTGATTTTTATATTGTGTTCTTCTTACGAATAAAGATTTAACTAATAGAAGTGAATTTTTGAAAAGAGGTGCGAAATAGATGAAAATTTCAACAAAAGGCCGTTATGGCTTAACAATTATGATCGATCTTGCGAAAAAGTTTGGCGAAGGCCCAATTTCTTTAAAATCAATTGCGCAGGCACATGACCTATCTGAACATTACTTAGAGCAGTTAATCTCTCCACTTCGTAACGCTCGTCTTGTAAAAAGTACGCGAGGTGCATATGGTGGTTATGTATTATCGGATCAACCAGTCAACATTACAGCAGGCGATGTTATTAGAGTTTTAGAAGGTCCGATTAGCGTTGTTGAAATGATAGAAGAGGAAGAACCAGCACAGCGTCAGTTATGGATGCGTGTTCGTGATGCGGTACAAGAAGTATTAGATAGTACAACTTTAGAAGATTTAGTACGCTATGAAGAAGAAAATCATGGGGGTTATATGTTTTACATTTAATTCCTTGTGAAACGATTTGGAAAGAAGGAGATCTGATGGAACGCATTTACTTAGATCATGCTGCGACATCTCCGGCTCACCCAGAAGTAGTCGAAAAGATGATTCCATATATGACAGAAATATTTGGTAATCCGTCTAGTATTCATTTTTATGGACGCCAAACTCGTCATGCGGTAGATGAAGCGAGACGTACATGTGCACGCAGCATCAATGCAAATCCAAATGAAATTATTTTTACAAGCGGTGGTACAGAGGCTGATAATTTAGCGCTTTTAGGTGTAGCGCGTGCAAATCGCAATAAAGGACAGCACATTATTACGGCGCAAATTGAACATCACGCTATTTTGCATACATGTGAAGTGTTAGAGCGAGAAGGTTTCAAAGTGACGTATTTACCAGTTGATGAAACGGGCCGTGTTCAAATTTCTGATGTGAAAGAGGCATTAACAGATGAAACAATTCTTGTATCTGTTATGTTTGGGAATAATGAAGTTGGTACGGTGCAACCGATTGTAGAAATCGGAGAACTGTTGAAAGAGCATCAAGCTTATTTTCATACAGATGCTGTACAAGCCTATGGTTTAACAGCGATTGATGTGAAGGACATGGGTATTGATTTATTATCTATATCTGCTCATAAAATTAATGGTCCAAAAGGTGTAGGGTTTTTATATGCTAGCACAGCTGTGAAATTTGAACCGTTATTAACAGGCGGGGAACAAGAGCGAAAACGCCGTGCAGGTACTGAGAATGTACCTAGCATCGTTGGGCTAGAACAAGCTGTTAAGTTGGCAGAATCAACCCGTGAGCAAAAAATTGCCCAATATGAAGGATTTAAAGATATAATGGTATCTGTCTTTCAAAAAGAAGACATTACTTTTGAGGTAAACGGAAACTTAGAACATCGCTTACCACATGTGTTTAATGTAAGTTTTACAGGAATGGATATTGAGCCGTTTCTTGTAAACTTAGACTTGGCAGGGATTGCAGTATCGAGTGGTTCTGCATGTACAGCTGGTTCTATTGACCCGTCGCATGTGCTAGTAGCGATGTTTGGAAAAGATTCCGATCAAATACGTTCATCCGTACGTTTTAGTTTTGGGCTTGGGAATACGAAAGAACAAGTGGAAAAAGCAGCGTACGAAACAGTGAAAATCGTGAAGCGATTAACACAAGACTAGCATAGGAGGTGACATGATGAACAAACTACCTCACGAAACACGTGTTGTCATCGGAATGTCCGGTGGCGTTGATTCATCAGTAGCAGCGATGTTATTAAAAAAGCAGGGCTATGATGTAATCGGAATTTTTATGAAAAACTGGGATGATACAGACGAGAATGGTGTCTGTACAGCAACGGAAGATTATAACGATGTAATTGAAGTGTGCAATCAAATTGGCATCCCATATTATGCAGTAAACTTTGAAAAGCAATATTGGGATAAAGTATTTACGTATTTTTTAGATGAGTACCGAGCTGGTCGTACGCCAAACCCAGATGTAATGTGTAATAAAGAAATTAAGTTTAAAGCTTTTTTAGAGCATGCAATCGCGCTTGGTGCCGATTATGTAGCAACAGGTCATTATGCACGTGTTGCTTATATCGACGGCGAATATAAAATGCTCCGCGGTGTTGATGATAATAAGGATCAAACATATTTCTTAAATCAATTAAGCCAAGAGCAACTATCAAAAACAATGTTCCCATTAGGCGAATTAAAGAAACCACAAATTCGTGAAATGGCGAAGGAAGCTGGTTTAGCAACAGCGACGAAAAAAGATAGTACAGGTATTTGCTTTATCGGTGAACGTAACTTTAAAGATTTCTTAAGCAACTACTTACCAGCTCAGCCAGGTGTGATGCAAACATTATCTGGCGAAGTAAAAGGGAAACATGACGGTTTAATGTACTATACAATTGGACAACGTCATGGCCTTGGTATTGGTGGTAATGGTGATCCTTGGTTCGCTGTTGGAAAAAACTTGAAAGAAAACATTTTATACGTTGATCAAGGATTCCACAATGAACTTTTATACGGAGATGAAGTTATTGCTACAAATGTAAGCTGGGTAAGCAATAGGGCGAAAGAGAAAGAATTTACATGCACAGCGAAGTTTCGTTATCGTCAAGAAGATAACAAGGTAACGGTTCAAATTGTTGATGAGAATACCGTTCGTATCCTTTGCGATGAACCAATTCGTGCCATTACGCCCGGGCAAGCAGTTGTTTTCTATGATGGAGATGAATGTTTAGGCGGCGCGACGATTGATGAAGTATATCGTAGTGGCAAGAAATTAGATTATTTAGGGTAAAAATGAGAGCCTCTGCCGATTCGCGGTCAGAGGTTTCTTTTTTAAAGAGCGAATTTTTGTTCGCTCGGAAAATAGATTCTTTGTTATAATTTGTTGTAGAGGTGAGGAACATGTCAAATAAGCTTGAAACAGGCATTCAATATATGCAAGAAGGAAACTGGGAAGAAGCAGCTAAAAACTTTACAGAGGCAATTGAAGAAAATCCGAAAGATGCGCTTGGATACATTAATTTCGCGAATTTATTAGATGTGTTAGGCGATAGCGAGCGTGCAATTCTATTTTATAAACGCGCGTTAGAATTAGATGAAAAATCAGCTGCCGCCTATTATGGACTCGGAAACATATATTATGGACAAGAACAATTTTCAGAAGCAAAAGTTGCTTTTGAACAAGCTATGCAAGCTGGGTTACAATCAGCTGATGTAACATTTATGCTTGGGATTACACATGTACAGCTTGGAAATGATCTTCTTGCACTGCCGTTTTTACAAAGAGCAGCTGAACTTGATGAGTCAGATGTAGAAGCAGTATTCCAATGCGGATTATGCTTTGCACGACTAGAGCATATTCAAAACGCAAAACCTTATTTTGAAAAAGTATTACAAATGGACGAAGAGCATGCAGATGCGTATTATAATCTAGGTGTTGCTTACGTATTTGAAGAAAATAATGAGAAAGCACTTGCCTTATTTAAGAAGGCGACTGAAATTCAGCCAGATCACTTTTTAGCAGGGAATGGTATTCGTTTATTAGAGCAAGAAGGCGAATAAAAATTAGATTTTAACGTGCAGTTACCCCTCATCTGATTGTGAAGGAGAAAGGTGGGGGCTGTACTGCTCGTTAGAGTGAGAAAAACCGGAAAGGAGAGGCGATATGGGAAATCAACATGCAATGGATTTGTTTGAGGAAGAGCAAAAATTTATAAAAGCACAAGTTCTTCATACCATTTTCCACAACGAAGAAAACCTCTATTCCGTTGTCAGTATGAAAATCATTGAAACAAATGAAACATATGACGAAAAAAGAGTGATGATCAACGGTCACTTTCCCCGTATGCATGAAGACGAAGTATTTACATTAACAGGGCATTTTAAAGACCATCCAAAGTACGGAAAACAATATTTAGTTGAAACATTTAAAAAAGAGTTACCCCAAACCAAAACAGGTATGGTGCAATATTTAGCAAGTGATTTATTTAAAGGAATTGGGAAGAGAACAGCAGAAAAGATTGTTGATTATCTTGGGGAACATGCAATTTCTAAAATTATGGACGACCCTGCTGCATTAGAAGGTGTTGTAAATAAGCAGAAAGCACAAGAGATTTATGACACAATTATTGAACACCAGGGTCTTGAAAAAGTCATGAGCTTTTTAAATGGTTATGGTTTTGGAACGAAGCTCTCGATTAAGATTTATCAGCAGTATAAAGAAATGACGCTTGAGGTAATTCGGAACAATCCGTATCAACTGATTGAGGAAGTAGATGGTATAGGATTCGGAAGAGCGGATGATATAGGACGAGCGCTTGGTATATCAGGGAATCATAATGACCGTGTACGTGCGGGATGTTTCTATACACTAGAGAATGTTTCACTGCAAGATGGGCATGTATTTATGGAAAAAGGTCAACTTGTTCGAGAAACAATGTCACTTTTAAATAAGCAAGAAAGCGCTGTGGCAGAAGAAGATGTAGTGCAGTGTGTTGAAATGATGCAAGGAGAAGGGAAAGTCATTATCGAAGACGAGCGTATTTATTTGGCATCTCTGTTTTATTCTGAAAAGGGCGTTGTCAAATCAATTCGCCGTCTCATGAATCAAGAAGAGACACCTTCGTTTCCTGAAGCAGAAGTACTATTAACGTTAGGGAAAATTGAAGAGCAGCTAAAAGTACAGTATGCGCCGTTTCAACAAGAGGCCATCCAAACTGCTCTTCATAAGCCGATGATGCTATTAACAGGTGGACCGGGCACAGGGAAGACAACTGTAATTAAAGGAATCGTCGAAATGTACGCTTCCTTGCATGGTTTATCATTAAATCCGAAAGATTATAGTGATGATAATCCGTTTCCGATTTTGTTAACAGCTCCGACAGGCCGCGCTGCGAAGCGAATGAGTGAGTCGACAGGACTTCCTGCTTGTACAATTCATCGTTTACTTGGATGGACGCCAGAAGGATCTTTCCAGCGTAATGAAACGGATCCGGTGCAAGGGAAGTTACTTATTATCGATGAATTTTCAATGGTTGATATTTGGCTTGCAAATCAACTATTTAAATCATTACCAACAAATATTCAAGTCATCATTGTAGGTGATGAAGATCAATTGCCATCTGTAGGGCCAGGGCAAGTATTGAAGGATTTATTAGATGCTGGGGCGATTCCGACAGTGAAGTTAACAGAGATTTACCGTCAAGCAGAAGGGTCATCCGTTATTCAGCTTGCCCATGCAATAAAAAATGGAACGCTTCCACCAGACTTAGCACAAAATAAAAAAGATCGTTCGTTTATTGGTTGCTCAGGTACTCAAATTGTTGAGGTTGTAAAGCAAGTATGTGAAAACGCAAAAGCGAAAGGATTTAGTGCAAGAGATGTACAAGTATTAGCACCTATGTACCGCGGACCGGCAGGGATTAATGTGTTAAATGAAGCGCTGCAAGAGGTCTTTAATCCAAAAAAAGAAAAGAGTAGAGAAATTGCCTATGGTGATGTCGTGTACCGTGTCGGTGATAAAGTGCTGCAGCTCGTAAATCAACCAGAAAGCCAGGTGTTTAATGGTGATATTGGAGAAATTGTTTCTGTCTTTTATGCAAAGGAGAATGTCGAGAAACAAGATATGATTGTTATTTCATTTGACGGGATTGAAGTAACATATATAAAGCCAGATTTAAATCAGATTACGCATGCATATTGTTGTTCAATCCATAAGTCACAGGGAAGTGAATTCCCAATTGTAATTATGCCGATTGTAAAGAGCTATTACCGCATGCTGCGTCGTAATTTAATTTATACAGCTATTACGAGAAGTAAAAAGTTTTTAATTATTTGCGGAGAAGAATCAGCCTTTCAATCAGGTGTGAATCGTCTTGATGATTCAATGCGGCAAACAACATTAGCGGATCGCTTGCAGGAATCAAAAGAGGAAGTACAAATGGTTACAATTGATGGTCAGGAGATGGATGTGGAAAACATTTCACCGTATGATTTTATGTAACAAGGTGAAATTATATAGTGAAACTTTCAATATAGAAAGCGTTATTTTGAAAGTATAAGGCAGTTCTAGTATGTATAAATGAATGCAGTTTGGACATAATGGCGAATAGGATCTGGGAGACTGTAAGGAGATGAAAGCCATATGTTCAGTTGTCCAAATTGCAAAGGAAAAGATATTGGGAAAATAGGTGTCAACCAATTTTATTGCTGGAACTGTTATATTGAATTATCGGTTTCAAAGGGGAAAATCCATACGCATCAAGTAGAGGAAGATGGCTCGCTTAGTTCTCTTGATGATTTATTTGATGAGAATGAACGAACTATCGGATAATCAAAAGGGGGATTTACTTTGAACGTACGCAATTCATTAATCGCATTAGGTATTGGGGCTGCAGCGTATCAATATGCACGTAAACAAGACGTATTTTCCAAACGAAATATGAAAAGAGCGCGTAAAATGATTAAATCATATCTATAATCATTTCTATAAAGTGAAGAACTCCCTTATTTATTAGGGAGTTTTTTCATGTACTTGTATATAAATAAAACAGTCCAATTTCAGAAAAAAGATAAGAAAGCCCGTAACATCCAATACCAAGAACCCCATAATACCATAGCTGTTTTGCACGTTCCTTTCGCGTTGAACGTGTGAAGAATCCCTTCCAAATACCAAATCCAATACAAATCCATTCTAGTATCATAAAAAGTGCTGAAAGGATGAGCATGAACCAAATCATTTTATATCTCCTCCCCTATGTTCGAGCTGACTTAAGAGCTTGTTCGTATTAGGTTAAATATATGTAAGTTTTTAAAAAACAGTATGGCCCGTATGAAATTATTTTAGTCCGGTTATTTTTTTAAAAGTTTTGCACATAACCTTCCCTATTTCTTTTCAAAATAAGGGGAGAGGAGGTTTTTCGCTTGAAGAATCTTAAAATTATTTGGATTTATCGATTAGGGTTATTATTATTAGTGTTTCTATGTTTGCTTGTCTTTTTAAAAATTAAACCATTATGGGCACCGATTATATTCGTATTTAAAGTAGCAATTACACCATTTTTGATTGCTTGTTTTATCGCTTATTTGCTGCATCCCTTAATTGAAAAATTGCATAAAGAGGGAATGCCACGTACACTTGCTATTTTGCTGATTTATATTCTTTTTTTTGGTGGTCTCGGTTATGGGATTTATAAAGGGACACCGATTGTGATTGCGCAGTTACAAGAAGTTAATAAGCAATTCCCGCAGTTTATGAAAATGTATGATTCTTGGATGGACGGTGTGACAGAACAGACAGACAATTTCCCATCATTTATTCATGAGAAAGTAAAGCAGATTTTTATTGGAATTGAAATGAAGATACAAGCGTTATTAAATAAAGTGATGAGTACAGCACGTGGTGTATTAGATTCATTGCTTATCATCTTTTTGATTCCATTTATTGTATTTTACATATTGAAAGATTATGGGGAATTTTATCATATCTTTTGGAAGATGGTTCCGAGTAAATGGCGTAGTACGGGGCAGATGTTGGCGAAGGAGATTGATAAGTCACTTGGAAGTTATATTCGAGGGCAATTATTTGTTTGTTTAGTTTTAGGAGGAGTGTCTGCTCTTTCATTTTGGTTTATTGGTATGAAGTATCCGCTATTATTAGGAATCATTGTTGGAGTTACTGATATAATCCCGTACTTTGGTCCTATTTTAGGGGCGATTCCGACATTGATGATTGCAGCAACGATATCCACAAATCTTTTTATTAAAGCAAGTATTGCACTTGCCGTTTTGCAATTTGTTGAAAGTAATATTTTATCTCCGTATATTGTTGGGAAATCGTTACGTATGCACCCGGTTATTATTATGCTCGCATTACTTGTTGGAGGGGAAATAGCTGGAATTGTAGGTCTTCTCATATCAGTTCCTATTTTAGCGGTGATTCGAACAGTCGTTGTTCATATAAAGCCGCTCTGGAAACATTGACAAATGGAAACGGATTCGCTACAATTTTGGCATATAGTATAAACTTACATACGTTTATATCATAAAATGTTATCATATATGATTTAAAATCGATGACGGAACGAGTATGTCACAGTCCATTTTTAGAGAGAAACTTCCATCGGCTGAAAGAAGTTTTAAATGAAGGGTGACAGAACGCTAATCCTGAGAGCAGCTAATCCCTGCCGTCTTGCCACGTTACGGCACCATGAGGTGATGAAATAAATGCATATTACAGTATGCAATCTAGCTTCAGCGTCTAAAAGCTCCGAAATTTCCCAATCTCACGGAAAGACAAAAAACGTCTTTCAGTTCGACTGGTTCAATTTCTTCCGCTTTTAAGCGAGACGCTTCCGCTTTTTATTTCATAATTAGGGTGGTATCGCGAGTTAACTCTCGTCCCTTTTATAGGGACGGGAGTTTTTTGTTTTTATGGAATTTCTTAAAGGAGGAAATATAGATGAAACAATTAACAGGCGCACAAATTCGTCAAATGTTTTTAGACTTTTTTGAGGAAAAAGGGCATGCAATTGAACCAAGTGCATCATTAGTTCCGCATGAGGATCCATCTCTTTTATGGATTAACAGTGGTGTAGCGACATTAAAGAAATACTTTGATGGTCGTGTAATTCCGCAAAATCCACGTATTACGAATGCACAAAAATCAATTCGTACAAATGATATTGAAAACGTTGGGAAAACAGCTCGTCACCATACATTCTTTGAAATGTTAGGAAACTTCTCAATCGGTGACTACTTTAAAGAAGAAGCAATTACATGGGCTTGGGAATTCTTAACAAGCGAAAAATGGATTGGATTCGATAAAGAGTTACTATCTGTTACAATTCATCCAGAAGATGAAGAAGCATTTACAATTTGGAATGAAAAAATGGGTGTTCCGAAAGAGCGCATTATTCGTTTAGAAGAAAACTTCTGGGATATCGGTGAAGGACCAAGTGGACCGAACACAGAAATTTTCTATGACCGCGGAGAAGCTTACGGTAACGATTTTAGTGACCCAGAGTTGTACCCAGGCGGAGAAAACGAGCGCTACTTAGAAGTGTGGAACCTTGTATTCTCTCAATTTAACCATAATCCAGATGGCTCATATACACCACTTCCAAAGAAAAACATCGATACAGGGATGGGTCTAGAGCGTATGACATCTATCGTTCAAGATGTACCTACAAATTTTGATACAGACCTATTTATGCCAATGATTGGGGCAACAGAATCAATCTCTGGTGAGAAGTATCGCGGTGGCGATGTAGAGAAAGATATGGCATTTAAAGTAATTGCTGATCATATCCGTACAGTAACATTTGCTGTTGGTGATGGAGCTCTTCCTTCTAACGAAGGCCGTGGCTATGTATTACGTCGTTTATTACGCCGTGCGGTTCGTTATGCGAAGAAATTAAACATTAACCGTCCATTTATGTATGAATTAGTACCAGTTGTTGGAGAGGTAATGAAAGACTTCTATCCAGAAGTTCTTGAAAAGAAAGATTTCATTGCAAAAGTTGTGAAAAACGAAGAAGAGCGTTTCCATGAAACACTTCATGATGGCGAAGCGATTTTAGTAGAACTAATTGCAAAAGCGAAAGAAGAGAAAACAACTGTTATTTCTGGAGTAGATGCATTCCGTCTATATGACACATATGGCTTCCCAATTGAATTAACAGAAGAATATGCAGAAGAAGCTGGTATGACAGTTGACCATGCAGGTTTTGAAGCTGAAATGGAAAAACAACGTGAGCGTGCACGTGCTGCTCGTCAAGACGTTGATTCTATGCAAGTTCAGGGCGGTGTGCTTGGAGAAATTAAAGTAGCTAGTGAATTCGTTGGCTATGGTACAGTTGCTACAGAAAGTAATGTTATTGCACTTGTGAAGAACGGCGAGTACACAGATAGCTTACAAGCGGGTGATGAAGGACAATTAATGCTTGATGTAACACCATTCTACGCTGAGAGCGGTGGACAAATTGCAGACCGTGGTTACCTTCTTGCTGACGGTGTGAAAGTTCTTGTAAAAGACGTACAAAAAGCACCAAATGGTCAAAACTTACACAAAATTGTTGTTGAAGAAGGTACATTAACGAAAGAAGCGACTGTAAAAGCTGTTATTGATACGAAAAACCGTAGCAGTGTTGTGAAAAACCATACAGCAACGCATATTTTACACCAAGCATTGAAAGATGTACTTGGAACACATGTTAACCAAGCTGGTTCTCTTGTAACATCAGAACGTTTACGCTTTGACTTCTCTCACTTCGGTCAAGTACAAGCTGACGAATTAGAAAAAATTGAGCGTATCGTAAACGAAAAAATTTGGGAAAGTATTGATGTTGAGATTTCTCAAAAAGCAATCGAAGAAGCAAAAGCAATGGGTGCAATGGCATTATTTGGTGAAAAATACGGAGATGTTGTACGCGTTGTACAAGTAGGTGGTTACAGCTTAGAGCTTTGCGGTGGTTGCCACGTTGATAACACAGCTTCTATTGGTATTTTCAAAATTGTTGCTGAGTCTGGTATCGGTGCAGGAACACGCCGTATTGAGGCTGTAACTGGTAAAGCAGCATACGAATTAATGAACGATCAAGTAGGTTTATTAAAAGAAGCTGCAGGTAAAATGAAAACAAATCCAAAAGATATTTTAACAAGAGTAGATGGTCTATTTGCTGAAGTGAAGCAACTTCAAAAAGAGAATGAATCTCTTGCTGCGAAATTAAGCAACATTGAGGCTGGAAACTTAACAGATTCAGTTCTTACGGTTGATGGAGTGAATGTATTAGCAACAAAAGTGAATGTTGCAGATATGAATAACTTACGTACAATGATGGATGACCTAAAGAATAAACTTGAGTCTGCGGTGGTTGTATTAGCAGCTGTAAGTGATGACAAAGTGAATATCTTAGCAGGTGTAACGAAAGATTTAATCAACCAAGGATACCATGCAGGTAAACTTGTGAAAGAAGTTGCTTCCCGCTGCGGCGGTGGCGGTGGCGGCCGTCCTGATATGGCTCAAGCAGGTGGTAAAAACCCAGCACAAGTAGATGAAGCTTTAGCATTTGTCAAAGAGTACGTTAAATCTGTTTCAAAATAAAGAGAGAGTAGTGTACAATAGTAGGGAGAGGAGAAATTCTTCTCCCTATACTTACTACTTATAAGTGAGGTGCTTAAAATGGACGGTTTTGATAAAACAATGAAGTTTAATTTTCAAGATGAAAAACAGAGTGTCCATGTAAACGATGTACTTTTAACTGTGTATGATGCACTTCAAGAAAAAGGTTATAATCCGATTAACCAAATCGTCGGTTATTTATTAAGTGGAGACCCAGCATACATACCTCGTCATAAAGATGCACGAAGCATTATCCGCAAGCTAGAACGTGATGAACTGATTGAAGAGCTTGTGAAGTCTTATTTGAAACAACATCGTGAGGAGTAGTATATGCGGATATTAGGTTTAGATGTTGGAACAAAAACAGTCGGCGTTGCGATTAGTGACGAAATGGGCTGGACAGCACAAGGCTTAGAAACGATTAAAATCAATGAAGAACGAGAAATTTTTGGTTTTGATCGGGTTTCTGAGTTAGTAAAACAGTACAATGTGGACAAGATAGTAGTAGGATTGCCGAAAAACATGAATGGTACGATCGGTTCACGTGGCGAAGCATGTCAGCAATATGCTGAAAGCTTGCGTGAACTTCTGCAACTAGAGGTTATACTGTGGGACGAGCGTCTGTCAACAATGGCAGCGGAACGTCTTCTTATTTCGGCTGATGTAAGTCGAAAGAAGCGAAAGCAAGTTATCGATAAGATGGCTGCAGTCGTGATTTTACAAGGATATTTAGATAGTAAATAAGAGGTGACCAAAATGGAAGAAAATCAAATTACAATTGTAGACGAAAAAGGGAACGAGCATTTATGTGAAATTATTTTCACTTTTGATGCTGAAAAATTTGGGAATAAATCATATGTAGTCTTCTCACCAATTGGTGAAGTTGACGAAGATGGAGATCCAATTTACGATGCAATGGCATATGAGCAAAGTGAAGATGAATCAGGTGGAACATTACTTCCAATCGAATCTGAAGAAGAGTGGGAAATGGTACAAGAAATGTTTAACACGCTTGCTGAAGAAGAAGAGGGCGAAGAGTAATTAGTTGAAAAGATGGGCTGTACATGCAGTCCATCTTTTTTTTGTATTCTTGTGCAAAATGACAGATTTTTTGTCGAAACTACATAATTGTTTATAGTATAATTAGACAGATTATAGAAAAAATAAATTGCCTGTCTAGAAATGATAGGTGGATTTGTCGCGATTTTGTAGGATGTTGTATAGAGTGTGTACATACGGTCTACAATTGACTAAGGAGGAAGAACTTTGGTAGAGAATCAAGTGAGGAAGAAGCGTAGACGCGCCTTTTTAATAGTAATTATTGCGCTACTTGTGGTCTGTGTGTCCGTCTATGCGTATATTTCATCTGCGTTAAAACCAGTTGATAGCGGGAATAAAAAAGAAATTGAAGTAGAGATTCCCAAAGGCTCATCTACAAGTAAAATTGGAGAGATTTTAGAAGAAAAAGGCGCTATTAAAAATGGTACAGTATTTAGTTTCTATGCAAAAGCTAAATCTAAAAACTTGCAGGCAGGTACATATTTGTTAAATTCGTCAATGAATGTAGATGATGTAATGGAACAAATGTCATCGGGTAATGTCCATCGTTCAGTTGCTTATAAATTGACGATTAAAGAAGGTGCACAAATTGTTGAAATTGCAGATATAATTGCGAAGGAACTGAAATGGAATAAAGATGATGTTGTACGCCAATTAAACGATAAGGCCTTTATCCAAAAAATGCAGCAAAAGTATCCGGTATTATTAACAAATAAAATCTTTGATGGCAATATTAAATATCCGTTAGAAGGTTATTTATATCCAGCGACGTATTCTTACTACAAAAAAGATACAACTTTAGAAGAAATTGTTACAGAAATGCTTGAGAAAACAAATGCACTAATTGTTCAAAATAAGGAGAAAATGAAAGAAAAACAGTTGGACGTTCACCAGCTTTTAACATTATCTTCTTTAATTGAGGAAGAGGCAACTGGATTTACAGATCGTCAAAAAATTTCCAGTGTCTTTTACAATCGTTTAGCTAAGGGAATGCCATTACAAACAGATCCGACGGTATTATATGCACTTGGCAAGCATAAAGAGCGTGTGTTATATGACGATTTAAAGGTAAATTCGCCTTATAATACGTATGTTGTAAAAGGGCTTCCAGTTGGACCGATTGCGAATTCTGGTAAGCATTCTATACAGGCAGCGTTAGAGCCTGCCCAAACAGATTATTACTACTTCTTAGCAGCACCAAGCGGCGAAGTGTATTATGCGAAAACGTTAGAAGAACACAATGCATTAAAACAAAAATATATTACACAAAAGAAATGAAAATAGGAGGGAGAGCGAAAAGGGTCGCATATCCCTCTTTTTTATGATAAAATATACCGGGTTAAAAACTGGCAGAAGAATCGTTTTTAATATCAAAACGGGACGTACAAGCTAAGGATGAAGCTGGCTTGTATTTTTATTGCATTCTATGTGTGAAAAGATAGAAATTGCCACGTCATAGAGGCACTTCTCCATGTAAATAAGGAGGACCATTTATGGAGGATGCAGTTAACGAGTACCTACTATCATTTATTGATCCAAAAGAGGAACTGATTCTTGAAATGGAACAGTATGCAAGTGAATATCACGTGCCGATTATGGATCGTCTTGGAATGGAGTTTATGTTACAATTTTTACGTTTAATTGGGCCGAAAAGCATATTAGAGCTTGGAACAGCAATTGGTTATTCTAGTATTCGTATGATGCAAGCTATCCCTAATTCTCGTATTGTGACAGTAGAACGAAATAGTGATCGATATGAAAAAGCACTTGAATATATAAAACGTTCTCCTGTAAAAGATCGTATTTCCGTTATTTATGGTGATGCATTAGAAACAGGCGAACAAGTGAAAGAACATGGAACATTTGATGTTATTTTTATTGATGCTGCAAAAGGACAATATCGTCGCTTTTTTGACTTATATGAACCGTTATTAAATCCAGGTGGTGTCATTATTTCAGATAATGTGATGTACCATGGACTTGTAGCGACAAAAGAAAAAATTGAAAATAGACGTACGCGTGGTTTGATTCGTCGTATTAAGACGTACAATGAATGGCTGATGAACCATGAAGGATATGATACAACCATTTTCCCAATTGGTGATGGAGTAGCCGTGAGTAAAAAGAGAGGGTGACAAAGGTATGAAAAAACCTGAATTGTTAGTAACACCAAGAGCGGTGGCTGATATTGAACCTCTTGCAAAAGCAGGAGCAAGCGCAGTAATGATCGGTGAACAAAAGTTTGGCTTACGTTTAGCGGGAGAGTTTACGCGTGATGATGTGAAACAAGCTGTAAGCATTGCACATGAAAATGGTATGAAAGTATACGTAGCGATGAACGCTATGTTCCATAACGACAAAGTAGAAGAATTAAAAGACTACGTTGCATTTTTGCAAGACGTGCATGTAGATGCCGTTGTTTTTGGAGATCCAGCAGTATTAATGACTGTACGTGAAGTAGCACCAAGCATGCAAATGCACTGGAATACAGAAACGACAGCAACAAACTGGTTCACCTGTAACTATTGGGGCCGAAAAGGTGCCAAACGTGCTGTCCTTGCACGTGAATTAAGTTTAGATGAAATTGTTGAATTAAAGGAAAACGCTGAAGTTGAAGTTGAAGTGCAAATTCATGGCATGACATGCATGTTCCAATCAAAGCGTTCATTAGTAGGAAATTACTTCGAGTATCAAGATCGTAATCTAGAAATTGAAAAGAAAAAACATGAAGAGAATATGTTCTTACATGATCCAGAGCGTAATAATAAATATCCAATTTATGAGGATGAAAATGGTACTCATATTATGAGTCCAAATGATATTTGTTTCATTGATGAGTTAGATGAATTAATCGATGCTGAAATTAATAGCTTGAAAATTGACGGTGTGTTAAAAAGCTCTGAATACATTATCGAAGTAACAAAGAAATATCGTAAAGCTATTGATTTATGTGTAGAAGATCGCGATGCGTATTATGGCGTGAAAGACGATTTATATAAAAAAATAGAAGAAATGCAACCAGTAAATCGTCCGTTAGATACAGGATTCTTCTTTAAAGAGACGGTTTACTAAACGAGGAGGGTGTAGGAAATGACTGTACAAGAAATTTCACGAGTGATCGATGGAAAACGCGTAATTGTGAAAAAACCTGAACTGTTAATCCCTGCGGGTAATTTAGAAAAATTAAAAGTAGCTATTCATTACGGTGCAGATGCTGTATATTTAGGTGGACAAGAATTTGGTCTTCGCTCAAATGCAGGTAACTTTACGCTTGAAGAAATGGCAGAAGGCGTTGAATTTGCAAAAAAATATGGAGCGAAAATATATGTAACAACAAATATCTTTGCACATAATGAAAATATGGATGGGCTAGAAGACTATTTAAGAGGGATTGAAAAAGCTGGCGTAACGGGTATTATCGTTGCAGATCCTCTTATTATTGAGACGTGTAAACGTGTAGCACCTTCTGTTGAAGTACATTTAAGTACACAACAATCATTGTCTAACTGGAAAGCGGCGCAGTATTGGAAAGAAGAAGGTTTACATCGTCTTGTATTAGCTCGTGAAGTGGGCTATGAAGAGATGAAAGAAATTAAAGAAAACGTTGATATCGAGATTGAAGCATTCGTCCATGGGGCAATGTGTATTGCATACTCTGGAAGATGTACTTTAAGTAACCATATGACAGCGCGTGACTCAAACCGCGGTGGGTGTTGTCAGTCTTGTCGTTGGGATTATGACCTGGTTCAAACGGTATCACAACATAAGGAGGCAGAAGAACTTCCTTTATTCCAAGAGGGCGATGCTCATTTTGCAATGAGTCCAAAAGATTTAAATCTAATTCTTTCGATTCCAAAAATGATTGAAATTGGAATTGACAGCTTGAAAGTAGAAGGACGCATGAAATCCATTCACTACGTAGCAACAGTAGCAACTGTATACCGCAAAGTAATTGATACGTATTGCGCAGATCCTGATAATTTTGAGTTCAAACAAGAATGGTTAGATGAGCTTGATAAATGTGCAAATCGTGACACAGCTCCTGCATTTTTTGAAGGAGTTCCAGGGCACTTAGAACAAATGTATGGAAATCATAGTAAGAAAACAACGTATGATTTTGCTGGTTTAGTGTTAGATTATAATGAAGAAACAGGCATTGTGACGTTAGAGCAACGTAATTACTTCAAACCAGGTCATGAAGTTGAGTTCTTTGGACCGGAAATAGAAAACTTTACACAAACGGTGGAGAAAATTTGGGATGAGGATGGAAACGAATTAGATGCAGCGAGACATCCGTTGCAAATCGTGAAATTCAAAGTGGATCAACCAGTGTATGTGAATAATATGATGCGCAAAAGCATACATCAATAAGAAAGAGTGATAGTTGAATGGGGACGAATAAGCCGGTTGTAATTGGAATTGCTGGTGGTTCAGGATCAGGTAAGACAAGTGTAACAAAAGCGATTTTTGATCAATTTCAAGGTCATTCCATTTTAATTTTGGAGCAAGATTATTATTACAAAGATCAAAGCCATTTGCCGATGGAAGAGCGTTTAAAAACAAATTACGATCATCCATTAGCATTTGATAATGACTTATTAATTGAGCACTTACATCAGTTGCTTGCATATAAGCCGGTTGAGAAACCCGTATATGATTATACATTGCATACACGCTCAGAAGAAATTATTCCAGTAGAACCGAAAGATGTAATTATTTTAGAAGGGATTCTCATCTTAGAAGACCCACGTCTTTGCGATTTAATGGATATTAAAGTGTTTGTTGATACAGATGCTGATCTTCGTATTTTACGTCGCATGCAACGTGATATTAAAGAGCGTGGCCGTACAATGGACTCTGTTGTTGAGCAGTATGTAAATGTTGTACGTCCAATGCATAACCAATTTATTGAGCCTTCTAAGAAATTTGCGGATATCATTATTCCAGAAGGTGGACAAAACCATGTTGCAATTGATATTATGGTTACAAAAATTGCAACAATTCTTGAACAAAAAGTGAATTTGTAATAGCATAGTAAAAGATATACGATAGGAAGGGATTTTTTCCCTTCTTATCGAATACAATGAAACATGCAACCTCACCTAATGTTAGGTGGGGGCATATTTATATGAGATTTCCATACATATCTTCTTTATATAAAGAGGCATTGGAAAAAACACGGGGTTGTATGTGACAACTCCGCTAGTGCATGTGTACTAGAAACCTCCGCTACAAAGGTAAAGCGGAGGAGTTTTCATATTGAACTCCTCTTTTTTTCGGGGGATTGGTATATAAAAGGAGTGGAAAACATGGCAACAGAAAAAACATACCCTATGACGCAAGAGGGTAAACAAAAATTAGAAAACGAACTTGAGCAATTAAAAACAGTAAGACGTAAAGAAGTTGTAGAGCGTATTAAAATTGCGCGTAGCTTCGGTGATCTTTCTGAGAACTCAGAGTACGATGCAGCAAAAGATGAGCAAGCATTTGTAGAAGGTCGTATTACACAACTTGAAAATATGGTTCGTAACGCAGTGATCATTGAAGATAATGGTGAAGAGTCTACAGTTGTAACGTTAGGTAAAACTGTAACATTCAAAGAATTACCAGATGGAGACGAAGAAGCTTACACAATCGTTGGTAGTGCAGAAGCAGACCCATTTGAAGGAAGAATTTCTAACGATTCTCCAATCGCAAAAAGCTTACTAGGTAAGCAAATTGGTGAAAAAGTAGCAATCCAAACACCAGGCGGAGAAATGCAAGTAGAGATTATCTCTGTAAAATAATAAAAGGAGGTTCACTCATATGGGTGAACCTCTTTTATTTTTTTCTTCTATTATCCCGTTGCTCTCAAGATTCTAAGTGAAAAGTGCCAATCGTCCATGATATTTCGATTTTTATCGTATTCGACATGATGTGACAATATAAGGGTCTTAATTTTGATATTATAATTGATGAATTTTTATACTTTTATGTTTGGAAGTATGAGGAGATTTTAAAGGGGATAAGAAAGAGGGAAAGTTCATGAAAAAGAAATTATTTGCAGCATTCACTTGTGGCGTCATGATGACAGGATTAGCGGCATGTGAATCTAGTGAGAAAACAAGTGCATCAAACGAATTGAAATCGAAGCAAGAAGAAAGAAAAGACGAGGTATCTTCGTCCTCCAAAAACGAATCGAATACAAAAGAAAAGCAAGAATTAGATAAGGATAAAAAGAGAGAGAAATTTGAAGACTTTGATCCAGAGTACCAATTAGCTATTGTCATGAGACTTTTTAATGATGTAACTGTTAAATATGATTATGCAATTGGAAATCCTGAATATATGTTACAAGAGTCGATGGATCAGAAAGCAATAGATGACATGAAGAAGTTATTGCAAGAACAGGCAAAAAATAATGATAAACTTTTAAAAGATGAAGTAAATCAAGCTGTTACTTTCCTAAAAGGATCGAAGTTAAAGAAGGATGAAACTCAAAAATTAATCAACGCAGAAAACAACTATTTAAAGATAACAGAAAAACTGATAGCGTGTTTAGATTCCGTAACAGTTGAGAATGCAAAGGAAAAACGAAATGAAATGAATTCTTTAAAACAAGAATATGTGAAAAGTGCAGAGCAAGTAAGGACTACTGCAGTTGAAGTTGCTCAAAATTCAGGTTTAAATGTGGAAACTTATAAATCAGTTTTCGAAAAATATGCAAAGCAACCCGTCAACCAATAAAAAATAATTACATCATATAGGACTGGATAACATTGCGCTTTGTATAAAAGGACTAACACCTCGTCTAAACTGAAAAGACGAGGTGTTTTTTATGAAAATGAAGCGGAGAATTGCGATTACTTTACTCTGTTTTGCATGTATCATGCTATTACTACTTGGTAGGCTAGCTCAAATACAACTTATAGCCACGGAATCATTTACAAAGAGGCATATAAATTTAATTGAAAAGAGTGTTACCCAGCGTACACAAGCATTCACATTGGATGATGGTAGGGGACATTTTGTTGACCGGAACGGAGAAAATCTAGGAGAAGAAAGATACCCAGTGTTAGTCATTTTTCCTTTTCTACAAATAAAAAATGACATGTTAGAAAAAATTACGCATATCATTGGTGTGCCGGGGCAAGACATAAAGCTGCAAATGAAAGACAAACGAAAACCATTTATACTTCAAAGGGGTGATAAACCGTTTCAGTTAACGAAAGAACAGATGGAGAAGGTAAACCGTGCGGATATTTTAGGTATGGTAGCAATCGAAGTGAAAATGAAACAAATATCGGAAGCGGAGCATCTGATCGGAGTAGTCGGAGAAAACGAGAAGGAATTAAAAAAACGATATGAGAAATTAAAAAAACTATCTAGTCAAACAATTATCGGTATTTCTGGATTACAGCAATCGTTTGATGAATTTTTAATGACTGATGGTGAAACAAAAGTATTATATCAAGTAGACAGACAGGGAGAACCGATTTTTGGGAAACGTGCAAAATATACATCTCCTGGAAATCCCTTTTATCCAGTTACGATTCAAACGACGATAGAAAAATCTTTGCAACAAAAAGCAGAAGAGCTTGTGCGAACACATGGAATCAAAAAAGGTGGATTAGTACTACTTGATGTGAAGAAGAGTGAAATTGTAGCAATGGTGAGTAAACCATCTTTACAGATGAACGATAAGCGTGCATATCAAAAAACGATGGAGAACCAAATGTTAACGCCTCATTTCCCAGGTTCCGTTTTTAAAACAGTTATAGCGGCCGCAGCAATTGATAATGATATGATTCAATCTCATCGTATGTTTAACTGTAATACAGATCCGTATGGTGAAAATTTCTCACAGGTTATGATGGGGGAATTAAACTTCACAGAGAGTTTTGCTAGGAGTTGTAACAGAACATTCGCTGTGCTTGGTGATGAATTGATGCAAAAGGATAAACATATAATGGAAACGTATTTAGAAGCGCTAGGAGCGAGTGAGACGGTAGGATGGAAAGGGCAAATGTTTCATACGTCTGGGTTTAAACAGTTGATAGAAGAGAAAAAAGCAACTGTTTGGAATGGCGAAGAAAATAAGGTGGGTCACAAAGCAATCGCTCAAACGGCAATTGGACAAAAGGATGTAAGAATATCCCCTTTAGCCATTGCAAATATGATGGCGACGATTGCAAGAAATGGGGAGAAGAAAGAAGTAAAAGCTGTAAAAGAAATCCGATATAAAAATGGAACGAAATTTTTTTATTTTGAAGACCATAAACTGGAAGGACGACAACTCTCTTATAGTACAGTGAAACAGGTACAATCCTTGTTAAGGAAAGTCATAACGATGGAAAAGGGAACAGGTGCAACGTTTCAATCGCTACCTTTATCTGTTGCTGGAAAGTCTGGGACTGCGCAAACAGGAAAAGAAGATCGTGTAAATCGTTGGTTTGCGGGTTATTTCCCATACGAAAACCCGAGATATGCACTAGTAGTTGTTGATTTAGAAACGAATAGTAAAGAAAATACTGTAACACCGATTTTTAAAGAATTTGTGGAAGAGATTGCTCACTTGGAAGGGAGAAGGTAATCTTGCAATTTATTATCAAATGTTTTCATTTCGTGAAAATGTTACTGTAGTTGTTCAACCATTTAAGATTTAGTGTTACAATAGCAAGTAGGAAAAACTGCATGGAGGTTTGAAGAATGGCAGGAGGATCTAGATTCCAACAGAAACAACAAAAACGTCGTCACAACGGTGTTTTAAATATCGCAATAGCTATCGTATTATTAGCAGTAGCTATTGTAGCGTATCAATTATTTGTTCCTGATACAACAGAGCAAGCGTCTTCTACACAAAAGAAAGTATCTCAGGAAACAACAAAAGGTAATAAAGCTGAGAAAAAGAAAGATAAAGAAGAGCAAGCAAAACTAGAAGAGCAAAAGAAGAAAGAGGAAGAAGAGAAGAAGGCTGCAGAAGAGAAACAAAAAGCTGAGGAAGAAGCGAAAGCAAATGAGAAAGTTCCAGCTGAAAAAACACAGCCTAAAGCAACTGATGCTTATACAAAAGCTTCTTGGAAGCCAGTTGGTACAACGCAAGGTGCAACACCGGCAATGACATTTAAACAAGGGTCAGCAGATTGGAATGAGATGAAACAAGCAATTTCCTCTGCAATTGAAGTTCCAGTGGAACAGTTGGTCATTCACCGCATTGGAAACAACGGTAAGCAAAAAGCATACGGTAATGTACAAGATAAACAAACCGGTAAAAAATATTATGTAAATATTGATTGGGTAGAAAACGAAGGCTGGAAACCAGTACTTGTTCAAACTCTAAACTAAAAAAGAGAAAGGTTCTTAGAACCTTTCTCTTTTTTAGTTAGCGTAATTTTTTTAATTTGAAATGAACAACTGCGCTGTAATATGGCCGTTTGCTTTCAGTATCCATAACCATTTGATGAGAAATATGATGAACTTCCAGCATAAGTGCTTTATTATTGTCAATTTGTTCGTTAACTTTCTTTTCTAAAGAAACTAAGTCAGCTGCCTCAAAAAATTCTACTTTATCTTCCAACATTTCAAAGGTAAATGACACAAAATACGCCCCTTTCTGCATAATCTAGTTAAGTGTAACAAAGAAAAGAAGGAAATACCATTTTCATTTCAATTGACATTTTCGAAAAGAAGGCATATCATACTGATAAAACCGATAAGAAAAAGGGGAATTCGATATGGGTACAGAATTTAACGGTTTATTTGATGAGTGGGCTCATACGTATGATTTATTCGTACAAGGCGAAGATATACAATATCAAGAAGTTTTTGCTCGTTATGAGGCCATTTTAGAGGATGTAGTAAATAAATCATTTGGAAATGTATTAGAATTTGGTGTTGGTACTGGTAATTTAACAAATAAATTATTACTTGCTGGCCATACTGTATACGGCATAGAGCCGTCACGTGAAATGCGTGCTATCGCAAAAGAAAAGTTACCAAAAGGATTTTCGATTACAGAAGGAGATTTTCTTTCTTTTGATGTCCCGAATTCTATTGATACAATTGTAAGCACCTATGCATTTCATCATCTAACAGATGAAGAAAAAGACGTAGCAATTGCGAAATATAGTCAATTGCTTAATAAAGGTGGTAAAATAGTGTTTGCTGATACGATATTTGCAGATCAAGAAGCGTATGATAAAACTGTTGAAACTGCAAAACAAAGAGGTTTTCATCAGTTAGCAAATGATTTGCAAACAGAATACTACACACGTATTCCGATCATGCAATCTATTTTTGAAAACAATGGCTTCCACGTAACGTTTACGAGATTGAATCATTTCGTTTGGGTAATGGAGGCAACTAAGCAATAGAAAGAGGGATTAGATTGAGAATTGCTGTAATTGGAGCAATGGAAGAAGAAGTACGTATTTTACGTGACAAATTAGAACAGGCAGAAACAGAAACTGTTGCAGGTTGTGAATTTACGAAGGGACTATTGTCAGGGCATGAAGTAATCTTGTTAAAGTCTGGTATTGGTAAAGTGAATGCAGCTATGTCAACGACAATTTTATTAGAGAGATACCAACCTGAAAAAGTAATGAATACGGGTTCAGCTGGTGGATTCCATCAATCTTTAAACGTGGGTGATGTAGTTATTTCAACAGAAGTTCGTCATCATGACGTGGATGTAACTGCATTTGATTATGAATATGGTCAAGTGCCAGGCATGCCACCAGGATTTAAAGCTGATGAAGAACTAGTTGCATTAGCTGAGAAATGTATGAAGGCAGAAGAAAACATTCAAGTGGTTAAAGGAATGATTGCAACAGGAGATTCATTTATGAGCGATCCCAACCGAGTTGCAGCAATCCGTGATAAATTTGAAAATCTTTACGCAGTAGAAATGGAAGCAGCAGCGGTTGCACAAGTTTGCCATCAATATAACGTTCCATTTGTAATTATTCGTGCACTTTCTGATATTGCTGGGAAAGAATCAAACGTTTCATTTGATCAATTTTTAGATCAAGCAGCTCTTCATTCTACAAACTTTATTGTAAAAGTATTAGAAGAGTTAAAGTAATGTAACAAAAAGGCAACTGTCTCATATAAAGAAAATACATACAGTTGCCTTTTCTTTATTGGCGAATAAGGAGGAGAACACGATGAAGGTGTATCGTGGAGTTCATGAGTTAATCGGTCATACACCGATTGTAGAAATTACTCGTTTTCCACTTCCAGAGGGCGTTCGTTTATTTTCAAAGCTTGAATTTTATAATCCAGGTGGAAGCGTGAAAGATCGATTAGGAAGAGAATTGATTGAGGATGCACTGGCAAAAGGGTTTGTAGCGCAAGGTGGAACGATTATTGAACCGACAGCTGGAAATACTGGTATTGGACTGGCACTTGCTGCATTAGAGTATGATTTACGTGTGATCGTTTGTGTACCAGAGAAATTTAGCATTGAAAAACAAGAGTTAATGAAAGCTCTCGGTGCAACGGTTGTGCATACACCAACTGAACAAGGAATGACAGGCGCAATTGCAAAGGCAAAAGAATTAGTAAAAGAAATTCCAAACTCATACTCTCCAAGTCAATTTGCAAATGATGCAAATCCACGTGCTTATTTCAAAACATTAGGTCCGGAGCTGTGGGAACAGTTGGGTGGAGAGATTAACATATTTGTGGCAGGTGCAGGTACTGGTGGTACATTTATGGGAACTGCCTCCTATTTAAAAGAACAAAATCGTGAAATTAAAACGGTGATTGTGGAACCAGAAGGATCTATTTTAAATGGTGGTGAAGCAGGTTCACATGAAACAGAAGGAATCGGTCTTGAATTTATTCCGCCATTTTTAAAATCATCATATTTCGATGAAATTCATACCATTTCTGATCGAAATGCATTCAGGCGTGTGAAAGAATTAGCGCAGAAAGAAGGCCTTCTTGTTGGCAGTTCTTCGGGAGCAGCATTTCATGCAAGCTTATTAGAGGCTGAAAAGGCAAAACCAAGTACAAATATTGTAACGATTTTTCCAGATAGCAGTGAGCGTTACTTAAGTAAAGATATATACAAAGGGTGGGAATGAAAATGAGAGCAAAAACAAAGTTAATTCATGGTATTCGCATAGGAGAACCTTCAACTGGATCTGTAAACGTACCGATTTATCAAACAAGTACGTACAAACAAGAAGCAGTTGGAAAGCATCAAGGATACGAATATTCACGTACAGGAAACCCGACACGTGCAGCGCTAGAAGAAATGATTACCGTATTAGAAAACGGTCATGCAGGGTTTGCTTTCGGTTCAGGAATGGCTGCGATTACAGCAACGATTATGTTATTCTCAAAAGGAGATCATGTCATTTTAACAGATGACGTATATGGCGGAACATATCGCGTAATTACAAAAGTATTGAATCGTTTCGGTATTGAACATACATTTGTAGATACAACAAATTTAGATGAAGTAGCAGAAGCAATTCTTCCGAATACGAAAGCAATTTATGTAGAAACGCCAACAAATCCACTATTAAAAATTACAGATATTAAGCAAATTTCTACATTGGCAAAAGAAAAAGGTTTATTAACAATTATTGATAACACATTCATGACGCCTTACTGGCAGTCACCAATCTCTTTAGGTGCAGATATTGTACTTCACAGTGCAACGAAATATTTAGGTGGACATAGTGACGTTGTTGCAGGATTAGTTGTTGTAAATAGCGCGCAATTAGCAGAAGACCTTCATTTCGTTCAAAACTCAACAGGGGGCATTCTTGGACCACAAGACAGTTTCTTACTACTTCGTGGTTTAAAAACATTAGGAGTCCGTATGGAAGAACATGAAACAAATTCACGCGCCATTGCTGAGTTTTTAAATAATCATCCAAAAGTTAATAAAGTATACTATCCAGGCCTTGGATCACATCCAAATCATGCATTAGCAACTGAACAAGCGAATGGATACGGTGCAATTATTTCATTTGATGTAGATAGTGAAGAAACGCTAAATAAAGTATTTGAGAAACTGCAGTATTTTACACTTGCTGAAAGTTTAGGGGCGGTAGAAAGCTTAATTTCTATTCCAGCACAAATGACTCACGCATCTATCCCAGCAGATCGCCGTAAAGAATTAGGAATTACGGATACATTAATTCGTATATCTGTGGGTATTGAAGATGGTGAAGATCTAATTGAAGATTTAGCGCAAGCATTAGCATAATAAAAAGCACTGCTAAAAAAAAGCAGTGCTTTTTTAAAAAATAATTTGTGAAACTTTTCACAAATTAGACACACACAATTAAAAATATTTCGTGTATAGTAAAATCATGAAATGATGCTTCACACATAAACTTGTGAAATATTTCACAAACAATGGAATTCATGTAGGGAAAGTAATTCTATTTTTTTATGCTAAATGGGACTTTTAGAGACCCTGAGGGACAATTAAAGTCCATATAGCGGAATTGGAGGAATTCACATGGTAGTCAAAGAGAAAGTTGTAAATGAAATGCAAGAAGTAACAGAAATGATTGATACGTTGGTAAAGAACGGTCAGGCAGCTTTACAAGCATTAGAGGATTTTACACAAGAGCAAATTGACAACATTGTACATGAAATGGCACTTGCAGGTGTAGATCAACATATGCCACTTGCAAAAATGGCTGTTGAAGAAACCGGGCGTGGTGTATATGAAGACAAATGCATCAAAAATATATTTGCCACTGAATATATTTGGCATAGTATGAAAAAAGACAAAACAGTAGGAATCATTCATGAGGATCCTCATGAAGAAGTGATCGAAATTGCAGAACCAGTCGGTGTAGTTGCTGGGGTAACACCAGTAACGAATCCAACTTCGACAACGATGTTTAAAGCGTTAATCGCAATGAAAACAAGAAATCCAATTATTTTCGCATTTCATCCTTCTGCACAAAATTGTTCAATTGCAGCAGCAAAAACATTACGTGATGCGGCAGTGAAGGCAGGGGCACCAAAGAATTGTATCCAATGGATCAAAAAACCTTCTGTTGAGGCAACAAAGCAATTAATGAATCATGAAGGGGTTGCGCTTGTTTTAGCAACTGGGGGTGCAGGAATGGTGAAATCAGCATATTCTACTGGTAAACCAGCTCTTGGCGTAGGACCAGGAAACGTACCTTGTTATATAGAGAAATCAGCGCATGTAAAACGTGCTGTAAATGATTTGATTTTATCAAAAACTTTTGATAACGGTATGATTTGTGCTTCTGAACAAGCGATCATTGTAGACAAAGAAATTTACAATGATGTGAAAGAAGAAATGATAGCAAATAATTGTTACTTTGTGACAGAAGATGAGCGTAAAAAATTAGAGAAGCTTGTTATTAATGAAAATACATGTGCAGTAAATAGTGATATCGTCGGAAAATCAGCGTATTATATTGCTGCATTAGTCGGAATTACAGTGCCAGAAGATACAAAAATGCTCGTTGCTGAAATTAAAGGTGTAGGTGCTGATTATCCACTATCTCGCGAGAAATTAAGTCCAGTACTTGCTTGTGTAAAAGCAAATTCACTTGAAGAAGGATTCACATATTGCGAAGGAATGTTAGAATTAGGCGGCTTAGGTCATTCAGCGGTTATTCATTCGACAAATAAAGAAGTGCAAAAACAATTTGGTTTACGTATGAAAGCGTGCCGTCTCATTGTAAACGCACCGTCATCACAAGGTGGAATTGGTGATATATATAATGCATTTATTCCATCACTCACACTTGGATGTGGTTCATATGGAAAGAACTCAGTTTCTCAAAACGTAACGGCAACGCATCTATTAAATATAAAAAGACTTGCAAGTAGAAAAAAGAATTTGCAGTGGTTCAAATTACCACCTAAAATTTATTTTGAAAAACATGCGACAGGGTATTTAGCAAATATGCCAAATATTTCACGCGCATTTATTGTAACGGATCCTGGAATGGTCGAGCTTGGTTATGTGGATACAGTAACGCACTATTTACGTAAACATACAAATGATGTGAAGGTGGAGGTATTCTTTGAAGTAGAGCCAGATCCATCAGATGAAACTGTATTTAAAGGTGCTGAAATGATGAGGAGTTTCAAGCCAGATGTGATTATCGCCCTTGGCGGTGGATCGGCAATGGATGCAGCAAAAGGAATGTGGCTCTTCTATGAGCATCCAGAAACAACATTCTTTGGAATAAAGCAAAAGTTTTTAGATATAAGAAAACGTACATGTAAATATCCGAAGCTTGGGAACAAAGCGCAGTTTGTTGCGATTCCAACAACATCAGGAACAGGGTCAGAAGTGACGCCATTTGCGGTTATTACAGATAAGAAGAATAATATAAAATATCCGTTAGCTGATTATGAATTAACGCCAGATGTAGCGATTGTCGATCCGCAATTTGTCATGACAGTGCCACCGCATGTAACTGCAGACACTGGCATGGATGTATTAACGCATGCAATTGAAGCATACGTGTCTATTATGGCAAATGATTATACAGATGGTTTAGCATTAAAAGCGATTGATCTTGTATTCAAATATTTACCGAGAGCATATAAAGATGGCAAAGACGAAGAGGCGCGTGAGAAAATGCATAACGCTTCTGCGATTGCTGGAATGGCGTTTGCCAATGCGTTCCTTGGCATTAATCATAGTTTGGCGCATAAAATTGGTCCGGAATTTCATATTCCGCACGGACGTGCCAACGCAATCTTAATGCCACATGTTATTCGTTATAATGCAATCAAACCAAGAAAACATGCATTATTCCCAAAATATGAGCACTTTGTTGCTGACGAACGTTATGCCCATATCGCAAGAATGCTTGGACTTCCAGCGAGCACAGTAGAAGAAGGCGTAGAATCACTCGTACAAGCGATTATTGCTCTTGGAAAAGAATTGAATATTACTATGAGCATTGCTGGACAAGGTGTGGAACAAGAAGCATTTGAAGAAGTTGTTGGCATGTTAGCGGAAAGAGCCTTTGAAGATCAATGTACAACAGCAAACCCAAAATTACCGCTGATTTCAGAGCTGCAAGAAGTATATATGGAAGCATACAAAGGAGTGTAATAAATGGGAAAGAGCCGCATTTTAGCGGCTCTTTTATTTTGGAAAACTTCTCCCTCATTGGCTGTATTTGCTTGTCTCAGAGGCTATTAGAATATGATACAGTGAGAATGAGGAGTGGTAAAGAGATGAAAGAATTACAACAGAAAATAGCAGATTATATTCGCTTCGGTCAAGTTCTTCTCGCACTAGCCACATTTTTAATGATTGGTTTATTGATTCCCAATGGAGGAAGAGAAACTGTACAATCCTTTGCAATGATGGGTGTTATAGTCTTATTTTTAGGAATGTCATTTTTCTTTTTTAAGCGTGTTAAAGCGTTGCGTGATAGGTTAGAGGAGAACGATTATGAATCAAATTGATAGATGAAACGCTATGAAAAGAGTGTATCTTTTTGTAGCGTTTTTTTCGTATAAAACTTTATATACGATTTATATTGACAATGATAATCTTTATCAATTAGAATGGAGTAGAATTAAGTTCTAATTTAAGGTCATTTGTGAACGGAAAGTTCTTGTCCATTGTTAGAACAAGATAAATATCTAGTATATACTTGAAAAATCCCCCCCTCAACTGTAGTTTTCTTTATACTAGTTATGATATGGATGCAGTAGACAAGTCTTTGTCTACTGTCTTTTTTTCGTTAAAACTTGTATATCGCTGTAATCAGTGATGATAAAGTCCGCATACGGTGTTAATTCTTCTATTGCATGTTCATGATTGGCAATGCCTACAGCAATACTTCCAGCCTCTTTAGCCATTTTTACATCTACAATAGTATCTCCAACCATTACTAGATCATTTGGTTTAATATTAAGCTGTTCACATGCTTTGGTAATCATTTCTGGATGAGGCTTTCCGTTTTCTACATCTTCTGGCGTAAAGAGAAATTGAAGAGATGGTATGTTAAGTAAATCAATACATTTTTTTGTTCTCACCTTATTATCTGAGGTAAGAATACCTGTGTATATTCCTTCTTTTTGCAAAGAAATAATGCATTCAGTTATACCTGGAATAGGATGAAAAGCTTGTTCAATGGATAATTGCTCATTACTTTCTTCAAATATGGTAGTAGTAAGCTCTTTGCAACGATGCCATGGATATTTTTTGATTTGATATAAAAGGCTAGCAACAACAATAATTTCTTCTTCTTCAGATGCGACTGCTAATAGGCCTTTAAAATCAACTTTGTTTGGAGGTACAAATCCAACTGCTTTTTCCCACAGCGGTTCATACTTTTTACCGACAATTTGTGAAAACTTGTATTTTCGCAGTCTATCAATTTCCTGCCAAAATGGAATCGCGTGAAATAATGTACCATCCTTATCAAAGGCAATTGCTTTCGTTTCAATAACCTCTCCAGAAATTTGAATTTTCCCCATATTTCATGTCACCTCGTTTATAATAGTTACCATATACTGTACATTCTGAAATGCATTACAGGTCAAGGAGGGAGTTAAGATTTCTACAATTGAAGATATCGCTAAATTAGCCGGAGTGTCTAAAGCAACAGTTTCCCGTGTGATCAATCATCATCCGTATGTACGTCCAGAATTAAGGGCGAGAGTGCAGGCGATTATTGATGAAAAAAATTATGTGCCTGTGGCAACGGCGAAAGATCTACGTCGTCTACAAACAAATTTAATCGGTGTAGTCGTACCAAATTTACATCATCCCTTTTTTAGTCAGTTAATTCAAGAGTTAAGTGGTATTTTAAAAATAGATCGTTATGATGTCGTGATATTACAATCGAATTATGAAGTTGAGAGAGAAAGAGAATTTTTACAATATATTAGGACGAAAAAGTTAGATGGGCTTATTTTTACTACACTTTCTTTGCCAATAGAGGAAATAGAGCTTGCGATAACTTCAGGAGCAATTGTTATTTGTAATGAACATGTAGAAACAGAACTCGTATCTACAGTTCAATTTGATGAAGAGTTAGCCGGTTATATTGGAACGAGGCATCTTTTGGAAAATGGATATACACGTATAGGGTTTTGTTACGATACATTAAAAAGTAAAGCGCAGAGACAGAGATACCAAGGCTATAAACGAGCTTTAAAGGGGTACGATATACAGGTGCAACGAGAATGGATATTTTCGAATTGCTGTGGACTGAAGGATGGAAAGAATATTATACATATCATTCAATCTATGCAAAATGCACCTGATGCAATTTTTTCAGGTAGTGATGAGATAGCTGCTGGAATCATTATGGAAGCGCAGCGATTAAGAATTCGTATCCCACAAGATTTTGGTGTTATGGGATTTGATAATCAAGAACTCTCCATGATCATGCACCCTAATATAACAACGATTAATACCTCCATCAAAAGTATGGCAAAGAATTCTATCGTATTATTGCATAAACAATTACGAGGAGAGCATGTACAGCGTATACAATTGCCTATCTCAGTTATAGAAAGAGAATCTACAAGAAAGGAGTAGGAGTATGTTCCATACAGATCGTTTACAATTTCGTAAATATACAATGGCTGACTTAGAGTTTTATGCATCCTTATGGGGAAATGAAAAAGTAATGCGCTACATTGGGAATGGAATGCCGAAAACATACGCACAGTGTAAAAAAAGTCTTGAAAGCTGGGTGCTTGCTAGTTATAAAAACGGTTTAGGATTATTTCTAATGATTGAAAAGGGAACAGATACACCAATTGGTCACGCAGGGCTCGTTAGGCAACAAGTAGATGGCAAAGAAGAAATTGAAATTGGGTACTGGTTACTTCCTGAATATTGGGGGAAAGGGTATGCAAAGGAAGCAGCAACAGCTTTTCGAGATTACGGCTTTCAAGGGTTAAGACTAAATAAACTCATTTCCCTTATTAATCCAGATCATCCTGCATCTATCTTTGTCGCTCGAAAAACAGGAATGAGTTATGAGAAGACAGCATCATTTCATGGAATAGATATTCTTGTATATGCAATTAAAAGAGCTGGATAAACCCTGCTCTTTTAAAGAATGAGGCCACTCAATACCATTAATAGATTTAAAACTATATGCCATATAGTAGCTGGAATGATGCTATTTGACTTCACAACTATTCCTCCATAAAATATACCAGCTAAAATGAAAGCGGTGGAAACACTCCAAGAAAAACCTAAAGAATAATGCTGGAAACCAAAACTAATGCTTGTAAGCAAAATAGCCCATTTTTCACCAAACTGATTTGTAAACTGATGTAATAAGATTCCTCGCCCAATACATTCTTCTAATGCGCCATTGATAACAGAAAACAATATGGGAAATAACATAATATGTTGTATGTAAGACAAATCTTTTTGCAGTAGAAAAGGTATAAAAGTGATGATATTAATAGAGATGGCGATGATGAGAAATAGATAAATTTTTACTTGATGAGGTCCTTTCCAAATAAAAGGCATATGTAAGGTATGGTTCCATTGTGGTTGATTCCAATTTAGAGATATCCGCTGTTGGCGTGCAAGAGCATCTAAGAGAAATGGTAAAAAAACAAGAAGTAGGCAAAGACGTTTTACAATAATTGTTAGTTCTCTTGAAGAAAATGAAATTTGATTCATAGCAGATAAATAAAAGGAAAATCCCATTCCAAATAAAAGAGAAGTCCATACAAAACGATGATAATGTTGCTTTTTAAGCAAAGGAAGTAATGTAAGAATCCATAGACTAAAAAATACTATATTAGTAGTTTGCACGGTAATTATAAGGAATGTAAAAGAAAGCAGTAAGGAAAATTTCTCCATCTTTTTCTCTTTTTAAAAAGGTAATATTTATCTCTTAAAGAATAGTATATAACAATAAAAGGGGGAATGGGATTGTATATTTATTATAATGGACTCATTATTCGAGAAGGAACGACAGGTGTACCAGCTTATGCAATTAAAAGTTTATTTGAAGATGCGGGCTGGAGCAACAATAGCATTCCATCTTGGCAAATTGAAAAATTTACGATAGCATTTGAAAATTCAACATGGGCTTTTACGATTTGGGATGATGAAGAAATGATTGCGATGGTTCGTGTCATTTCTGATCAGATCATGGCTGCCAATATTATGGATTTAGTTGTGAAGTATGAATATAGAGGAAAGGGATTAGGCAAGAAGCTCGTTTCCCTTTGTATGCAGAAACTACCCCATGGGGATTGGTTTGCACATACATCTGCGAATAATTTTGATTTTTATCGTAGTTGTGGTTTTGAAGTACGTGATTTATCCCAAAATGGGACATGTGCTTATTACGGTTATAATGAAGCAAAAAAAGAGGGGCATCGATAGAATAGCGATTGAAAACTATAAAATGAACTATCATTCATTTTATAGTTTTTTTATGTTAAAATTATAAAGAAAATTCAGAATCTTGAAAAGGGGGATGAAATTGAATATTAAAGTAGGAGATATGTTTCGTTATGAAAGAACATTTACAGAAGAAGAGGTTTTGGAATTTGCTCATCTTACAGGGGATAAAGGGAGACATCATATGGAACATGATGAGCAGGGACGTTTAATGGTACATGGTTTATTAACTGCAAGCATTGGAACGAAAATTGGTGGAGATGTACATTACATAGCACGGGAATTTGTAAGTGAATTCATCAGGCCCGTTTTTACTGGAGATACAATTACTTGTGATGTAACTCTTACAAGTGTAGAACAAATGGAAGGGTACAAAAAGGTATCTATGGAGTTGATTTATCGTAATCAAAAAGGTAAAGACGTATTAGTAGGAACAAGTTACGGGATCATACGAGAGTAACGTGTATATTGTTCATATAAAAGTTAAAAGGCATTGCAAACATATCGTTTGCAATGCCTTTTAATATACGCGCTTTCGATTTTCAGCATGGCTAGAGATGAGTAATAATGCAGATTCTTCGCCAATATTACGCACAATATGTGGCACGCATGCACTCCAGGAGAAAGAATCTCCTTCTTCCACAATCGCGATATCTTCTCCATGTTGTACTTCTAATTTACCGCGTAATACAAGATGACATTCTTCACCTTCATGAGCATTTGGTGTGTTTTCTTTTGGGAATCCAACTGGAATCTCTACTAAAGATAAACGAAGGCCTCCCTGTTCAGCGACATGCTCAATCCTTTGTTCATCTTTTCCATATACACTATATTTTCGTTCCTCTTTTTTTACAATTTTCATGTGATCTTTTTGCTCAAGTAATAAATAAGGAAGAGGAACGTTTAAAAATTTGGAAATTGTTTCTAAAGTTGAGATGGATGGGGACGTTTTATTATTCTCGACTTGACTCATAAAACCTTTAGAAAGTCCCGTCCCTTCACAAATTTGGGCGATAGTAACGCCTCTGCGTTGACGAATTTCACGTATTGCAGAACCGATATTCATAATAATCAAGCTCCTTTTTTGTAGACAACTATTTGTATCATAGCAAAAAAAACATTTTTTTCTCAAGAAAAATAAATTGACGAATAAAAATTTTTATTGTATGTTTTGTAATGTAAATAAAAGATTTATATTACAAAACAATAGAGGAGAGAACAAAATGAATCAACATATTGGTAATTTAATTATTCGTATCGTATTAGGAGTAACGTTCTTTATGCATGGTTTGACAAAGTTTCAATCAGGGATTGATAATATTGCAGGATGGTTTACAAGCATTGGTTTACCTGGAGCGCTTGCATACGGCGTAGCGACGGTAGAATTAGTTGGTGGTCTATTATTGATTATTGGTTTAGGTGTACGTTATATTGGATTATTATTCGCACTTATTTTAGTTGGGGCAATTGTAAAAGTGAAATGGTCTGCTGGTTTATTAGGCGATGGAAAGAATCCAGGGTATGAACTAGACCTTGCTTTATTAGCAATGGGCCTTTACTTATTCGTTGTTAAAGCTGAAGGTTTTGTAGATAATTTCTTAAAAGCAACTGTATTCAAAAAAGATTAATCGAAATGGGGGCATAACAATATGAGCTTTCAACTTCATCCCAATACAACACTCGGTGTTGTGCATTTATATGTATCGAATGTAAAGACATCACTGACGTTCTACACAGAGGTATTACGTTTGAAAGTGATAAAAGAAGAAGAAATGATCGTTACGCTTGGTAATGAAAATAATGAACCGCTTCTTATAATAGAGGAGAAAGAAAATGCTCTTCCAAAACAAAGAAGTCGAACTGGTTTATATCACTTTGCAATCTTACTACCAAGTAGACAAGATTTAGCAAATATTCTTCGTCACCTTGTGCAGAAAGTATATCCGTTACATGGCGGGGCAGATCATTACTTTAGCGAAGCAATTTATTTAGCTGACCCAGATGGAAATGGAATTGAAATTTATCAAGATCGTCAAAGAGAAGTGTGGCGAGATGAAAAGGGAGAGCTTCCGTTTGTTAGCAACCCATTAGATGGTGAAGGATTATTGCAACAAGGAAATGCGTGGAACGGATTTCCAAGGGGAACGGTAATGGGGCATATCCATTTGCATGTTGCTGATTTAGAAGAAGCAAAACGTTTCTATGTAGATGGACTTGGATTTGAAGTAACGATTCCAGCTCGAAACGGTGCATTATTTGTTTCAGCAGGTGGTTATCATCATCATGTTGGTTTAAACACATGGCAAGGCGAAGGTGTGCCGCCGCAAATGCAAGATTCCGTTGGTTTGAAATATTTCACCATTGTACTAGCAGATGAAAAACAAAAAGAGCAAATGTGTGAAAGCTTAAAATATATTGGCGCGGTTGTTATGTACAAAGAGGGAATATTACAAGTAGAGGATCCATTTGGCCACTGCATTCACTTAATTACAAAAGGAGAAGCCTAAATAAAGGCTTCTCTTTTTTTACTTTCTTATAATTGCTTTTTCATTTTGTAAAAAAAGTTCATTAAACTGTCTTGCGAGTTCGAAATCAAGTTTTGTTAAACCTTTTGCATTCCATGATGACAAAGTAATAATGACTGCTTTATACTGAATAAGGATAAATGGATGGTGATTGTGTTCTTCTGATAGTTTGGCTGCTTCAGAGACAAATTCGACACCTTTTAAGTAGTCGGAAAACATATATTTTCTTTCAATCCATTTTTCATCTTTCACTGTCCATTTATCTAACTTTGTTAATTCCTCTCGTACTTCTTCATCTGTTAGTCGTTGCATTATTTTTCACATCCTTTATTGAGAGTAGAGTAAGACCATTATTAATTAAACGTTGAACAGATTCGTTTTTTGTAAAAGTAGATAGCTGTTGTAACAACTGAGCAGATGTTTCGTGTCCTTTGTTATGTTCTAAAAGCAATTCTAAAATTTCAAGACGAAGTAACCATTCTTTTGTAAAGAACTGATTTAGGACTTCTTGAATTGTTACTAATTGTTCTACATGTGAATTTTGTAACATGCCTTCATTTCGAATATCGCGAACAGTTTGATACATACGATCAAGCTCCGTTAAGGTAAGTGATGTAGGTGTTTCTTCTGCTTCTTCCTCTACTCCGAAGAATGCTGCCACGTCTGCTGCACCTGGGAATACAGAAGTGATTTCTGAACCAACTGCCATGTCAAACGCTCCCCATGAGGCATCAAATAATAGACGATCTTTGTAAATCACTGTGCAATTTGTAAATGAAATAAGAGCGATTTTTTTATCGTTTTTCACAATATCAGTCACTGTTCCTTTTACGTGAACACCGCTTGTGAAGAAGAGTTCCGCTTGATTACCAATGATAACGCCTAATGATTGTAACTCTTCATCTGTACAATCCTCGAGTGAGATATTTCTTTCTAATAAACCAACTGGTGTACCAAAGCCATCTTGATGTACAGCTGTAGAATGATTTGGTAGTTGTTTATTATTTAGTGCTAATGCAGTCGGTGTGTTTGTTTTCATGTAAATCACTCTACCTGCATCATCTTGAATTTTTTCTGCAAATGTACCTGTAATTTGTAAACCACTACTTAATTGAGCGGTTGCATTGTTTTCAGAACGAATTGCTTTTTCTAATCCTTTTGCGCCACCTGTCTTGAAAGCCATTGTTTCAGAGAAGTTCTCAAGTGCCTCTGTTAATTCTTCAAATGACTCGCATACAAATAGCTGTGGCTGCATTTTTGTAACATCATATGTCGTTTGTATACAAGTTTCAATGGAGAATGGAACTTTTTCAACAGCGTCTGTTAAACAATGTTTGCTCTCACCAACAGAGGAAAGAAGACCAGCACCGTAAATTTTTGGATTATTTATATCTCCAATTAAGCCGTACTCGACTGTCCACCAGAAAAGACGAGAAATTTGTTCTGCTTCTGATAAGCCAGAAACAAGCTTTTGCTTTTCTGCAACTTCTTTTTCAGCTGCTACAACTTCTTCTGGTGTAGAAGTTGGACTTTCTTTCACAATTGTTAAAGTACGTACAGCTTCAAAAGCATCGTGCTCTTCTTTCGTTGAAAATGCTTTTGCTCCAATTTGTCCAAATCGTTTTACATATTTTGCATATGTAGGGTCAAGTAAAATCGGTGCATGCCCAGCTGCTTCATGAACGATATCAGGCGCTGGCGTATATTCAATGTTTTCTACTTTACGAATATCTGTTGCGATCGGTAATAAACCATGCCCTTGAAAATCAAAGAACGCTACGCCAGGAATAAGACCGTCAATCGTTACGGCGCCCCAGCCACTTGGTGCTAAACATTCATTCATTTCTTCCACCTTTGGAATCGCATCTATATTAATACCAGATGATTGCAGTCCGTTCACATAGGCTGGATGAGCAACATCTTTTAAAAAGTTATGATTTTGTCTCATAATGTAACGCCATACAGCGTGATTAATTGGTGTATATTGATCGTAATGCTGCGTGGATACAAATGGTTTTAAATGTGATGGAATTTCTGTTTTTGTTGTCATTCATACATCCCCCTTTTTATACGTAAAAACTGCTCTCGTTCCTTTTACGTATATCACCTCCTTTCAAAAATTGTAAGCGCTTATAAAATTTTATCATAAGATTCGGAATTATTTAATATTTGTTTTGTGAGAAACAGAAAAAGACCCTATCGGAAAATCCGATAGGGGCGGAAAAATAGCGGGATCACCTTAGGTACGAGAATGCTTACATCTCAGTTACTGATAACGGAAAAATCCGTCTTTTTCTTCATGTACAAAGCATTATGAAAAATTATAATTTGCACAAACCATCAGTTCACTGAGTCATAGATATAAGCCGCTACTAGGGATGCCTTAAAAGCTATAATTCGTTCAATTAAATTATGTTTTTTATAAAAATATATTTAAAAAGTTGTCAATGTAATAATCTTTTTCAAATAGTAAATAGGCGGGCATGATAAAGGAGATTAATTATGGGGGGATGAAAGAGAAAGATGTGGAAAAAACTGCTTATTTTTATACTTTGTATTTGTTACTTGCAAGAAACTACTCTTGATGTTCAAGCTGAGGAAAAAGATATACGAGTAGCGTTTATTCGTAATCATGATCTCTGGATCAAACTTGATGGAAAAGAAAAACAAATAACAAAAGGAGAATACATAACAAAACCCAAATGGTCACATGATGGAAAGTGGATTGCATATGCAAAAGGTGAAGAGCAAAAAGAGCTCGAATTGTACCACGTTGTGGATGGGGAAAAAGTTGTTCCTTCTCAAACAGAAGCAACGAATTATCAATGGTCGCCGGTAGAAAATATAATTGCATTTGAATTTACAGGTACATTAAATACATTTGATGCAGAGAAGAAGAATGCAACGTTTGAAAATGTATCATCGGGTGTTGGTGATTATGCATGGTATCCAGATGGAAAGAAATTTCTTGTTTCGTCTGAGGCTCAGTTGCTTCCAACGGGTTGGACAGGAGCACAGTTATATGAAGTACAAAAGGATGCTGGAATGAATCCTAATAAAATGAAACACCTGTATACATTACCGAGTATACAGGAGGATTTTCTCGCTTATGTTGCAAGTAATTTCAAGTGGTCTCCAAATGGAAAGTGGATTGCATTTTTAGCTGTTCCAACCGCTTCGTGGTCAGCGGATAGTAATACACTTTGTCTTTTGAAAGCGGATGGGAGTCATTTTGAAAAAGTAGATCAAATGTTATTAAATAGCCAGTGGATACAATGGGCTCCATCGAAAAATACATTGGCTTATATTGAAGGAAGCGGGAGAATTGCATTAGAAAATAAACATTTAAAAATAAAAGAAGTCCCTGCCCTTCAGCAAGAAAAATTTACGCCTAAAGGGGATGTTGATTGGGATTTCACATGGCATAATGACGAACTTATTACACTTTCAAGAGCTCGAGAAATGGAGTGGAAAAATGAAGAAGAAAAAAGATCATTCCCTTCTTTATACCAAGTAAATATTCAATCAAATCGCCAGCGCCAAATTACAACTCCCCCAAAAAAATATGGGGATTACAATCCAGTTTATATAAAGCGTGAAAATCAACTGACATGGATGCGTTCTGACCGTAAAAAGGCAGATATGTGGTTGGCGAATGGGGATGGAGCAAAAGCGAAGAAATGGATTGAAAATATAGATGTACCCGAGTGGTATTATGAAAAATGGAATTGGGAAAATGTTATTGCTGTAAAAGAAGATTGAAAAAAGCCGCCTAAAAGTGAAGTGACCCCTAAAAGTTAGACACGGTTATTTCATTAGGCAGCTTGATAAAAATGAGTCCGGTATTGTACCGGGCTCATTTTTAATTTTGCCTTTATCCGTTTGGTATTATAATAATCTATATATTTTTCTAATTCTATTTTGAAATGCTCTACACTTTCAAACTCTTTTATGTAGAGAAATTCAGACTTCATGATTCCAAAGAAATTCTCCATTACTGCGTTGTCGTAACAGTTGCCTTTACGAGACATACTTTGTACGATACCTCTTTCTTGTAATGCGTGACGGTACTGTTTCATTTGATAATGCCAACCTTGATCTGAATGCATCAATAGTTGGTG